>NZ_JBEYWQ010000002.1:0-337170 GCF_040644495.1 Microbispora sp. NPDC046973 | reverse complement strand
CGAGCGGAGCGAGCGCCATGAGCGCGGAGGGCGCGCCGGCGGTCTGGACTGAGGAGCGAGGGGAGCGAGGTACGAGCGACCCGGAGTGACGAGGGAAGACGTCGGCTCAGGCGCCCGAGCCGCGCGAGCGGAGCGAGCGCCATGAGCGCGGAGGGCGCGCCGGCGGTCTGGACTGAGGAGCGAGGGGAGCGAGGTACGAGCGACCCGGAGTGACGAGGGCTGGATACACTGCGCGCCTCCGGCACGACCAGGCCAGCTTGGGCGCCCGGGGCCGTGCGAGCGGAGCGAGCGCAAAGGAGCGGAGAGTGGCCGGCAGTCCGGTTCAGGTCACGGGCACGGTGCTGACGACGCGCCGCGTGGACGCCTACCATGCGCTCACCGTCGTCGCGCCGGGCATCGCGGACCGGTTCCGGCCCGGCCACTTCGTGACGGTCGCCGTCGGGGGCCGCAACTCCTCGATGCTCACCCGGCGGGCCTTCACGATCCACGACGTGAAGCCGGACTACGGTGGCACGGTGGAGCTCGTCTTCGGCGTGCGCGGTGCCGGGACGGCCTGGCTCGCCGACCTTCGGGCGCGCGACACGCTCGACCTGGTCGGCCCGCTCGGCCGCCCCTTCCCCCTGCCCCGCGACCCCTGCACCTGCGTACTGGTCGGCGACGAGCACGGCGCGGCGCCGCTGTTCGCGCTGGGGGACGCGCTGCAGCAGCGGGGCTGCCGCATCGACTTCGTGCTGGGGGCGCCGTCGGCCGACCGGGTCTTCGGGGCGCTGCGGGCCCGCAGGATGGGCGAGACGACCACGCTGACGACCGAGGACGGCTCGCTGGGCATGCGCGGCAAGGTGACCGATGTGCTGCCCGGCGTGATCGCCGACGCGCGGGCCGACGCGGTCTACGCGTGCGGGCCGATGGAGACGCTGCGCGGCGTCACGGCGGTCGCCGTCGAGTTCGGCGTCCCCGTGCAGGTGGCCGTGGAGGAGTCCATGGCCTGTGGCATCGGCGTCTGCATGACGTGCGTGGTGCCGGTCATCGGCGACGACGGCGTGACCCGCATGGTCCGCGCCTGCACCGAGGGGCCGGTGTTCCGGGGCGAGCGGGTGCGGTTCGACGACGTCGGGACGATCCCGTTCGACGCGCTCGGCGCGCCCGGCGGACGGCATGTCTGAGCCGGGGCGGGGGAGGCGGCCGTGACCGCCGACCTGCGGACCTACCTGGCCCACGTGGAGCTGCCCAACCCGGTGCTGACCGCCTCGGGCTGCGGCGGGACCGGCCGCGAGCTGGCCCAGTTCTCCGACGTCCACCGGCTGGGCGCGTTCGTCACCCGGTCGATCACCATGGCCCCCCGCGCGGGACGGCCGACGCCGCGGATGGCCGAGACCCCCTCCGGGCTGCTGAACGCCGTGGGCCTGCAGGGCCCCGGCGTCGAGGCCTTCCTGGAGCGCGAGCTGCCCTGGCTGGCCGAGCGCGGGGCCCGCACGGTCGTGTCGATCGGCGGCGGCACCGTGACCGAGTACACCGCGCTGGCACGGCGCCTGGCCGGCGTCGACGGCATCACCGCCGTGGAGATCAACCTCTCGTGCCCGAACGTCGAGGACCGCGGCAGGGTGTTCGCCCGTGACGGGGCCGCCGCGGCGGAGGTCGTGGCCTCGGTGCGCGCGGCCACGCCGTACGAGGTGCCGGTGATCGCCAAGCTGTCCCCGGACGTGGCGGACGTCGTCGCGGTCGCCCGCGCCTGCGTGGACGGCGGCGCCGACGCCCTCGCGATGATCAACACCCCGGTCGGGATGAGCATCGACGTGGACACGATGCGCCCCTCGCTCGCGGCCGGCACCGGCGGCCTGTCCGGCCCCGCCGTACGGCCCCTGGCGGTGCGCTGCGTGTGGCAGGTCCACGCCGCGCTGCCCGGGGTGCCCATCATCGGCATGGGCGGCGTGACGACCGGCAGGGACGCCCTTGAGCTCGTCCTGGCGGGCGCCTGCGCCGTCGCGGTGGGCACGGCGCTGTTCCACGACCCCTACGCCTGCCCGCGCGTCCTGAGGGAGCTTGAGGAGCTTCTGCAGGAGCGCGGGTTCGACCGGCTCGCCGACGCCGTGGGCCTGGCCCACCGCCCGGCGGGCGCGCAACCACGTTCGCGATCAGATCTCGAGGAGAGTTCGCTTTGACCACGCCCGCTCCCATCGCCGTCGCCCTGGACGCGCCCGACCTGGAGACCGCGGCCCGCTGGGCCGGCCTGGTCACCCCGCACGTCTCCACGGTGAAGGTGGGGCTGGAGCTCTACCTGCGGTACGGGCCCGACGTGATCGCCTCGGTGCGCGGCGCGAGCGGCGTCCAGGTCTTCCTGGACCTCAAGCTGCACGACATCCCGAACACGGTCGGCGCCGCCGCCCGGGCGGTCGCCCGGCTCAAGCCGACGTACCTCACCGTGCACGCCGCGGGAGGCCCCGCGATGGTGAGGGCGGCCGTCGAGGCGGCCCCCAACACCCAGATCGCCGCCGTGACGCTCCTGACGTCGCTTTCCGAGGCCGATCTCCGCGAGATCGGTATCCAGGGACCCCCCGCGGACGTCGCGCGCCGTATGGCCGCCGTGGCCGTCGGCGCGGGCGCCCAGGCCCTCGTGTGCTCGCCCAGGGAGGTCGCCGCCGTACGCGCGGAGGTCGGCCCGGACGTGACGTTGATCACTCCGGGCGTGCGGCCCGTCGGCGCCGACACCCAGGACCAGGCGCGGGTGGCCACCCCGGAGGACGCGATCGCCCACGGGGCCGACCTCCTCGTGATCGGCAGGCCCATCACCGGGGCGCCCGACCCGGGCGCGGCGGCCGCCGGGATCGCCGCCGCACTGCGCCGCGTGAGCCCCTGAGCGAGCGCCGGGCGGCCTCCGGCTCCGTCACCATGCGTCATCCCGCTCCGGGCCTGCTGAGGCGGTTTTGATCTACGAAGAGTGACTTTTCCAATACCAAAAGTAGTAAAATCAATTTTGTAGTCCGAGAAACCGCCCTTGACGTTGCCGTTACGGCCAAGACCAGCTAGTTTCCCCTCCCGTCCGAGTACATCGACAAGAAATTCGAGGTGACCCGGCGTGGCTCTTCCTCCCCTGACCCCCGAGCAGCGCGCCGCAGCTCTTGAGAAGGCTGCCAAGGCACGCAAGGAGCGTGCCGAGGTCAAGAACCGGCTCAAGCACGGCGCGGTTTCTCTGGCTGAGGTGCTGAAGGATGGGCAGACCGACGACGTCATCGGCAAGATGAAGGTCTCGGCTCTGCTGGAGTCGCTCCCTGGCGTCGGCAAGGTCCGCGCCAAGCAGCTCATGGAGCGCCTTGGTATCGCCGAATCCCGCCGCGTGCGGGGTCTCGGCGCCAACCAGCGCGCCTCCCTGGAGCGCGAGTTCGGCGGCGCCGAGAGCTGATCTCGGCGGCGTACGAGCGAGTTTCACGGGGGTACGGAGTGACCGACACGTCCCGGTCCGCTGGAGATCGGGCCCACGAGGCAGTCGCGACCAGCGGATTCAGGACACGCGGCGGTGACTCCATGCCTCGCCCGCGCCTGACGGTCCTGTCCGGTCCGTCGGGTGTGGGGAAGTCCACGGTCGTCGCCGAGCTCCGGCGGTCCCACCCTGAGGTGTGGCTGTCGGTCTCGGTGACAACCCGGAAGCCCCGCCCGGGGGAGCAGCACGGCGTGGAGTACTTCTTCGCCGGCAACGACGAGTTCGACGAGCTCGTCGCCTCCGGCGAGCTTCTGGAGTGGGCCGAGTTCGCCGGCAACCGGTACGGCACGCCCAGGCGGCCGGTGCTGGAGAAGCTGGCGGCAGGCGTCCCCACCCTGCTGGAGATCGACCTGCAGGGCGCCAGGCAGGTGCGTACGACGATGCCCGATGCCCTGCTCGTGTTCCTCGCCCCGCCGAGCTGGGAGGAGCTGGAGCGGCGGCTGCGCGGCCGCGGCACCGAGCCTCCCGACGTGATCGCCCGCCGCCTGGAGATGGGCCGGGTCGAGCTGGCGGCGGAGAAGGAGTTCGACCTCACGATCGTCAACACGTCCGTCAAGGACGTGTGCCACCGGCTGATAACCTTGATGGGAAACTCACCTAGCTAGGGGAATCACTGACGTGGCAAGCAGCTCCGCCTACGCGGAAGGCATCACCAACCCGTCGATCGACGCGCTTCTCGACATCGTCGACAGCAAGTACAGCCTTGTGATCATGGGTGCGAAGCGGGCGCGCCAGATCAACGCCTACTACTCTCAGCTCGGCGAGGGCCTGCTGGAGTACGTGGGGCCCCTCGTGGAGACCCACGCCCAGGAGAAGCCGCTGTCCATCGCCCTGCGCGAGGTCTCCGAGGGCCTGCTCACCTCTGAGCCCATCGAGGGCTGAGCACCACCTCCGCCGATGACGTCTGTCGTGCTGGGCGTGAGCGCAGGCATCGCGGTCTACAAGTCCTGCGAGCTGCTGCGCCTGTTCACCGAGTCGGGACATGACGTGCGCGTCGTGCCGACCCGGGACGCTCTCCGGTTCGTCGGCGAGCCGACCTGGGCGGCGCTGTCGGGCAATCCGGTGACCACCGAGGTGTGGGAGTCGGTGCACGAGGTGCCGCACGTGCGCATCGGGCAGTCCGCCGACCTGGTGGTCGTCGCCCCGGCGACGGCGGACGTGCTGGCGCGGGCCGCGCACGGCATGGCCAACGACCTGCTCACCAACACCCTGCTCACGGCGCGGTGCCCGGTGGTGTTCGCGCCCGCGATGCACACCGAGATGTGGGAGCACCCGGCCACGCGGGCGAACGTGGCGACGCTGCGCGAGCGCGGCGCGATCGTGATCGAGCCCGCCGTCGGCAGGCTCACCGGTGCCGACACCGGTCCCGGACGGCTGCCCGACCCCGCCGAGATCTTCGAGGTGTGCCGCCGTGTGCTGGCGGGGCGGCGCGAGGACCTGGCCGGGCGGCACGTCGTCGTCTCCGCCGGCGGCACCCGTGAGGCGATCGACCCCGTGCGCTTCATCGGCAACCGGTCCTCCGGGCTGCAGGGATACGCCCTCGCCCGTACGGCCGTCGCCCGGGGCGCGGAGGTCACGCTCGTGGCGGCCAACGTGACGCTGCCCGATCCCGCGGGCGCGAAGGTCGTGCGGGTGGAGTCGGCGCGACAGCTGCGCGACGCGGTCCTCGCGGCGGCCGAGCACGCCGACGCGGTCGTGATGGCGGCCGCGGTCGCGGACTTCCGGCCCGTACGGCAGAGCGACACGAAGATCAAGAAGTCGTCCGCCGAGCCCGATCCAATCCATCTGGCGAAAAATCCCGACATCCTGGCCGAGCTGGGGGAGATCCGCCGGGCCAGGCGGGAGGCGTACGCCGCGGGGGACGCGCCGGCGGGCGACGGGCGCGAGAGCGCCGACGGGCCGCATCCCCGGGTCATCGTGGGATTCGCGGCGGAGACCGACGACGTCCTGGCCAACGGCCGGGCCAAGCTGGAGCGCAAGGGCTGCGACCTGCTCGTCGTGAACCAGGTCGGGGAGAACCTGGCCTTCGGCACGCCGGACAACGCGGCCGTCGTCCTCACGGCGGAGGGCGGGTCCGTGGAGATTCCGAGGGGTCCCAAAGAGGATCTCGCCGACGTAGTGTGGGACTTGGTGGCGCAGCGTCTCGCCTGACCTTCGCGTGGTGCCGGCGCGGGCGCCCGCCCCGCCCCCACAGGTCGTGCATCGAGGGAGCGATCGCCATGCCGGTGTCCGCCACGATCAGGGAGCGCTGCCGGGCGATGCTCGGTCCCGGCGAGGACATCCGCTACGTGTTTCCCGCGGTGGCCCTGCCTCCTCCCGCCATGATCGGTTTCCTCGTCGTGGTGACGGACCGCTCGATCACCCTGCTGTCCACCAAGATGTTCAGCAGGGACGAACCGTCCGGAGTGTGGGCGCGCTACCCCCGCCGTACCCGCCTCGGCCCTGTTGAGTTCGGGTCAGGGCCGCGTATCGAAATCGGCGGCATGACCCTGGAGGTCGACGACGAGTACGCCGCCGTGGTGGCGGCGGCGGACGCGGAGGCCTTCTCGCCCGGTGACCTGCCTAGAGATCCCCTGCCCGACCTCTGACACGCCCTCCGCGCCTGCGGCGGGTCTTCTCGCGTGCGGCCGACCCGGCGTCCGAAACCCGGATGCCTTCGCGGCTCCGCAGCGCCTAAGGCTAGACTCGCGTGAGCATCGAGTGGCCGCGGTGGGGCTGGGCTCTACCGCCGGCCACTCATGGACGTCAGCAGCCGCTGCATGAGGAGCCCTGAGTTGTCCCGTCGCCTGTTCACCTCCGAGTCGGTCACCGAGGGCCACCCGGACAAGATCGCCGACCAGATCAGTGACGCGATTCTCGACGCCATGCTCAAGGACGACCCCAAGAGCCGGGTCGCCGTCGAGACGCTGATCACTACTGGCCAGGTCCACGTCGCCGGAGAGGTGACGACGGAGACCTATGTCGACATCCCCGCCCTGATCCGCGAGAAGATCCTCGAGATCGGCTACGACGCCTCCCACAAGGGCTTCGACGGCGCCTCCTGCGGCGTGTCGGTGTCCATCGGAGCGCAGTCGCCGGACATCGCGCAGGGTGTGGACGACGCCTACGAGCACCGTGCGGGCGAGGGTTCCGACGACTTCGACCGCCAGGGCGCGGGCGACCAGGGTTTGATGTTCGGCTACGCCTGCCGCGAGACCCCCGAGCTGATGCCGCTGCCGATCCAGCTCGCGCACCGGATGGCCCGGCGCCTGTCCGAGGTGCGGAAGAACGGCACGGTTCCCTACCTGCGCCCGGACGGCAAGACCCAGGTCACGATCGAGTACGACGGTGACCGGCCGGTCCGCCTCGACACCGTGGTCGTCTCCACGCAGCACGCTCCGGAGATCGACCTGCGGGAGATGCTGACGCCCGACATCCGCGAGCACGTGGTCGAGCCGGTGCTGGCCGACCTGGAGATCGAGACCGAGGGCTACCGCCTGCTGGTCAACCCGACCGGCCGCTTCGAGATCGGCGGGCCCATGGGCGACGCCGGGCTCACCGGCCGGAAGATCATCATCGACACCTACGGCGGCATGGCCCGCCACGGCGGCGGCGCCTTCTCCGGCAAGGACCCGTCCAAGGTCGACCGCTCGGCCGCCTACGCCATGCGCTGGGTCGCCAAGAACGTCGTCGCGGCCGGTCTGGCCGAGCGCTGCGAGGTGCAGGTCGCCTACGCCATCGGCAAGGCCCAGCCGGTCGGCCTGTTCGTCGAGACGTTCGGCACCGAGAAGGCGCCGGTCGACGTGATCCAGGACGCGGTGCTCCAGGTCTTCGACCTGCGTCCTGCCGCGATCATCCGCGACCTCGACCTGCTGCGCCCGATCTACTCCGAGACCGCCGCCTACGGCCACTTCGGCCGTGAGGGCTTCTCCTGGGAGTCCACGGACCGGGCCGACGCCCTGCGCAAGGCCGCGGGCCTGTAACACACCGCTGACGAAGCACCGCGAACATCGTCGCCCCGGGCGGCGCCCGCCTCTGACGGCGGGCGCCGCCCATGCGTGCCCGCCGGGTCTCCCCGGACGTCCACAGGCGGCGGCGTACGTGTGATTGCGGCTCGCCGGGTCTGGTAGGACGTAGAGGTGACCGAGCCGACCCGCGCCCCGCATCCCCAGGAGGCGCTCCTTCCGGCGCCCCCGGCCGCCCCGCAGCGGCCCGCCGAGCGGGCCCGTGGGGGCACTGAGCGGACGCGTGGGGGCACTGAGCGGACGCGTGGAGGCACTGAGCGGACGCGTGGGGGCACTGAGCGGACGCGGGGGACCACAGGACCGGGGCGGGCGGGCTCGCCCAAGGGCGCGCGCGAGGCGGCGCCGAACCTGCCCGTCGCCAGGGTCGTGGTGGACACGCCGCTGCCGCACCTCGACCGGCCCTTCGACTACCTCGTCCCCACCACGATGGACGCCGAGGCGGTGCCCGGCTGCCGGGTGCGCGTCCGCTTCGCCGGGCAGCTCGCCGACGGCTACCTGCTCGAACGGCTCTCCGAGAGCGAGCACGAGGGCCGGCTGTCCTTCCTGGAACGGGTGATCTCCCCGGAGCCCGTCCTCACTCCCGACATCGCGCGGCTGGCCCGCGCCGTGGCCGACCGGTACGCCGGGACCATGCCGGACGTCCTGCGCCTGGCCGTTCCGCCGCGGCACGCCCGGGTCGAGGCCGAGGCCAGAACGCCGGCGCGCCGGGCGGCGACCCCCGAAGACACGGCAGGCGCCGGCGCCGCGGACGCCGCCGAGGGGGACGTTCCCCCGCCTGCCCCTGAGTCCGCAGGCGCCACGGCGGACACCGAGGGCCCGCGTCCACGCCCCCTAAAGGGCACGGTACCTGCGCGGCAGGATGCAGGGCATACGCAGGACGAGGGACACCCGGCGCAGACTGCGGCCCACGAAGACGCGGCCCACGAAGACGCGGCGCACCCGGCGACGATGCACGGGGAGACGACGCCACGGGAGGCCGCGCCAGACGAGGCGGCGCCCGGCGACGCGGCGGGGCGGCGGGCGGCCCGGGCCTACGGCGACGCCTGGAGTGCCTACCCGGCGGGCGCCTCCTTCCTGGAGGCGCTGGCCGAGGGCAGGGCGCCGCGCGCCGTGTGGACGGCCCTGCCGGGCACGGACGCCGCCGGGCCGTCGTGGCCGCACGCCATCGCGGCCGCCGCGCGGGCGACACTGGACGGCGGCCGGGGCGTCGTCGTGGCGGTGCCCGACGGCAAGGACGTGGCGCTGGTGACCGCGGCCCTGGGGGAGACGCCGCACGTGGCGATCACGGCGGACCTCGGACCCGCCGAGCGCTACCGGCGCTGGCTCAAGGCGTTGCGCGGCGAGATCGGGATCGTGGTGGGCAACCGCCCCGCGGCGTACGCGCCGGTGGCCCGCCTAGGGCTGGCGGTCGTCTGGGACGACGGCGACGACCTGCACGCCGAGCGCCACGCGCCCTACCCGCACACGCGGGAGGTCCTCGGCCTGCGCGCGCACCAGGCGGGGGCGGGCCTGCTCGTCGGCGGCTACGCCCGCACCGCCGAGGCTACCGCGCTCGTCGAGACGGGCTGGGCGGCCCCGCTCGTCCCCGACCGTACGGCGGTCAGGGCCCGGGCGCCCCGGGTGCGCCCGGCGGGCGACGACGCGGAGCTGGCCCGCGACCAGGCGGCCAGAGCGGCCCGCCTGCCCAGCATCGCCTGGCGGGCGCTGCGGGAGGGGCTGGAGCACGGCCCTGTGCTCGTCCAGGTGCCGCGCAGGGGCTACCTGCCCGCGCTGGCCTGCCGTCACTGCCGCGCGCCCGCCCGTTGCTCGGGCCTGCCGCCGGTGCGCCCGGTCCAGACACCCGGGGCCGCCCCGGGAGGCGTGGCGCCCGGCGGCAGGGCGCGGATGCTCGTGGACCCCGTGCCGGCGGAGCCCGCCGCCACCGGACCGGTGTGCTCGGGCCCGCTCGCGCTGCGCGGCGGGCACGCCGTGCCGTACTGCCGCTGGTGCGGCCGGATCGCGGGCGACTGGCGCTGCCCGTCCTGCGGCGGCACGGGAGTGCGGGCCGTCATCGTGGGCGCGCGGCGCACCGCCGAGGAGCTGGGCCGGGCCTTTCCCTCGGTGGCCGTGCGCACCAGCGGGCGCGACGGCGTGCTCGCGACGGTGAGCGGCGCCCCCGCGCTGGTCGTGGCGACGCCCGGGGCCGAGCCGGTGCCGGACGGCGGCTACGCGGCCGCCGTGCTGCTCGACGGATGGGCGCTGCTGGGCCGCCCCGACCTGCGCGCGGCCGAGGAGGCGCTGCGGCGCTGGACGAACGCCGCCGCCCTGCTGCGGCCCGCGGGGGAGCTGGTCGTCCTGGCCGACGCCGCGGTGCCCGCCGTACAGGCCCTGCTGCGCTGGGACCCCGTCACCTTCGCGGAGCGCGAGCTCGACGAGCGGGCCGAGCTGGGCTTCCCCCCGGCCGTGCGGATGGCGACGCTGACGGGCCCGGCCGCGGCGGTCAGGGAGACCCTGGCGGGCGCCGGGCTGCCTCCCGGGGCGCAGGTGCTGGGGCCGGTGCCGGTGGAGGGCGGGCTGGAACGGGCCATGGTCCGGGTGCCGCGCCACCTCGGGTCCGCGCTGGCCCGCGCGCTCAAGGGCGCCTCCGGTGTGCGCTCCGCGCGCAAGGCGCCGGACGTGGTACGTGTGAACATTGATCCGCTCGACCTCATCTGACCGATTCGCCTCGCACAAAGCGAGCCGTTAGCGTGCCTCTGTGTCGATCGAATGGGTGAACCGGGCCATCGACGGCCTGCGCGCCTGGGGGCGCGAGCGGAACGTCGAGGTCGACGTCGACGAGGTACGTCTGCTGTGCGACTACGCCAGCGACTACCTGGAGGTGAACGAACTGGGCGATTTCCGGCCGGGCACCTTCGAGGAGCTCCTGCTGGAAATCTACCCGCGCAAGGTCATCGCGCCACCGGAGAGCGCGCCGGAGACGGTCGCCGCGGCGCGGACACTGGTCGAGTTCCTGCTGGACACGGGCGAGATCGGCAGCAAGACGGCCGCCCGGATGCGGGAGACCATCGACCGCATCGAGCCGGAGATGCCGCAGGCGCTCGCCGACACGTCCAAGTTCGGCATGGCCAAGAGCCTGTTCAGCGCCATCGGGCCCGACTCGCTGGAACTCGACGCGGCCCAGACCGCGCGGGCCCAGGGGGCGCAGGGCGGGGCGGACGGCGACGAGTGCGACTGCCCCGGCTGCGCGCCCCTGCCGCCCGTACGGCTCGCGCCGCGCGAGGAGGTGGCGCGGGCCGTGCGCGAGGTGCCGATGCTGCGCGACGCCCACCGGGTGGTGGCGTGGCTGGTGGAGGGCGGCCGCACGGTGACGACGCGCCGGTCGCTGCGGGTCAGGGACGCGCGGGCGTGCACGGCCGAGCTCGGCGTCGAGTGTCCGGAACCGGCGTGGCGTCTCGCGCTCGACCTGGGCCTGGCCCGGCTCGACGGCACGGCCGTCCTGGTCACGGAGGAGTTCCGTGAGCTGGACGCGCGCGGTGAGGACGAACTGCTCGACCTGTGGCGGTCGGCGCTGGAGTTCCTCGTCGAGAGGTCCGTGCCGCTCACCGGGGAGGCGGTCGTGGACGAGGGGATGTCCCAGATCCACGACCTGCTCTACCGGCTGCAGTCGCCCGTCCCGGTGGACGCGCTCGCCGACTATCTGCGCGAGGTGGCCGCCGGGCGGCCGGTCGGCAGGCTGGACGAGGCGCTGACCGCCCTGGCGTACGCGGGAACGGTCCAGCGCACCGAGGACGGCCTGGCCCTGACCCCGCACGCCCTGTGGGGCCTGCGGGAGCTGTACGCCGGCATGGGCCTGGACGCGCCGCTCGCGCCGGCCCCGGCCGAGGGCGACGCGAGCGGGCTGATCGCCGGCCTGATCGGCGACGGCACGGCGGACGAGGCGGCCGAGCGGGACATCGCCGAGTGGCTGTCGCGGCGCACCCCCGAGCAGGCGGCGTCGGAGCTGCTCGCCGCCGTGGCCGGCGCCCCGGCCGAGGTGCGCGGGGTCGCCGTGACCATCGTGGACCGGCTGGGCGTCGAGGCGGCGCCGGTCGTGCGGTCCTACCTGGACGACGCCGAGCTGCGCCCGCACGCCATCCACTGGCTGTCCTCCCGGGGCCTGGACGCGCCCGCGCTCACCCCCGAAGAGGTCCTGTGGGTGAGCGTCGACATGCTCGCGCTCGCGCTGCCCGCCGCCGAGGCCGACCCGGAGGGCTTCGCGGAGAACATCGCGGCCTCGGGGCCGCCCGCCCATCTGATCGAGGACATGTGGCGGGTGGACCACCCCGACGTGGTCGAGGTTCTCGAACTGCTCGGCAGCACGCTGCCGGACCAGGCCGCAGCCAAAGCCGCCCGGAAAGCGGCTTTCAAGGCTCGTTCGCGGGGCATCAGGTGACTGCTGTGCAGTAAGTTGCTGGAATGGCCGACAGCGACGTGCTCACCTTCCCGCCGGTCGACATCGCCCCCGACGAGCTGCTCGTCCACGCGGTGCGGGAGGTCCCGCTCGTACGGGACGCCCGCCGTATCGCCGAGTGGGTCGGGGCCCGCTGCGGGGCCTCCCCGCGGGGTGTGTGCGAAGTCACCGAGCAGGGGCTGCCGCACCCCGCCGAGGCCGAGGCGGTCGTCGCCGAGCTGGGCCTGGAGGCCGCCAGGCTGCGCCTGCTGTGGGTGGTCGCGGTCAACGGCCGTCTCGTGGAGGTCACCCGGCAGGGCGCTCGTCCCGGGCCCGGCGTGTCCGACCCCATGGAGTTCTGGGACGGCGTGGTCATGGACGTGCTCGACCGGACCGAGGAGGGCCTGACCGGGTCGGCCGTCATCGACGAGCACCTCACCGAGATCCTCGCGACGATCTACTCGGTGCGTGAGGGCATGCCGCTCGCCGCCCTGGCCGGCGGCATCCTCCAGGCCCACGAGGTGGGCTGCGAGGCGCGGCCGGCGGACCTGCGGCGGCTGCGGATGACCCTGCCGGGGGAGCTGGCGGCGGCCATGGCGCTGCTGGAGTACTGCGGGCTGATCGAGCTGACCGGGGAGCTCGTGCGGCTCAGCCAGCCGGGCGTGTGGGCCGTGCGCCGTGACCTGCTGAGGGAGGGCCACGACGCGCCGTCGCTCGGCGAGGTGGCCGCGCTGGCCGAGCTGGGCGCCGCCGACCTCATCGACGCCATGCTGACCGGCCGGGCCTCCGCCAGCGCCGCCACGCTGTGGCTGGAGCGCCGGGTGCCGGAGGACGCGGCGCGCGAGCTCATCAAGATCGCCGCGTCGGGCAACGCCGCCCAGCGCGGCACCGCCGGGACCGTGCTCGAGGAGCTGGGCCCCGAGGCCGCGCAGGCCGTACGCGAGGCCCTGGACGAGCCGATGATGTGGCGCTACGCCGCGGCCTGGCTGGGCGTGCGGGACCTGGAGGCGCCGGCCCTCGGCGAGGGCGACGGGGCCTGGGTGGCGGTGGACACCCTCGCCGCCCTGCTCTACATCGGCGCCCCGGTCGACTCGGTGGCCCACTTCGACCTCCTCGGGGAGGACCTGCTCACGCTGGTGCCGGAGATGGGCCGGGCCGACCACCCCGACGCCCTCGCCGTGCTGGAGATGCTCGGCAGGCACCATCCCGATCCGCTGATCGCGAAGACCGCCAGGAAGACGGCGATGAAGGTGCGTTCACGCCCGTAGACTGGGGTGATCCTCCTCGTGTACGTGACGTGAACGGAGCCAACCCTTGGCCATTCAGCCGATCCGCCTGTTCGGCGACCCGGTGCTGCGCACCCCGGCCGAGCCGGTGGTCGACTTCGACAAGGAACTGCGCAAGCTCGTCAAGGACCTGACCGACACGATGATGGACGCGCCGGGCGCAGGCCTGGCCGCGCCGCAGATCGGCGTCGGCCTGCGCGTGTTCACCTACTACGTGGACGAGCAGCTCGGGCACCTCATCAACCCCGATCTCGACCTCGGCGGCGAGATGGACGAGGAGGGCGAGGAGGGCTGCCTGTCCTTCCCCGGCCTGTCCTTCCCGACGCCCCGCGCGATCAGGGCGGTGGCCAAGGGCTTCGACATGCACGGCGAGCCGGTGACGATCGAGGGCACCGACCTCATGGCGCGCTGCTTCCAGCACGAGACCGACCACCTGGACGGCGTGCTGTTCATCGACCGGCTGGACCCCAAGCAGCGCAAGCTCGCCATGAAGGCGATCCGCGAGGCCGAGTGGAGCGGCCTGTCGGCTCCGGTGGTGAAGATCTCGCCGCACGCCACGCAGGGAAGGGCTCTGTAGTGCGCCTGGTCTTCGCCGGCACGCCCGACACCGCGCTCCCGTCGCTGCGCGCCCTGCTGGACTCGCCCCGCCACGAGGTGGCGGCCGTCGTGACCCGGCCGGACGCGCAGTCGGGCCGGGGGCGCAAGGTGCATCCCAGCCCGGTGGCCCAGCTGGCGGAGGAGTCGGGAATCGAGGTGCTCAAGCCGGCGAAGGCCGCGGACCCGGAGTTCCTCGACCGGCTGAGGGCGATCGGCCCCGACTGCTGCCCCGTGGTCGCGTACGGCGCCCTGCTGCCGCAGGCGGCGCTCGACATCCCTCCGCAGGGGTGGATCAACCTGCACTTCTCCGTGCTGCCCGCCTGGCGCGGCGCGGCGCCCGTGCAGCACGCCGTGCTGCGCGGCGACGACGTCACCGGCGCCTCGACCTTCCGCATCGTGAAGGAGCTGGACGCGGGGCCGGTGTTCGGCGTGCTCACCGAGCAGATCCGGCCGGATGACACGAGCGGCGCGCTGCTGGCCCGGCTCGCGGAGTCGGGCGCGGGCCTGCTGCTGGCCACGCTCGACGGCGTCGAGGACGGCACGTTGGAGGCGCGTCCGCAGCCCGCGGACGGCGTCAGCCTGGCCCCGAAGATCACGGTCGAGGACGCCAGGATCGACTGGACCGCGCCCGCGATGCGAGTGGACCGGCTGGTGCGGGCCTGCACTCCGGCTCCCGGCGCCTGGGCCGAGTTCCGCGGCCAGCGCGTCAAGATCGGCCCGGTTCGGCTCGCGCCCGACGCGGGCAAGCTCGCCCCCGGGGAGATCGCGGCCACGCGGAAGACCGTCCTCGTCGGCACCGGCACCCACCCCGTGGAACTCGGCGAGGTGCAGCCGCAGGGCAAGCGGCAGATGAGCGCGGCCGAATGGGGCCGCGGCGTCCGGTTCGCGGACGGTGAGACCCTGGTCTGAAGGGCCCTGCCCGCCGGGATCCGGCCCCGGCCCCGTGCCGGGAGGACGGCGTGGCGGGCGGCGGAGCCGAGGCGGCGGATCAGCGAGTGGCAGGGCCGAGGGCGGCGGCGTCGAAGGTGACAACGTCGAAGGCGGCAGGGTCGAAGGTGGCAGGGTCGAGGGTGACACCGTGAAGCAGGGCAGAGGTCAGGGCGGCGGCGGCGCGCGGCGTGGCCAGGGGAGCGGCCAGGGCGGCGGCAAGGGCGGCGGCTCAGGGCAGGTCCGCCCGGGACACGGCGGCAGGGCGGGCCACGGCGGGCAGACCCCGCACGCGGCGAAGGCCGGGCAGCCGAAGCAGGGCCGCGGGCGCCCGCCCCGTGACGAGGCGCGCAACGCCGCCTATGACCTGATGCGGGCTGTCGACGAGCGCGACGCCTACGCCAACCTGCTCATGCCGGCCCTGCTGCGGCAGCGGCGGATCGCCGGACGCGACGCGGCCCTCGCCACCGAGCTGGCGTACGGCACGCTGCGCGGCCTCGGGACCTACGACGAGGTCATCGCCGCGTGCAGCGACCGTCCTCCGGAGGAGGTGGACCCGCCGCTGCTCGACGCGGTGCGTCTCGGCGTTCACCAGCTTCTGCGCACGCGGATCCCGCCCCACGCGGCGGTCAGCGCCACCATCGACCTCGTACGGCTGCGCGTCGGGCCCGGCCCGTCCCGCTACGCCAACGCCGTGCTGCGCAAGGTCGCGGGCCGCACGCTGGAGCAGTGGCTGGAGATCGTCGCCCCGCCGCGCGCGCAGGACCCGGCCGGCAACCTGGCGGTCACCTACAGCCACCCGCGCTGGATCGTCACCGCCCTGCGCGACGCGGTCGGCGGGGACGTGGACGAGACGGCCGCGCTGCTGGAGGCCGACAACGAGCGCCCCCGCGTGGCGCTGGTGGCGCGGCCGGGGCGGGCCACGGTGGAGGAGCTGGTCGAGGCGGGGGCCGAGCGGGCCGCCTACTCGCCGTACGCGGTCTACCTGCCGGAGGGCGACCCGGGCTCCATCCCCGCCGTAGGGGAGGCGCGGGCCGCGGTGCAGGACGAGGCCAGCCAGCTCGTCGCGCTCGCGCTGACCCGCGTGCCGCTCGAGCGGGACTCCACCTGGCTGGACATGTGCGCGGGCCCCGGGGGGAAGGCCGGGCTGCTCGACGCGGTGGCGACGCAGCGGGGCGCCCGGCTGCTCGGCGCCGACGTGCAGTATCACCGCGCCCGGCTGGTGTGGGGCACCACCCGCGAGGCGAAGGTGATCACGGCCGACGGCACGCGGCCCGCCTGGCGGCCCGGCGCGTTCGACCGGGTCATGCTCGACGCCCCCTGCACCGGGCTCGGCGCCCTGCGCAGGCGGCCGGAGGCCCGCTGGCGGCGCGACCCCCGGAGCATCCCCGAGCTCACCGCGCTGCAGCGGCGGCTGCTCGACTCGGCGCTGGAGGCCGTCCGGCCGGGCGGCGTCGTGGCGTACGTGACCTGCTCGCCGCACCTGGCCGAGACCCGGGCGGTGGTGGAGGACGTGCGCGACCGGGTCGAGGTGCTGGACGCCCGCGCGTTCCTGCCCGAGGTGCCCGGCCTCGGCGACGGGCCGTACGCGCAGTTCTGGCCGCACCGGCACGGCACGGACGCGATGTTCCTGGCGCTGCTGCGCCGCTCCTGACAGTCCCGCCGCCACCGCCCGCGTGCAGAGCCGGGCATCTCCTGGGCGACGGACGCGCGGTGACGGTCGTCATCGACCGCGGACGAGGGCGAGCATCTCCTCCACGGAACCGGCCGGATCGCTGATCGGAAACTGCACCGCCCGGATGATCGCGCCGGGGTCGACCAACAGGGTGAGGCGCTTGAAGCGGTCGACGCCGGACGTTCGGAAGGTCGGCAGCAGCAGTCCGGCGGCGAGCCTGCTGTCCTGGTCGGACAGGAGGGGATAGGGCAACCTCGCGTGCGCGACGAAGGCGGCCAACTGGTCGGGTCGCTGGGTGCTCACGCCTCGGATCGCGGCACCCGCCGCCTCGAAGTCGGCGCACCGTGACGCGTAGGTGAGAGCCTCCAGAGTGCAACCCTTCGTCCCCGGGATGTCGGCCCAGCCGGGCGGGTAGCCCTGGGTGCCCGGGGCGAAGGCGCCGGGGAAGAAGTAGAGCACGGTCCAGGCGCCCGGTGCGTGGGGCGCGACCGGCTCGCCGTCGTGTCGTTCCAGCACGACGTCCGGCAGCTTCCGGTTGACCAGATCGTGCACCCGACGGCTCTCGGCGGATCCTTCCTCGCTGGTCGCGGTCAGCGCCCCGTCGCCCATCACATGTCTGGCGCCCCAATCCTGCAGGGCGATGAGCGCCGGCAGCAGGCCTTCACCCTTGGTGGTCAGCACGTAGTCGTAGCGCGGCGGGCGATCGGAATAGGGCCGCCTCTCAAGCACCCCGTGTTCGACGAGCCCGGCCAGGCGTTCGGCCAGAGCCCGGCGGCTGACGCCGAGCTCACGCTGAAGGCCGTCGAAGCGGGTGATGCCGCCCGCGATGTCGCGCACGATCAGGAACGTCCACCAGTCGCCGATCACTCCGAGCGCTTGCGCGATACCGCAGTCGGAGTCGGGCAGATCGGCGCGCTTCACGTGCTCCAGTATAGTGCGTTCCATTATGGAACTCACTGAGGAGAGGCGCCGGGATGGGAATCGGCAGTGGAGGTGGAGCGGGCGTCTTCTGGCGGTGGTGGACGGCCGGCACGACCAGCGCGGTCGGCTCGGCGGTGGGCGCGGTGGCGCTGCCGCTGACGGCCTTGACGGTGCTCGACGCCTCCGCGCTCCAGATGGGCATGATCGCCGCCGCCGGTTACGTCGCCTGGATCGTGATCGGCCTGCCGGCCGGGGTGGTGGTGCAGCGACTCCCCATGCGAAGGGTCCAGATCGGCGCCGACCTGGCCCGCGCGGCGGCGGTCGTCTCCATCCCGCTGGCCTGGTGGTTCGACCGGCTGACGGTCGCCCAGCTGGTGATCGTGGCCCTCGTGACGAGCTTCGCGAACGTCGTCTTCGACGTCGCCAACTCGACCTTCCTGCCGTCGATCGTGAGCAAGGAGCAGTTGCAGTCCCGCAACAGCCTGACGTCCGGCACCCACGCCACCACTCAGCTCGGTGGGCCGTCGGTCGGCGGCCTCGTCGTCCAGGTGCTCGGGGCGGTGCCCACCCTTCTCGTCGACGCGGCCGGCTACCTTGTCTCGGCCCTGCTGCTGCGGACCCTGCCCGAACGCCGCGCACAGGCCCCCGACCGCTGGCCGCCGGTGCGCGCGATGATCGGCGAAGGCTGGCGTTTCGTCGTGCACCACCCGGTCATGGGTCCGTGCATGTGGGCCGCCACCGCGGCCAACACGGTCTGCGGGGCGCAGCACGCGCTCTACGCGCTGTACCTCGTACGCGAGCTGCACGCCGGGCCCGGCCTCGTCGGCCTGCTGCTGGCGGCGGACGGCGTCGGCACGCTGATCGGCGCGGCTTCGACGAACCGGGTCACGGCCAGGCTCGGCACCGCCCGCACCCTGATCGTCGCCGGCGTCGTCGCGGTCGCCGGGGCGCTCGTCGTTCCCCTCGGCACCGGTTGGCGGGGCTTCGCCGCCTTCGCCGCGGGCAACGTGGTGTTCGCCGCCGGCGTCGTGATGCTCAGCGTGGTGACCCGCACGTACCGGCAGATCGCCAGCCCGCCCGACCTGCTGCCTCGGGTGATGGCCACGGTCCGCTTCGTCTCCTGGGGCGCGATCCCGATCGGCGGGTTGGTCGCCGGTGTGGTCGCCGGGATGCTCGGCGGCCGGGTCACCCTAATGATCTTCGTCGTCGCGGCCGTCTGCATACCGCTGGTCCTGCTGGCCTCACCGATCCGGCACCTGCGCGAGCTCACCGACCATCGGCAGAGCGGCGAATCCACCGGCTCGTCACCGCGTCACCGGCGGCTCGCCCCCGAAGCACAGGCGGACACGTCCAGCCTGTGAAGCCCGCGTCCGCGAACGTCCGGGCCGCCGGGGAGGGGTGGGACGGACGCCCGGGCGAAATAGACTGCAGGCACTATGGCCGTTCAGATCTCGCCCAGCATCCTTTCCGCAGACTTCGCCCGCCTCGCCGACGAGGCCGCACGGGTGGAGAACGTCGCCGACTGGCTCCACGTCGACGTGATGGACTACCACTTCGTGCCGAACCTGACGCTCGGCCTGCCGGTCGTCGAGTCGCTGCTGAAGACCACCTCGACGCCGGTCGACTGCCACCTCATGATCCAGGACCCGGACCGGTGGGCGCCGGACTACGCGGAGGCGGGAGCGGCCAGCGTCACGATCCACGCCGAGGCGGCCAAGGCCGCCGTGCGTACGCTGCGGGCGATCCGCGCCGCCGGGGCGCGGGCCGGCCTGGCGCTGAACCCGGCGACCGCCGTCGAGGGGTACGAGGACCTGCTGCCCGAGATCGACATGATGCTCGTCATGACCGTCGAGCCCGGTTTCGGCGGGCAGCGCTTCCTCGACATCGTGCTGCCGAAGCTGGCGCGGGCCCGGGCGCTGATCGACAAGCACGGCGGCGAGGTGTGGCTCCAGGTCGACGGCGGCGTCTCCGCGGAGACGATCGAGCGCTGCGCCGAGGCCGGGGCCGACGTCTTCGTCGCGGGCAACGCCGTCTACGGCGCCGACGACCCCGCCCGCGCCGTCGCGGAGCTCAGGAGCCTCGCCGAGCGGGCCACCCCGCCCGCCTGAGCGCGCGTCAGGCGAGGGCGGGGTCGAGGACCACGTCCTCGCCCTGCGTGGTGGGCGCCTCGGGGAAGTGGCAGGCGGTCAGGTGGCCCTCGCGGTTGCCGCTGAGCCTGACCAGGGGCGGCACCTCCGTGGCGCACTTGTCCTGGGCCTTCCAGCAGCGCGTGCGGAACCGGCAGCCGGACGGCGGGTTGATCGGCGAGGGCACGTCGCCGGCCAGGCGGATGCGCTCGCGCGGCTCGCTCGACACGTCCGGCTCGGGCACGGCCGACAGCAGGGCGTGTGTGTACGGATGCCGGGGCCGCTCGTAGATCGACTGACGGTCGCCGACCTCGACGATCTTGCCGAGGTACATGACGGCGACGCGCTGGGAGAAGTGCCGTACGACGGCGAGGTCGTGCGCGATGAACAGGAACGCGATGCCGAGGTCGCGCTGCAGTTCCTGCAGCAGGTTGACCACCTGGGCCTGGATGGAGACGTCCAGCGCCGACACCGGCTCGTCGGCGATGATGAGCTTGGGGTCCAGCGCCAGGGCCCGGGCGATCCCGATGCGCTGCCGCTGGCCGCCGGAGAACTCGTGCGGGAAGCGGTTGTAGTGCTCGGGGTTGAGGCCGACGATCTCCAGCAGCTCCTGGACCCGCTTCTTGCGCCCGCCGGGCGGGTTGATGTCGTTGACCTCCATCGGCCCGCGGATGATCGTGCCCACGGTCTGGCGCGGGTTGAGCGAGCTGTAGGGGTCCTGGAAGATCATCTGAATCTCGGGCCGGATCGGCTTGAGCCGCCTGCGCGAGCTGTGGCTGATGTCCTGCCCCCGGTAGAGGATCTTGCCCGAGGTGGGTTCGAGCAGGCGGGCCGCGAGGCGGCCGGTGGTGGACTTGCCGCAGCCCGACTCGCCCACCAGGCCGACGGTCTCGCCCGCGCCGACCGTGAAGTCGATGCCGTCCACCGCGTGGACGGCCCCGACCTGACGCTTGATCAGCGCGCCGCCCCGCACGGGGAAGTGCTTGACCAGCTCCTTGAGCTCCAGCAGCGTCTCGTTCATGCGCGGTCCTCGGTCTTCGCGGTGCGGAGTTCCCTCTTCTGCTCGAGGGTGAGGTAGCAGGCGTCGCCGTGCCCGGTCTCCGGGGAGATCGACGGCCGCTGTTTGAAACACAGCTCCGGCCCGGCGAGCTCCGGGTAGTCGCAGCGCGGGTGGAACGGGCAGCCGGACGGCGGGTTCAGCAGGCTCGGGGGAGTGCCGCGCACCGGCCTCAGCGGGACGTCCACGGACGAGTTCAGGCGCGGCATCGACGACAGCAGGCCCCAGGTGTAGGGGTGGCGCGGCTCGCGCAGCACCTCGCGGACGGTGCCGCGCTCGGCGGCCCGCCCGGCGTACATGACCATGACGTTGTCGGCGGTGCCGGCCACGACGCCGAGGTCGTGGGTGATCAGGATGATCGCGGTGCCGAACTGCTGCTGGAGTTCCTTGAGCAGGTCGAGGATCTGCGCCTGCACGGTCACGTCGAGCGCGGTCGTCGGCTCGTCGGCGATGAGGAGGTCGGGGTCGCACACCAGCGCCATCGCGATCATCGCGCGCTGCCGCATGCCGCCGGAGAACTCGTGCGGGTAGTGGTCCACCCGCGTCTCCGGCTGGGGGATGCCCACGCGCCGGAGCATCTCAATGGCCCGGTCGCGGGCCTCCTTCTTGCTCGCGCCCTTGTGCTTGCGGTAGACCTCGCCGATCTGCCGGCCGATCGTGTGGAACGGCGACAGCGCGGTCAGCGGGTCCTGGAAGATCATGGCGACGCGGTTGCCGCGGAGTCTCTCCATCGTGCCGCGGTCCGCCGAGATCAGCTCCTGGTCCTCCAGCCAGATCTCCCCGCCGATCTTCGTGTGGGCGGGGTCGTGCAGGCCGAGGATGGCGAGGTTGGTCACCGACTTGCCCGATCCGGACTCGCCGACGATGCCGAGCGTGGTGCCCTTCTCCAGATCGAAGGACAGGCCGTCGACGGCGTGCACGATGCCGTCCTCGGTGCTGAACTCGACGCTCAGGTCGCGGACGGACAGGAACGGCCCGGGGCCGCGCGAGGTCCCCGGCTCGCTGCTCCACGACACGGTGGTCACTTGCTGCTCCAGTTCCGGGTTGGACTTGGTTGGCGTTCGGCTTGGTAGGGCGGGGCTCAGCTCAGGCGGACCCGCGGGTCGATGAACGCGTAGAGCACGTCCACGACGATGTTCAGCAGGACGATCGCCGCCGCGCCCACGATGGTCACGCCGAGCAGCATCGGCAGGTCGGTGTTCTGCACGGCGCGTACGGCAAGCTCGCCGATGCCGTGCAGGCTGAACGTCTGCTCGGTGATGATCGCGCCGCCCAGGAGCGTGGCGAGGTCGACACCGAAGATCGTGATGATGGGGATCACCGCGCCGCGCCAGGCGAAGCGGAAGAACACCGCCCGGCTCGACATGCCCTTGGCGCGCGCCGTGCGGACGTAGTCCTCGGCGAGCTGCTCGACCATCTGGGAGCGGGTCATGCGCGTGTAGTTGGCGGTGAAGATGATCGACAGCACCACCCAGGGCAGCATCAGGTGGGTGAACCAGTCCAGCGGGTTCTCGGTGATCGGCACGTAGGACGGGCGCGGGATCAGGTGCATGGTGTCCACGAGGTAGAACGCCAGCAGCGGCCCGACGAAGTAGATCTGGAGCGAGGCCCCGACGACCGACGACGCGCTGGCGATCTTGTCGAGCGGCTGCCCGACCTTCCAGGCCGCGATCATGCCGGTGAGGATGCCGAACGCCAAGATGACCACCGACGCGCCCAGGGTGAGCGACAGCGTCACAGGGAAGCGGTCGACGATGGCGCCGAAGACGGGCTCCTGGGTGGCGAAGGAGTAGCCGAGGCAGGGCGCCGGGCACTCGCCGAACTGGACGAACTCCCGGCCCGCGAAGATGCCCGCCAGCCAGTGCCAGTACTGCACGAAGAGCGGCTCGTCCATGCCCAGGTTGTGCCGGATCAGCGCCAGCGTCTCGGGCTGGCAGATCTTGCCGCAGAACGCCCGGGCGGGGTCACGCGGGACGGCGTAGAAGAGGTAGAACGTGATCGCGCTGATGATGATCAGGATCACGAGGGCGCCGGCGACGCGGCGTACCAGATAGCTGGTCATGGTCTCGCACTTGCTCCTGCGGGCGGGACGGGCCGGGGGTCCGCCGCCCCCGCGAAGGGGCGGCGGACCCGGGGGTGTGCTACTTCACGTAGATGTCGAGCGCGGACTGCTCGCCCTCGACCGGGTCGAACTTCACCCCGCCGAGGCCCGAGCCGTACAGACCGAAGTAGGTCTGGTAGAACTCGGGGACGATCGCGGCCTGGTCCATGATCTGCCGGTCGATCGCGGCCCACGCCTTACCCGCCTCGGCGGCGTCGGTGATCGCGTTGGCCTTGTCGATGGCGTCGTTGATCTCCGGCACGTTGAGGTGCGTGTAGTTCGGCTGGTTGTCGGAGATCAGGCGGCCGTCGTACTGCGGCTGGATCGCGGTCGAGCCGGTCGGCCAGTCGGCCGCCCAGCCGCCCCAGTAGATGTCGTACTTGTTGTCCACCGGGCCGATGGCGTCGTAGTACGTCGTCGGGTTCAGGGGCTTGGCCACCACCTTGAAGCCGGCCTTGGTCAGCGCCTCCTTGATGGCGACGGTGATCTTCTCCTGGGTCGGCGTCTGGTTGTAGGCGTAGACGACGGTCGGGTTCGGGTTGCCCGCCTTGGCGAGCAGCGCCTTGGCCGCCTCGGGGTCGCCCTCGGGCTTCTGGAGCTTGTTGTACAGGTCGAACGCCTCGTAGCCGAGCACCGTCGGGCTCATGACCGTCGTGGCGATCTTGCCGGCCGAGATCTCACCGCCCTGGAGCTGCTGGATCTGCTTGGACGGCCAGGCCGTGATGATGGCCTTGCGGACGTTGACGTCGGTGATCCGCTTGGTGTTGATGTTGTAGAAGGTCGTGAACGGCGTCAGGCCCTGCAGCGACCGCTTCATCAGCTCGGGGTCGTTCAGCACCTCCTGGGTGCGCTCGGGCGCGACCGGGTTGTGGAAGGTGAACGCCTGCTTGTCGTTGCCCGTGTCGGCCATGAAGCGCTCGGTGGTCTGCTGCGACTGAAGGCCGAACTCCATGTGGAACTTGTCCGGGTACGCGTGCCGGATCGGGTCGGTCTTCGGGTCCCAGTTCTCGTTGCGCTCCAGGTCCATCGACTTGTCCGTGATGTGGCTCACGATCTTGTACGGACCCGAGGAGAACGGCTGCTTGTCGTACTTCTGCTTCGTGTCGTGGGCCTTGGGCACGGCGCCGTAGCCGGTCATGGCCACGGTGAAGTTGAAGTCGGGGTGCGGCCCGTTGAGGTGGAAGACCACCGTCTTGTCGTCCGGAGTCTCGATGGTGTCGAGCTCCTTGCCGTCGTACGGGCCCTTGTACTGGTCGCGGAACGGCTTCTTCGGGTCCGGGACCAGCCAGGTCTCGGCGTAGTCCGGGCCCTCGGTGATGAAGTCGGCGAACAGGCGCTCGAAGCTGTACTTGATGTCAGCGGAGGTGATCGGCGAGCCGTCCTGCCACTTCAGGCCGTCCTTGAGCGTGAACTTCCACGTCTTGCCGTTGTCGGTGGTGGTGCCGGTGTCGGTGGCCAGGTCGCCGACGAGCTTGATGTTGCCGGAGTCGTCGTGCTTGTACGCCGTGAGCTGGCGGGTGAACAGGTGGGACACCGAGGAGTTGTAGTTCACGTAGACGCGGCCCGGGTCCAGGTGGCTGAAGTCGTCCCGGTCGATCATGTAGACCGTGCCGCCGGACTTGGCGCCCGGCACCTCGGGGGCGGGGCCGGTGGAGTCGGCCGCGGTGCCGACCGAGATGGCGCTGACGGCCTTGTTCTCCAGCGGCTTCTGCGAGGTGCCCGACGCGCCCTGGGGCGCCCCGCCGCCCCCGCCCTTGGCGCAGCCGGCGAGGGCGAGCGCGCCCGCCGCGAGCACGGCCGTCATCGAGGCGATCCGCCTGCTATGCGATCTCATGTGGTCCTTCCTATGGGGGAGAGCGCGCGTGGTCAGCGCTTTGTCTTGGGGTCGAAGGCGTCGCGGATGGAGTCCCCGAGCAGGTTGAAGGCGACGACGAAGATCAGCATGGACACCCCGGGGAACAGGAGGTAGGTCACGTCGGAGTGGTAGACGTTCACACCCACCTGGAACATCCGGCCCCAGTCGGGGGTGGGCTCGGTCATGCCGACGCCGAGGAAGCCGAGACCGGCCTCGGCGCCCACGTACAGCGGGAGCGCGAGCGTGGACTGGATGATGATCGGGGTCCAGAGGTTGGGCAGCAGCTCCTTGAAGATCACTCTGCCCGGCGACGCGCCGGTGACGCGGGCGGCCTCCACGAACTCGCGCGCCCGCAGCGACAGCACCTGCGCGCGCAGCAGCCGGGCGATCGTGGCCCAGCCGAGGACGGTGAGGACGACGCAGATGGACACGTACCGCAGCCAGACGGGCGTCTCCTCCTCGGGCAGCACGATCGCGGCCTCGACCACCGGCAGGAAGACGATCAGGAAGAGCTGCGAGGGGAAGGCGAGCAGCGTGTCGATGACCCGCCCGATCACGTAGTCCGTCTTGCCGCCGAGATAGCCGGAGGTGATGCCCATCGCGACGCCGATGATGGTGGTGATCACGGTCACGACGACCGCGATGCTCAGCGAGGTGCGGATGCCGTACACGAGCTGCGTGAACACGTCGCGGCCCAGGCCCGGCTCCAGGCCGAACCAGAAGTCGCCGCTCATGCCGCCGTTGGGCGCGATCGGGTAGCCGAACTCGTTGAGCAGGCCGGGCTGGTTCTGGCCGTACGTCGTGTACGGATCCTTGCCGTACAACGCGGCGATCACGGGAGCCAGAAGCGCGATCAGGAAGAACGCGAGCACGATGATCGCCGAGATCACGCCCGTCCTGTCACGCCGGAAACGGCGCCACATGAGCTGGCCGGGCGAGCGGCCGACGACGGCGGAACCGGAACCGGCCGTGGCCGCGGTGTCCGCGGACTCCGCGGCGGCGTCGGTCGCGGTCGAGGAGGGGAACGTCATGGTGCGGTGCTCCCGGATGGACCATTAACGATCGGAAGAGATCCGACTATAGGGAACCCTGGCAACTAATTTTGCGGGGGTCAATCACTTGAGGCGGACAGTTCGCCACTTGCTTGCTTCGTTGTGCAAAGTAAATCACCTTGTGTCCTGCGACCGCATTGACCTCGGTATACGTGACGCGGAACACTACTTATTACACAAATGCTTTTGTGTCACAACTTTGTGACACAAACCGCACATAGCTGAGACCAACCACTTCTGGTAAGCGTGTGCCGCAGATCACCGTAATCCCGCCCTACGGCAACGAGCCGGGCACGGCTACACTGACGGGTAGCAGAGCAGCGTGCTCCGGGGTCGGTGTAATTCCGAACCGGCGGTGACACCCCTGTCCCCAGGGGTGACAGTCCGCGACCCGGCCGAAGCCATCGGCCGGTGGACCTGGTGAGATTCCAGGACCGACGGTGAAAGTCCGGATGGGAGGAAGCGCGCGAACGGGCGGCCGTCGTGCCGCCGGACGGCCGTGTGGCCGCGCCGGCAGCGAGGCTGCCCGTGCAGGTGATGCGAGGCCGCATCCCGAACGATCCCCGGGGCCCGCCGTAGACAACGGCGAGAGGAAGACCGGGGTGACCTCAGGGGACATCCTTCACATGCGGCGCGCGATCGCGCTCGCGGCCCGGGGCCTGGGCGGCACCAGCCCCAATCCCGTCGTCGGCTGTGTGATCCTCGACCCGTCGGGCGAGGTCGCGGGAGAGGGCTTCCACGCCTACGCCGGCGGCCCGCACGCCGAGGTCGTGGCGCTGCGCGAGGCCGGCGAAAGGGCCAGGGGCGGCACGGCCTACGTGACGCTCGAGCCCTGCAACCACACCGGCAGGACCGGCCCCTGCTCCGCCGCCCTCCTGGAGGCGGGCGTGACCCGGGTCGTCGTCGCCGTCTCCGACCCCAACCCGAAGGCCGCGGGCGGCGCCGCCGTCCTGCGCCGGCACGGCGTCGTGGTGGACGAGGGCGTGCTGACGGCCGAGGCCGAGGAGGTCAACGCCGCCTGGCTGACCTCCGTGCGGGCCGGCAGGCCGTACGTGACCTGGAAGTTCGCCGCCACCGTGGACGGCCGCTCTGCGGCAGAGGACGGCACCAGCCAGTGGATCACCTCGCCCGAGGCCAGGGCCGACGTGCACCGCCTGCGGGCCGAGAGCGACGCCGTCGTCGCCGGCATCGGCACCGTGCTCGCCGACGACCCCCGGCTGACCGCGCGCGTCCCCGCCCCCCTGCGCGCGGCGCCCGTGCTGCGCGTGGTCGTGGACTCGGACGCACGCACCCCGGCCGCCGCCCGTGTGCTCGACGGCGAGGCCCCGACGCTGGTCGCCGTGGCCGAGGACGCGGCCGTCCCCGCCCACCTGTCCCACCAGGCCGTACGGCTCCCGCGCGGCCCCGGTGGGATCGACCTGCACGCCCTCCTGGCCGAGCTGCACGCCAGGCAGGTCGTGAGCGTGCTGATCGAAGGCGGGCCCACCCTCGCCGGCGCCTTCCTCCGGGAGGGCCTGGTCGACCGGGTCGTCGGCTACCTCGCCCCGGCGCTGCTCGGGGCGGGGGCCGCCGCGCTCGGCCCCGCGGGCGTCTCGACGATCACCGAGATCCACCGGCTGGAGTTCGCCGGTGTCACCCCCGTCGGACCCGACCTCAGGCTGGTCCTGCGCCCGAAGTCCCCCGCGTCCGCGGAGTCCCCCGAGTCTGCGGAGTCCCCCGAGTCTGCGAAGTCCCCAGTGCGTGCGAACTTCCCTGGCCCGCAGTCCCCTAAGGAGAGCTGAATGTTCACCGGAATCGTCGAGGAGCTCGGCGAGGTCGTGGCACTCGAGCCGCAAGGCGACTCCGCGCGCCTCACGGTGCGCGGAGCGATCGTCACCGCCGACGCCGGACACGGCGACTCGATCGCCGTCAACGGCGTCTGCCTCACGGTGGCCGACGCCGAAGGGGACTCCTTCACCGCCGACGTGATGAAGGAGACCCTCGACCGGTCCTCGCTCGGGGCCCTGCGCCCCGGCTCACGGGTCAACCTGGAGCGCGCCGTACGGGCCGACCAGCGGCTCGGCGGGCACATCGTGCAGGGCCACGTCGACGGGACCGGGGAGGTGCTGTCGCGCGAGCCCGGGGAGCACTGGGAGGTCGTGCGGCTCTCGCTGCCCGCGAACCTCGCCCGCTACGTCGTCGAGAAGGGCTCCATCGCGGTGGACGGAATCAGCCTCACCGTGGCCGATGTGACGGACGACTCCTTCGCCGTCAGCCTGATCCCCACCACCCTCGAACTCACCACGCTCGGCCGCAAGCAGCCGGGCGAGCCGGTCAACCTCGAGGTCGACGTGATCGCCAAGTACGTCGAGAAGCTCACCGCGGCGACCGCCAAGGGGGTCGTGGCATGAGCGAGCGCGGCGAGCGAACCGATAGGCACGGTGTCCGGCGCATGCCACTCCGAGCCGAAGGCGAGGAGGCGGCATGAGCTGGACGGAGGCAGGGTTCGACGTCTTCGGGCAGCACGTCCTGTGGACCGACCTGGTGGGCAACGTGTGCGCGCTGGGCACGGTGTGGCTCGCGATCAGGAAGACGATCTGGACCTGGCCGGTGCAGCTGCTCGGGTCGGTGCTGCTGTTCGTGGCGTCGGTCAGCGCGCACATCACCGGCAACGCGCTCAAGCAGGCGCTGTTCGGCATCCTGGCGGTCTACGGCTGGGTGAAGTGGTCGCGCGGCACGCGCGGCGGCGCGGAGCTGCCGATCCGCTCGGCGCGCGTCCGGGAGCGCGTGGCGCTCGTGGGCGTCATGATCGCCGGGACGGTCGCGGTGGCGCTGCTGTTCACCTTCCTCAACTCCCGCGGCTGGAACATCTCCTGGGCGCCGTGGCCGGACGCTTACATCTTCGTCGGCAGCGCGGTGGCGACCTGGGCGCAGGGCAAGGCGCTGGTCGACTTCTGGATCATCTGGGTCGCCGTGGACCTCGTGGGGGTGCCGCTGGCGTTCAGCTCCGGGCTGGTGGTCTCCGGCCTCGTGTACGGGTTGTTCTTCGTGATGGTGATGATCGGGTTCCGGGACTGGCTGCGCCAGTCGCGCGAGTTGCGGGCGGTGACCCCATGAGCGAGCGAATCGACGAGCACAGTGCGATCCGCTCATGCGGCTCCGAGCCGTCAGGCGAGGAGGGCGCATGAGCGAGATCAGGCTGGACCCGATCGAGCGGGCCGTCAACGACATCAGGGACGGCAGGCCCGTCGTGGTGGTGGACAACGAGAACCGCGAGAACGAGGGCGACCTCATCTTCGCGGCGTCGAAGGCCACGCCCGAGCTGGTCGCCTTCATGATCCGTCACACGAGCGGCGTCATCTGCGTCGGCATGGAGGGCGCCACGCTCGACCGGCTCGGCCTGCCGCTGATGGTGCAGGACAACCGCGAGCGCCTGCGCACCGCGTACACGATCAGCGTGGACGCCAGGGACGGGGTGACGACGGGCATCTCAGCCGCCGACCGGGCCAAGACGATCAGGACGCTGTGCGACTCGGCCACCGAGCCGTACGAGCTGGTCCGGCCGGGGCACATCTTCCCGCTGCGCTATCGGGAGGGCGGTGTGCTGGTGCGGCCCGGGCACACCGAGGCGTCGGTGGACCTCGCCAGGCTCGCCGGGCTCACCCCGGCCGGCGCGCTCGCCGAGATCGTCAACGACGACGGCACGATGGCGCGCCTGCCCCGCCTGCGCGAGTTCGCCGACGAGCACGACCTCGCGCTGGTGTCGATCGAGCAGCTCATCGAGTACCGCCGCAGGTCCGAGCGGATGGTCACCCGGGTCGCCGAGACGCGCATCCCCAACCGGTACGGCGTCTGGCGGGCGTACGGCTACGCCAGCGCGCTCGACGGCGGCGAGCATCTCGCGCTCGTGTACGGCGACATCGAGGACGGCGAGAACGTCCTCGTCCGGGCGCACTCGGAATGCCTCACCGGCGACGTGCTGGGCTCGCTGCGCTGCGACTGCGGCGTGCAGCTCGACACCGCCATGCGCATGATCGCCGAGAACGGGCGCGGCGTGATCGTCTACCTGCGCGGCCACGAGGGGCGGGGGATCGGCCTGCTGGCCAAGCTGCGGGCCTACAGCCTGCAGGACAACGGCAGCGACACCGTCGACGCCAACCTGGAGCTGGGGCTGCCGGTGGACGCCAGGGAGTTCTCCAACGCCGGGCAGATGCTCGCCGACCTCGGCGTCAAGTCGGTGCGGCTGCTGACCAACAACCCGGCCAAGGTGCGGGGGATGGACGGGTACGGCATCAAGGTCCTGGGCCGCGAGGCCATGCCGGTGGCGATGAACCCGTACAACGAGAGGTATCTGACCGCCAAGCGCGACCGGCTCGGCCACGAGATCTCGGGCGACGTCCCCCGCGACATCCACGGTGAACACTTCGGCAAGGAGGCGCCATGAGCGAGCGAAGCGAGCGAGTCAATAGGCACAGCGGGGTCCGCTCATGCGGCTCCGAGCCGTCAGGCGAGGAGGGCGTATGAGCGGTCAGGGACGGCCGGAGGCGGCGGCGGTGGACGCGGGCGGGCTGACCGTCGGCATCGTGGCCGCCCGGTGGCACGAGAAGATCACCGACCAGTTGCTCGCGCGGGCCGAGCGGGCGGCGCGCGACAGCGGCGCGGCCGTGGTCACGGCCCGCGTGGCCGGGTCGCTGGAGATTCCGGTGGTCGCGCAGGCCCTGGCCCGGCGCTGCGACGCCGTCGTGGCGCTCGGCGTGGTGGTCCGGGGGGAGACGGCCCACTTCGACTATGTCTGCGACTCGGTGACCGCGGGCCTGACCAGGGTCTCGCTCGACGAGTCGACCCCGGTGGGCAACGGGGTGCTGACCTGTGACACCCTTGATCAAGCGGTCGAGCGGTCCGGCGTGCCGGGCAGCAAGGAGGACAAGGGCTACGAGGCGACGGTCGCCGCCCTGGAGACCGCGCTCCTCCTTCGCGGCCTCGCCGGCTGACTCGCCCGATCCTCGAAGCCGCAGCCCTCGCATCCGCAGCGCCGAGCCGGGAAGACTTGATTGGTGATCACGCAGCATCCGCCCGCGGCCCCGCAGGCCGGCCACGCCGTACGCCGCCGCGCCGTGCCCACCGGCGGGGGGCGCCATGCCTGAGAGCGCGCCGCCGCTGCCCGTCACCTGGCGTCCCCGCGTCACGACGATCATCGCGTACGGCATGGCGGCGGTGATGGTGATCGGTTCGATCCTGCTGGCCGTCGGCCTGCCGGAGCAGTTCAAGCTGCCCGACCGGCTGGGCATGGTCGCCTTCGGCGTGGTGGTGGCGTGCGTGCTGCACCTGCTCGGCCGCCTGCGGGTGCGGGCGGACGAGAAGGGGATCACGGTGGTGAACCCGCTGCGGGTCCACCGCTTCGAGTGGGCCGAGGTGCTGGACGTCACCATGGTGGAGGGCGACCCCTGGCCCAAGCTGGATCTCGCCGACGGGGTCAGCCTGGGCGCGATGGGCATCCAGAGCACCGAGCGGGAACGATCGCGGCGGGCGGTGGCCCAGCTCACCGCCCTCATCCGCGAACGCGGCGAGGCCCCCGACCGCCTATAACGGCGGCGAGGCCCCCGATCGACCGCGAACGCGGCGAGGCCCCCGACCGCCCGTGACGGCGGTGGGGGCCCCGGCGGGTCGTCAGGCGCTCAGCCGTACGGGCGCGCCGGCGCCGAGCAGGCCGCGCCGGCGCAGTTCGGGCAGCACGCCCTCGCCGAACCAGAAGGCCTCCTCCAGGTGCGGGTAGCCCGACAGCACGAACTCCTCCACGCCGAGTGAGGCGTACTCCTCCACGAGGTCGGCGACCTCCGCGTGGCTGCCGACGAGCGCGGTGCCCGCGCCGCCCCGCACCAGGCCGACCCCCGCCCACAGCCCGGGGTGGATCTCCAGGTCCCTGACCCTGCCGCCGCGGAAGCCCTCGTGGAGCGCGAGCATCCGCTGCTGCCCGACCGACTCGCTGCGGGACAGGACGGCACGTGCCGACGCGATGTCCTCGGGGGAGATCTGGTCGAGCAGCCGCCCGGCCTCCGCCCACGCCTCCTTGGAGGTGTCCCTCGTGATCACGTGCAGGCGGATGCCGAAGCGCAGCGTGCGGCCCTCGGCGGCGGCCAGTTCGCGTATCCAGTCGAGCTTGGCCGCGACCTGGGACGGCGGCTCGCCCCAGGTGAGGTAGACGTCCACATGCCGGGCCGCGACCGGGCCCGCGGCGGCCGAGGAGCCGCCGAAGTACAGCTCGGGCACGGGATCGGGCCGCTCGGCGACCGTCGCCCCCTCGACGTCGTAGTAGTCGCCGGTGAAGTCGAACGGGCCGTCCCACGCGCCGCGCACGATCGACAGGAACTCGGCGGTCCGGGCGTACCGCTCGTCCTTGGCGAGGTGGTCGCCGAACCGCCGCTGCTCGGCCGCTTCGCCGCCGGTCACCACGTTCAGCAGCAGCCGCCCGCCGGACAGGCGCTGGTAGGTGGCGGCCATCTGCGCCGCGAGCGTGGGGGACAGCGCCCCCGGCCGGAACGCGACCAGGAACTTCAGCCGGGTCGTCACCTGGGTCAGCGCGGCCGTCACCAGCCACGCGTCCTCGCAGTAGGTGCCGGTGGGGGTGAGCACGGCCTCGAAGCCGGCCTGTTCGGCCGCCCGGGCGACCTGGGCGAGGTAGTCGATCGTCGGCGGCCGGGACACGGCGGCCCTCGCCTGCCCGTGCCGGCGCGCCAGGCCGTGCCCGCCGCCGGTGATCGCCCTGCCGTCGCCCGAGGTGGGCAGGAACCAGTGGAATCTCATTGCTGCGCCTTCCTGACGACGTCGTTGAAGCGGTCGTCGACGAACTGGGAGAACGTGACGGTGCCCGGCACGAGGCCCTCGGCGGAGAACGCGTCGGCGATCTCCTGCTCGGAGGAGACGACCGAGTCGTCGATCACGACCGGGGTGGCCACGGCGTTGGCCACGGCCGCGTCCGCGACCTCGACCGGCAGGCCGGTCTCCCGCGCCCACACCTTCGCCCACTCGTCCAGGTGGGCCGCGGCCCAGATCCGCGCCTTGGCCAGCCGGGTGAGGAAGTCGCCGATCGCGGCCCGTCTGCCCGCGTCGTCGAGCGCGGCGGGAGCGGCGACCTGGAAGCCCAGGCCGTTGACGATGCCCGCGCCGTCGACCAGCAGCCGGGCCTTGTGCTGGATCTCGGCCTGCGAGCTGAAGGGGTCCCAGATGGCCCAGGCGTCGACGGTGCCGGACGAGAAGGCCGCCAGGGCGTCGGCGGGCTGGAGATACTGCGGCTGGATGTCCGTGAAGGACAGTCCCTCCTTCTTCAGGACCGCCAGCAGGTGGTAGTGGGCCGAGCTGCCCTTCGCCACCGCGACCTTCTTACCCTTGAGCTGCGCCGGCGAGGTGATCGCGGACCCGTCGGGGACGAGGATCGCCGATCCCTTGGCGCTCTGCCGGTAGGCCGCCACGATCTTGATCTTCGAGCCGGAGGCGGCGGCGAAGACGGGCGGGGTGTTGCCGACGCCGCCGATGTCGACCGCGCCCGCGTTGACCGCCTCCAGCAGCGGCGGACCCGACGTGAACTGCGACCACGTGATCGCGTAGGAGGTGCCGTCGAGCAGCCCGGCGGCCTTGAGCAGGGCCTGCGATCCGGCCTTCTGGTCGCCGACCCGGAGGGTGACGCGGCCCGGGGCCTGTCCGTCCTTCCCGCCGGACGCGCCCTGGCCCGTCGAGGCGCAGGCCGTGGCGGTCGCCAAGGCGATCAGCAGCGCGGCGAGCGATCTCCTGGTCATGCGGGTCCCTCCGGGGTGACGCCCAGCGCGGACAGCAGGGCCGCACGCAGGCTGAGCAGGTCGGGGTGGTCACGGTGCCGGGGGCGCGGGGCGGCGACGGTCCACTCGTGCGCGACGCGCCCGCCGTCGAGCACCAGGATCCGGTCGGCCAGCAGCAGCGCCTCGTCCACGTCGTGGGTCACCAGCAGCACGGCCGGGCCGTGCGCCGCCCACAGGTCGAGCACCAGGCGGTGCACGGTGATCCGGGTCAGCGCGTCGAGCGCGCTGAACGGCTCGTCGAGCAGCAGCAGCCCCGGCTCGCGGACGAGCGCGCGGGCCAGGCTCGCCCGCTGCGCCTCGCCGCCGGACAGCGTCAGCGGCCACGCCCGCGCCCGGTCGGCCAGGCCGACCTCGGCCAGCGCCGCGTCCGCCCTGCCGGCCGGGTCGGGCGCGGTCAGGCCGAGCGTGAGGTTGTCGCGCACCCGCTTCCACGGCACCAGCCGGGGTTCCTGGAAGGCCACGGCCACCGAGCCGTCCACCTCCAGGCCGCCCTCGACCTCCTCGTCCAGGCCGGCGAGCGCGCGCAGCAGCGTCGACTTTCCCGAGCCGCTGCGGCCGAGGAGCGCGACGAACTCGCCGCGCCCGATCGTCAGGTCGAGGCCGTCGAGCACGGTGCGGTCGCCGAAGCGCCGGGTGAGCCCGCGCACGGTGGCCGCTGCGGCGCCCGCCGGCCGTACGGCGTCGGGGGCCTGCGCGCTCACCGTGACATTCGACGGCACATTCGACGGCACATTCGACGCGACACTCGGCGGGACACTCGGCGGGACGTCCAGCGGGACGTTCAGCGGGACAGGAACTCGCGCCGCCATGTCAGCGCCCTCCTCTCCAGGAGCCGGACCAGGGCGTCGGTGAGCAGGCCGAGCGCGCTGTAGACGAGCAGGCCGACCACGATCACGTCGGTGCGCAGGAACTCTCGCGCGTCGTTGATCATGTAGCCGAGGCCGGCGTCGGCGTTGACCTGCTCGGCCACGATCAGCGCCAGCCAGGCCACCCCGAGGCTCTGCCGCAGCCCGACGAGCGTCTGGGGGAGCGCGCCGGGCAGCACGATGTGCCGTACGAGCGCGGCCCTGCCGAGCCTGAGCGTCCGGGCGACCTCGCCGAGCTTGCCGTCCACGCCCCGGATGCCCGCGAACGTGTTGAGGTAGAGCGGGAAGGACACGGCGAGCGCCACCAGCAGCACCTTGGGCGTCTCCCCGATCCCGAACCAGAGGATGAACAGCGGGATCAGCCCGAAGAACGGCAGTGCGCGGAGCATCTGCATGATCGGGTCGACGGCGTTCTCACCGGCCCGGCTCAGCCCGGCGACCAGCGCGAGGCCGACGCCCGCGACCGCTCCGGCGGCGAAGCCGAGGAGCACCCGTTCGAGGGACACCGCGATCGCCGTGGGCAGCGTCCCCGCGCGCACCAGGTCGAGCGCGGTCGCGGCGATCTGCGACGGGGCGGCGAGCAGCCGGGCGGGCAGCAGCCCGAGCGTGCTGGCGAGCTGCCACAGCACCACGACGACGAGGGGGCTGATCCATCTGTGCCACCCCCTTCGCGGGCCGCGGGCCGTGGCGGAGCGGGGGCGCGGCCGGGGATCCGCCCGGACCGCGCCCCCTAACTCGCCCTGGAGTTCGACGACGGACATGGACACACCTCGCAGTTGACGACGGAGGATTCGTCACCAGAGTTGCCCACATTTCCTACCAAGTCAATAGGTTTACTCCGCCCCGGCGCGAGTGGCGCGGGCGCCCAGCGCGCGCAGGTACGCCCGCAGCTCCGGGGGCTCGTGCACCTCGAACTCGCAGCCGAGCATGAGCAGGCGCGACGCGAGCCACTCGAGGGTGTCGGCCGGTCCGCGCAGGCGGCAGCTGCGGTCGTCGATCGGTTCGACGCTCCCCGCGGCGGCGCCGAGCCGTTGCGCCGCCTGGCCGGCCGGAAGGCGCAGGGTCGCCACCACCTCGTAGACGGGTGCGGACGAGTACAGCTTGGCGGCGACGAACTCGGCCGGGTCCTGCTCCGGTGGCACCCGGGCCGGGAACCGTACGCCCGTCGCGTGAGGGTCGCCGATCCGGTCGGCACGGAAGATCCGCCAGTCGTCGCGGTCGTTGTCGTATGCCAGCAGATACCACCGGCGTCCGGCCGCGACCAGGCGGTAGGGCTCGGTCAGGCGCCTGGTCTCGGCGCCGTCGCCCGACCGGTAGGCGAAGCGCAGCCGCTCGCGGTTGGCGGCGGCCCCGGCGAGCACCACCAGGGTCCGCGGATCCACGGGCGGCTCGGCTCCGGCGAGCACCGGCACCGTGGCGGCGGCGAGCGCGCCCACCCGGTGCCGCAGCCGGGAGGGCAGCACCTGCTCCAGCTTGGCCAGGGCGCGCACGGACGCCTCGTCGATGCCGTCCACCGGATGCGCGGCGGCCGTGCGCAGGCCGACGGCGATGGCCACCGCCTCCTCGTCGTCCAGCAGCAGCGGCGGCATGGCCGCACCCGCGGCGAGCCGGTAACCGCCCACCGCGCCCATCGTCGCCTGGACCGGATACCCCAGCTCGCGCAGGCGGTCGATGTCGCGGCGGACGGTCCGGGGGCTGACCCCCAGACGCTCGGCCAGCTCGCTCCCCGGCCACTCGCGGGGAGTCTGCAGCAGCGACAGCAGACCGAGCAACCGTGCGGACATGTCACTCATGGGCCAAGCATGCCCGGTCATGTAGGACAGTTGATGACCTACATGCCTCCTAACGTCGATTCCGTCACCACGACGTATCAGGAGAGACATGAGCACCGAGATCCGCCCATTCCGTATCGAGATCGCATCAGCCGACCTGGCCGACCTGAACGACAGGCTGGACCGCGCCCGGTGGCCCCACGAGCTGCCCGGCGACGGATGGAGCCGCGGCGTCCCCGCCGCCCTGCTCCGCGAGCTCGCCCGCTACTGGCGTCACGAGTACGACTGGCGCGCGCACGAGGCGCGGCTGAACGAGTTCCCGCAGTTCACGACCGAGATCGACGGTCAGGACATCCACTTTCTGCACGTACGCTCGGCCGAGCCCGGCGCCCTCCCGCTGGTCCTCACGCACGGCTGGCCGAACTCCTTCCTGGAGTTCACCGAGCTCATCGGCCGGCTCGCCGACCCCCGTGCGTACGGCGGCGACCCCGCCCGGGCGTTCCACGTCGTCGTGCCCTCCCTGCCGGGTTTCGGCTTCTCCGCGCCGCCGCGCGGCACCGGCTGGACCGCGGCGCGCGTGGCGCGGACCTGGGCCGCGCTGATGCGCCGTCTCGGCTACGAGCGGTACGGCGCGCAGGGCGGGGACTTCGGGGCCTATGTCGCCCCGGAGATGGCCAAGGCGGCGCCGGACGACGTGGCCGGCGTCTACATCGTCAGCGGTCTCGGCTTCCCCACCGAGAAGGATCTGCCGGAGATGACCGAGGACGAGCGGGCGGCCTATGCCCGGCTGATGGAGCAGGACTGGATGAACGGCGTCGACCACCACGCGCTGCTGCGTGCGGCGCCGCAGACCTTCGCGTACGGATGGCACGACTCACCGCTCGCGGCGCTGGCCTGGATGACCCAGAAGTTCCATGAGTTCAACGCCTCGGGCAAGCCTCTCGAGGAGGTGATCGACCGGGACCTGTTCCTGACCAACGTGAGCCTGTACTGGTTCACCGGGACGTTCGGGACGTCGGCCTGGCCCTACTACGAGAGCACCGGCTTCGGCTGGCCGGAGGGCCAGACCGTCGCCCCGACCGGCGTGTACAGCGGACCGCCCGGCATCCGCCGGCTGGCCGAACGGCACAACGCCATCCTCCACTGGCCGGAGGACAACCCGGGTGGCCACCACTTCATCGCGATGGACCGGCCGGATCATCTCGCCGCCGACATCCGCGCGTTCTTCGCCAAGGTGGGCTGACCGGCGCGGACCGGCCGCGTCCTTCGGCGGAGATCAGCTCGCGCCCGGGATGTTGACGTTCTGCTCCTTGAACTTGTAGCCGGTCTTCGAGGCGTCGCGCTGCAGGCCCTCCATCGAGCTCATGCCGGCGTCGATGTCGGCCGGCGTGGCGGTGCCGCGGTGCAGCTTGTCGGTCAGCGCGGCGAACTGGGAGTTGACGCCCTCGACGGCCCTGCACAGGGTCGGATTGGCCGTGGCGAAGCTCTTGGCGACCTTCAACTGGTGCAGGGCGAAGGCGCCGGCGATCGCGGCCTTCGCGATCGTGCGCTTGCGCTTCTCCGCTCCGGCCCGGAAGCCGCCGCTGCGCAGCGGTTTGTAGATGTAGCGGTGGAAGGCGCCCAGCGCGAGACCCGCGTGCAGCGCGAACCGGGTCTTGGCGAACCTCTTGGCGTTGCCGCCGGTCGGGCACGGCGAGTTGTACTCGGTCTCGGCCGCGGTCGGCGTGACGAGCGCCGCCGGGCCGGCCGCGGCGGCGCCCCCGGACGCCGGGGCGGTGGCCGTGCGACCGCCGCAGCCGACGAGCAATGCCATCGCCAGCACGGCCGCCGCCGCGAGCGCGGTAAGGGATCGAACAGTTCGTGCAGCCATCGTCTTCCCCCTGTGACCCAGTGGATCGTGTGGACCCTGTGGTTCCGCGGCGCACCGGCCCGCGCACCGTATGGCGTCCCGAATCCGGGCCGTCGCGGGTGTGTGATCGGCGCCCTTCGCCGCGACGCTCCCGGGGTCGCGGATGACGCGGGGCCGTACCGACCTCCGGCGTGAGGGCGTTCTGGACGACGGTTGCCGCCCAGATGGCGACTATGCGGGCTTTTGCCGGGTCGGGGCGCTTTCCATGCCGTGGCCGGACGGACATTTGGGGGCCGCCGCACGATTGGCATGGCGATAGCGCGGAAGGCGCGGCGAATTCGCCGGGAGAATCCGGCCCGGCGCGGTCCGATTCCTCAGATGGACGTAGATCCGGCGCCAGCGGAAACCAGGGGCAGGACCATTCCAGGGCCGACCCGGCCGGTCGTTCATCGATCCATGCCAATCGCCGGACCGGGATTCGCATCGGATTTTCCCCGGATCTTCCCGGGTGGCGGGCGGTGGGGTGGACGCCTCCGGGAAGCGATCCGGACAATAGGGGAGAAATAGCCCGATCCGCCGCACCGCGGCTTGATCGCAAGGGAGAAAGGCCATGCGAGGTGGGCGATTCAGCATGATCGTCGGCTCGGCGCTGCTCGGCACGATCGCGCTCTGGCCGGCCGCGGCGTCTCCGGCGTCGGCGTCCGCGGGAGTTGGCGGCGCGGCCGTCACGCAGGCGGCTCCCGGTAATTCGTACGCGAAGCCGAAGCCGCCCAAGTGCACTTATCGATGCACAAACCATCGCAAGTTCAAATGCTGTCCCAAATGCCAGCGAGTTCCGGGGAAATGCTAGGGGATAGTCTCTGGCGCGGCAGCACTCCGGGGGCCGTTGACGCATTCTCCGGTCGGCTGTCATCCGCTTCGAAATCCGCTCACCGCCGTGCCGGCGCCGGCTGCCGTATCGCCGGGCGACGGGCGGCGGTGGAGTGGCGGCCGGCGCCCCGGGCTATGCTCGCCCGGAGCGCCCGGGGGACGACCCCCGGGACCCCGCAGGGGCGGCCGGGTGATCCTCGCTCCGCTGCGGGTCACCTGACCGGCCCGGGGGAGGGGTGCATGGCGGTGCTGATCGACCGGCCGAACTGGCCGGGGCCGCGGGGCCTGCTGTGGTCCCATCTGGTCAGCGACTCCTCGCTGGAGGAACTGCACGACTTCGCCCGCCTGCTCGGCGTCCCCGAGCGGGCCTTCGACCGGGACCACTACGACGTGCCGGAGACGGTCTACGACCGGGCCGTGTTCCTCGGGGCCGAGCCCGTCGGCAGCCAGGAGCTGGTGCGCCGCCTGCGCGAGTCGGGCCTGCGCCGGCCGAAGACCCGCATCTGATCTACATCGTAAAGGCGCGCTGTCGGCGCCAAACCTTCGCGGACGCATGCCGGGTAGCGGCTCGCCGCGCGCGTCGTTCAGAGACCGGCCAGCTCGGCGGCGACGTTCTCGCGTGCCCGCCGCTCCCACAGGTCCCGGCCCACGGGAGTGCCGAACAGGCGGGGCTTGCCCAGCAACCGCCGCAGCACCCCGGCCCGTCCGGCCCTGAAGGCCGCGTCCGGCACGTGCCGGTACTCCTCGCGTACGGCCCTCGTGTACGCCTCGTACGCGCCGGGCGGCGCCGCGAGGATCGCCAGGTCGGCGTCGCACAGGACGGCCGCGTTCATGTCGCCGGGCTCGTAGGCGTGCCCCGCCGTGAGCCGCACGAGCCGGGCCACCTCGCGCACCCGCTCCGCGGGCAGGCCGCAGGCGGGCAGCCGGGCCTGGGCGAGCTGGGCGCTGCGCTCCTCGTCCCACCCCGGCCGCCCGTCGTAGACGGCGTCGTGGAACCATGCGGCCAGGCGTACGGCGTCGGCGTCCGGCGCCTGGGCGGCGAGCGGCTCGATCGCGGTCAGGACCGCCCGCAGATGGGCGGTCGTGTGGTAGCGCCGGTGCGGCTGCGCCCAGCGGGCGGTCAGTTCGGCGGCGAGCGCCCGCCCGGCCGGCGAGCCGGTGAGGCAGCCGGGCCGGGGCAGGCTCCGATCGTCGGTCATAAGCCGACCTTAGAGAGGCTGGTCGGCGATCTCCGCGCGGGCCGCACGCTCCCGGGCGAGGCCCAGGACCGCCGCGAGGAGGGCCAGGACGAGGACTCCGCAGCCGTACGCGGTGGCCGTGGCCCGCAGGCCGAACGACGACACCGCGAGACCCGCCACCAGCGCGGGGACGCTGAAGGCGAGGTAGCTGACGACGTAGACGGAGGCGAAGAGCGCGGCCCGCTCGGCCGGACCGGCCAGCAGGGCGAGCGAGCGGAGCGCGCCGAGGAAGGCGCTGCCGAAGCCGCAGCCCGCGACGGCCGTCCCGGCGAAGAACAGCGGCGTGGAGGCGGCGGCGAGCGCCGCCAGGGTCAGGCCGGCGCCGACGGCGAGCATCAGCGACCCGCCCGCCATGACCCGCCCCGCGGCCTTGTCGCGTACGATCACCGACGCCACGGCGCCCGCGGCGGTGAGCGCGGCGACGACGAGCCCGCCGACCAGGCGGTCGGGGACGCGCAGGACGCCCGCGGTCAGCGAGGCGCCGAGCGACAGGTAGAGCCCGCCCATGGCCCACGTGGCGACCAGGCAGGGAACGGCCGCCGCGAACGCGCTGCGGGCGTGCCGCGGCACGGCCGCACGCGGGCGCAGCGAGACGAGTGCGTCCCTTCCCCGGCCGGGACGGGGCGCGACCGGCTCGGGCAGCAGCGCCATCGCCGCCGCCAGCACCGTGAAGACCGCCGTGAGCAGGACGAACACCGACGTCGTCGGCGTCGTCGTGTAGCGCACGAACAAGCCGGCGCCGAGCGCGCCCGCGGCCAGGCCTCCGGTCGGCGCGGCGGTGTTCACCACTGCGCCCAGTTGGCGGACGCGGCGGGACCCCGGCTGCAGGTCCACCAGGCCGGCGCCGATCGCGCCCGTCGCGGCGCCGGTGGCCAGGCCCTGCACCGCCCTGGCCAGTAGCAGCGGCCCGACGCCGTCCGCCGTCAGGAACGCGACCATGGCGCCCGCCTCGGCCAGCAGGGCCGCGATCAGCACGGGACGCCGGCCGACATGGTCGGACAGCTCGCCGACGGTGAGCAGCGCGATCAGCAGCGCGAGGGCGTAGACCGCGAACACGGCGGTCAGCGTGGCCGCGGAGAATCCCCAGCGCTGCTGGTAGAGCACGTAGAGCGGGGAAGGGGTGCTCGAGGCGGCCATGAACGCCACCAGAGTCACGGCGAGCAGCCAGAACCCCGCGGTGCGGGAGATCCGGCCGCGCGCCGCCGTCCCCGCCGTCGTTCCGGCCGCCGTCCCCGTCCCCGTCCCCGTCTCGGTCGCCGGCGCTCCGCCGGCCCGCCCGGCTCCGCCGGTTTCCCCGGCGCCTCCGGTCGCGTCGTCCCGCGGTCCTGACGCGCGGCCCGGCGCTTCCGGGTCGGCCTCCAGGATCTTCGCGGACGGAGCGCAGCCCCCCGAGTTCGTCATCTCGGCACTCCCATCGTTTACGGTTCCAAAATTTTCGAACCGTCACACCGTACGACGGAGTGGCCGATAGTTCAACTATTATCGAACCATGCCTGGAGCCCGGGACCTACCGCACCCCGACGCCGCGAGCCTGGTGCTGACCGACGTGCTGTTCGCGCTGAGCGACCCCTCGCGGCTGGCGCTCGTACGGCGTCTCGCGCAGGGCCCGCTTGAGGTGGCGGCGTGCCAGCCCACCGGGGGAGAGGTGCCGAAGTCGACGCTGTCGCACCACCTGAAGATCCTCCGCGAGGCCGGCGTCGTCCGCAACGTCCCGGAGGGCCGGCAGCGGTACGTGAGCCTGCGCTGGCAGGACCTGGACGACCGGTTCCCCGGCCTGCTGGGCGCCGTGCTCGGCACGACCGGGGAGGAGGACCCGGGCGGATCTGTGTGATCGTGCGACGCGGCACCCTGTGACAGGCCCGGCTTTGGCGGATTCGGCCAGAGCCTCGCGCAACGCCCGCCACGTAGCCTGTCGGTGTGCTGCGGCGGACGACCACGATCTCGGACATCGACGCGCCTGCGAGGCTGGCGGAGCTGCTCGACCACCACGACTACCTGGCCGACGAGGGCGTGACGACCGCGGCCTACCTCGCCCTGAAGATGGGCCGGCCGCTGTTCCTGGAAGGCGAGGCGGGCGTCGGCAAGACCGAGCTGGCCAAGACGCTGGCGGCGATCCTGGACGCGCCGCTGATCAGGCTGCAGTGCCACGAGGGGCTCGACGCGGCGCAGGCCATGTACGACTGGGACTTCCCGCGCCAGCTCCTGCACCTGAAGGCGGCCGAGGCGGCCGGCGTGGCCGACGTCGCCGCGCTCGAAGGCGAGATCTACGACCGGCGGTTCCTCATCGCCAGGCCGCTGCTGCGGGCCCTGGAGACGCAGCCCAGCGTGCTGCTGGTGGACGAGATCGACCGGGCCGACGACGAGTTCGAGGCGTTCCTGCTCGAGGTGCTGTCCGACTTCACGATCTCGGTGCCGGAGATCGGGACGATCAGCGCGGCGGTTCCGCCGGTCGTCGTCCTGACCTCCAACAGGACCCGCGAGGTGCACGACGCGCTCAAACGGCGCTGCCTCTACCACTGGCTGGAGCACCCGGGGTTCGACCGGGAGGTGGCGGTCCTGCGGCGGCGCCTGCCCGGATGCGCGGAGCGGCTCGCGGCCGACGTGGCGCGGACGGCGGGCCGGATGCGCGAGGCCGGCCTGGTCAAGCCGCCCGGCATCGCCGAGACCCTCGACTGGACCGAGGCGCTGCTCACGCTCGGCGCGGTGGAGCTCGATCCGGCCCTTGCCGCCGCCACGCTGGGCGCGGTGCTCAAGCACCGGGAGGACCAGGAGACCGTCCGGGCCCTGGGACTGCTCACGCCGGACGGCGGCCGTGGCTGACGACGCCGTGACCGGCCGGGGCGGGGACGGGCGCCGCCCGGGCGTGCTCACCTCGCCGGGTGACGGCCAGGAACCGGTCGCGGTGCTGACCGGGTTCGCCCGGACGCTCCGGGCGGCGGGCGTCGCGGCCGACCACCATCGCACCCAGAGCTTCCTCGCGGCGCTCGGCCACCTCGACGCCGCCGACGGGCGGAACGTCTACTGGGCGGGCCGTCTCACCCTGTGCGCCGGGCCCGACGACCTGCCCCGCTACGACCGCTGCTTCGCGGCCTACTTCTCCGCCGCCTTCCCCGCACCGCGCCGCGTGCGCGCGACGGCCGTGTCCGTGACCCGCCCGGTGGCGGCGCCGTACGGCGGCGGGGAGCCGGAACCTGCGGGCGAGCCGGGTGCGCCACCGGCCACGGCGAGCGAGATCGAGGTGCTGCGGCACCGGGACGTGGCGCGGATGAGCGAGGCCGAGCGGCGGGAGGTGCACCGCCTGCTCGCGCTGCTGCGCGGCGCGCGGCAGCCGCGCAGGTCGCGGCGCCACCGCCCGTCGCCGCACGGCGGCGCGACCGACGCGCGGCGCACGGTCAGGGAGATCCTGCGGCACGGCGGGGAACCGGCCCGGCTGCGCCGCCGCGTGCGCAGGGACCGGCCGCGGCGGGTCGTCATGCTCGTGGACGTCAGCGGCTCGATGGCCCCCTACGCCGACACGCTGCTGCGCTTCGCCCACGCGCTGGTGCGCGCGGAGCCGGGAGCGACCGAGGTGTTCAGCGTGGGAACCCGGCTCACCAGGATCACCGCCGCGCTGCGCCACCGCGACCCCGGCCTCGCCATGGACGAGTGCTCGGGAGCCATCCCGGACTGGAGCGGCGGCACGCGGCTGGGGGAGGAGGTGCGGGCGCTGCTGCGCCTGCCCGACCCCCGGGGCGCGATCGTCGTGATCGCCTCCGACGGGTGGGAGCGGGGCCCGGCCGGCCTGCTGGGCGCGCAGATGGCCCGGCTGTCCCGGATCGCCCGCCGCGTCGTATGGGTCAACCCGCACAAGGGCGACCCGGCGTACCGGCCGCTGACCGCGGGCATCCGCGCGGCGCTGCCGTACGTCACGGACTTCGTCGCCGGGCACAGCCTGGCCGCGTACGAGGAGCTGGCCGCGCTGCTGGCCGGCGACCGGCCCGTGCGGGCTGTGGGGAGGGGAGGGGCCGATGCGTGACGTGCTGGACCAGGTGCTGCGCTGGTGGGAGCAGGGGCGGCGGTTCGGGCTCGCCACCGTTGTCGGCACCTTCCGCAGCGCGCCGCGCCCGCCCGGGGCGGCCATGGCCGTCCTCGACGGCGAGGCGGCCGGCAGCGTGTCGGGCGGCTGCGTCGAGGGAGCGGTCTACGAGCTCGCCGCGCAGGTCGTCGCCACCGGGACGCCGGTGCTGCAGCGGTACGGCGTGAGCGACGACGACGCCTTCGCGGTCGGCCTGACCTGCGGCGGGATCATCGACGTGTTCGTCGAGCCGGTATCGAAACAGGACTATCCGGAGCTGGGGGAGGTCGCCGCGGACGTCGCCGCGCGGCGCCCGGTCGCCGTGGCCACGATCGTCGCGGGCCCCGGGCAGGTGGGGGCGCGCCGGGTGGTCTGGCCGGACCGGGCGGCGGGCTCGCTCGGCTCGGCCCGGCTCGACGACGCGGTGGACGACGACGTGCGCGGCATGCTCGCGCAGGGCCTGACCGGCGTGCGGCGCTACGGCCCCGAGGGCGAGCGGCGGCTGGACGACCTGCGGGTGTTCGTGCAGTCGTTCGCGCCGCCGCCGCGCATGCTGGTCTTCGGCGCGATCGACTTCGCCGCGGCCGTCGCGCGGATCGGCCGCTTCCTCGGCTACCACGTGGTGGTGTGCGACGCGCGGCCGGTCTTCGCCACGGCCAAGCGGTTCCCCGAGGCCGACGAGGTCGTGGTGGCCTGGCCGCACGACTACCTGGCCGCCGCCGAGGTGGACGAGCGCACCGCGATCTGCGTGCTCACCCACGATCCGAAGTTCGACGTGCCGCTGCTGGAGGTGGCCCTGCGCACCCCCGCGGCGTACGTCGGGGCCATGGGGTCGCGGCGCACGCACGCGGACCGGCTGGCGCGGCTGCGCGAGGCCGGCCTGACCGAGGACGAACTGGCCCGGCTGCGGTCGCCGATCGGGCTCGACCTCGGGGCGCGCACGCCGGAGGAGACGGCCGTGTCGATCGCGGCCGAGCTGATCCAGCTGCGCTGGGGCGGCAGCGGCAGGCCGCTCACCGAGACCTCGGGGCGCATCCACGGCGAGTCGCGGTGAGCGGCGCGGCGGTCGCCGGGCTGCTGCTGGCCGCCGGAGGCGGCAGCCGGTTCGGCGGGCCGAAGGCGCTGGTGGAGTTCGAAGGGGAGCGGCTGGCCGACCGCGGGGTGCGGCTGCTCGCCGAGGGCGGGTGCCGGCCGGTGCTGGTCGTCCTCGGGGCCGCCGACGTGCCGGTCGCCGGCGCGGTCGTCGTGCACAACCCCGGCTGGACCGCCGGCATGGGGTCGTCGCTGCGGGCCGGGCTGCGCGCGCTCCCGCCGGCCGCTCCCGCGGTCGTGATCGCGCTGGCCGACCAGCCGCTGGTGCGGCCCGAGGCGGTGCGCCGGCTGATCGCGGCGTTCGAGGCCGGCGCCCGTGTCGCCGTCGCGGCGTACGGCGGGGCGCCGCGCAACCCGGTGCTCATCGCCCGCGAGCACCTGGCGGAGGTGGCCGCGCTCGCCGAGGGCGACGTGGGCGCGCGGCCCTTCCTGCGCGCGCACCCCGAACTGGTCACGCCCGTGCCCTGCGACGACGCGGGCGATCCCGCGGACGTCGACACCCCGGCTGACCTGTGCCGGCTCCGCAAGGGGCGACTCCCCAAGGAGTGATCCGCCCGATTCGCCGCCCTTGGTGAGCGCGGCGCGGGAGAACCGCGCGTTCCTCGGCCGGGCCGTGCGCTACCTGGCGGCCGAGTGCGGCATCCGCCGGTTCCTCGACCTCGGTGCGGGACTCCCGACGCAGGGCAACGTCACGAGATCGCGCCGGCGCAGGCCCCCGACTCGCTAGTCACGTCGTCATCTCGCACGCCTGCTCGGACCTCCGTCCCGGAGGCGATGGCGGCGGGCGGCGTGTACGGCAGGGCCAACGCGCCGTTCGAGGCCAGGCCGGCCGCGCGGATCGCCGGGTTCTTCGACGGGTTCGACGTGGTCGAGCCCGGACCGGTCCCGCTGAACGAGTGGCGGGCCGAGCCCGACGCGCTGCCGCTGCGCGGCGGCTTCCTGCCGGGTGCTCGGAGGCGTCGGCCGCCGACCCTGACGGTGGTCATGCCCGACCCGGCTCGTTAGCCTTGGGACCGAGTACGGAACATCATTCGGTTACTGGCGGGTTCACGCGCGGAAGGACGAAGCGGATGCGGATCGGGATGGCCCTCAACTACTCGGGCGGCTTCAAGGAGACCGTCGCCGAGCTGGCCGACTACGAGAAGGCCGGGCTCGACATCGTGTTCGTGGCCGAGGCCTACAGCTTCGACGCCGTCAGCCAGCTCGGTTACATCGCGGCGAGGACCGAGCGGCTGCAGATCGCCTCGGGCATCCTGCCGATCTACTCCCGTACGCCGGCCCTGCTGGCCATGACGGCCGCCGGCCTCGACTACGTCTCCGACGGGCGCTTCACGCTCGGCATCGGCACGTCGGGCCCGCAGGTCATCGAGGGGTTCCACGGCGTGCCGTACACCGCGCCGCTCGGCCGCACCCGCGAGGTCATCGAGATCTGCCGCACGGTGTGGCGGCGCGAGCGGCTGCAGTACGCGGGCAAGCACTACACGCTGCCGCTGGAGGGCGGCACCGGTCTCGGCAAGCCGCTCAAGCTGATCAATCACCCGGTGCGCGAGCGCATCCCGATCGTCATCGCGGCCATCGGGCCGAAGAACGTGCAGCTGGCCGCCGAGCTGGCAGAGGGCTGGGAGCCCATCTTCTTCGTGCCGGAGAAGGCGGGCGACGTGTGGGGCGCGTCGCTCGCCGCCGGACGGGAGCGCCGCGACCCCGCGCTCGGCGAGCTGGACGTGATCGCCCAGGCCATGCTGGCGATCGGCGACGACGTCGGCGACGTGCTGGAACTGGGCCGTTCCATGGCCGCCCTCTACATCGGCGGCATGGGAGCCAAGGGCAGGAACTTCTACAACGACCTGGCCCGCCGCTACGGCTACGAGAAGGAGGCCGAGCAGATCCAGGACCTCTACCTGGAGGGCAGGAAGAAGGAGGCCGAGGCGCTCGTGCCGAGGGAACTGCTGGAGCGCATGTCCCTGGTCGGCCCCGAGGGGCACATCAGGGAGCGGCTCGCCGCGCTGCGCGAGGCCGGGGTGACCACGCTCAACGTCGCCCCCATGGCCCGCACCCACGAGGAGCGCGTCAAGCTCATCGAGAGGATCCGCGACCTGGCCTCCTGACCGCCGCATCCCCGGACCCCGCGCCCCGCCGCCCGCCGGACGACGCCGGGCGGCGGGATGGGCGGGGGAGAGGAGCCCGAGAGGGCACCCGCGGAGGCGGCGGTAGAGTCCGTCCGTGACCGATGCCCAAGGGACTCACGCCGCACCCGCCGGAACCGCCGCCACCGGAACCGCCGCGATCCATGCGGCGCGCCGGGCACGGCTGGCCGGGGCGCTGCGCGAGCACGAGGCCGCGGCCGCCCTCGTCACCTGGCCGGTCAACGTCCGCTACCTGACCGGCCTGACGAGCTCCAACGCCGCCGTGCTCGTCGCCGCGACGGGCGAGGCCGCCCTCGCCACCGACTCGCGCTACCTGGAGACGGCCCGGGCGGTGTGCTCCGGCGTCGAGGTGATCGAGGACCGCGACGTCGCGGGAGCACTGCTCAAGCGGGGGCCGGGCGCGGCGCGGGTCGCGGTGGAGGCCGACCACATGCCGGTGGGGCAGTTCCAGCGGCTGTCGGCCGAGCATGCGGGCCTCAGCCCGGTCGGCGGCCTCGTGGAGGCCGTCAGGGCCGTGAAGGACGAGGGGGAGATCGCCGCACTGCGCCGCGCCTGCGCGATCACCGACGAGGCCTTCTCCATGGTCGTGGAGCGCATCGCCCCCGGCGTCACCGAGCGGGAGATCGCCCGGTGGCTGGAGGCCGCCATGGTCGAGCTCGGCGCCGACAAGCCGGCCTTCGACTCCATCGTGGCGAGCGGACCCAACGGCTCGATCCCGCACCACTCGCCCTCCGGCCGGCCGGTCGAGCGGGGCGACCTGGTGACCATGGACTTCGGCGCGCGCTACGACGGCTACCACGCCGACATGACCCGCACCGTCGCGGTGGGCCCGCCCGCCGCGTGGCAGCGCGACATCTACGACCTCGTACGGCAGGCCCAGCGCGCGGGCCGCCACGCCGTACGGCCGGGGGCGACGGCGCACGAGGTGGACGCCGCGGCGCGCGACGTGATCGCGGAGGCGGGTCACGCCGAGCGATTCGGTCACGGGCTGGGCCACGGGGTCGGACTGGAGATCCACGAGCTGCCGTTCCTGGGCCCTGGCAGGACCGGTAGACTAGAGGATCGAGTTCCGATCACCGTCGAGCCGGGGGTCTATCTCCCGGGCAGGGGCGGTGTGCGCATCGAGGACACGCTTGTGACGCGTGGTGACGGGCCGGAGCTTCTCACTTTGACGACCAAGGAGCTGCTCGTCCTGTAGGGCAGCCGCACGCGGGAGACGCTACGTGGCGACGACGAACGACCTGAAGAACGGACTCGTGCTCAAGCTCGACGGTGGGGAGCTGTGGACCGTTGTCGAGTTCCAGCACGTCAAGCCGGGTAAGGGCGGCGCGTTCGTCCGCACCAAGCTCAAGAACATCCTGTCCGGGAAGGTCGTCGACAAGACCTTCAACGCCGGCGTGAAGGTCGACGTGGCCAACGTCGACAAGCGCGACATGCAGTACTCCTACCTCGACGGCGACGACTTCGTGTTCATGGACACCGAGACCTACGACATGGTCAACGTCCCGCGCGACGTGGTGGGCACCGCCGCCAACTACATGCTGGAGAACACGACCGCGACCGTCGCCTTCAACGAGGGCAACCCGCTGTACGTCGACCTGCCGGCGGCGGTGGAGCTGACGATCTCGCACACCGACCCGGGCCTGCAGGGCGACCGCTCCACCGGCGGCACCAAGCCCGCCACCCTGGAGACCGGAGCCGAGATCAAGGTCCCGCTCTTCATCACCACCGGCGAGAAGGTCAAGGTCGACACTCGCACCGGCGAGTACCTCGGTCGGGCCTGACGTGTCGGCTCGGGGGAAGGCCCGCCGCCGCGCGCTGGACATCCTCTTCGAGGCCGAGGCCCGGCAGGTCAGCCCGCTCGACGTGCTCGCCGAGCGGGTGGAGCGGGCGGACCCGCCGGTCAACGAGTACACCTCCTTCCTCGTCGAGGGCGTGGTCCGGCACCTGGAGCGCATCGACGAGCTGATCTCGACGTACGCCGAGGGCTGGACCCTGGAGCGCATGCCGGCCGTGGACCGCAACGTCCTGCGCGGCGGGACCTACGAGATGCTGTGGTCGGAGGAGGTTCCGGAGGGCGTGGTCATCAGCGAGTGGGTGCACCTGGCCGCGGAGCTGTCGACCGACGAGTCGCCGCAGTTCGTCAACGGACTGCTGGCCCGCTTCAAGCAGCTCAAGCCCTCGCTTTCGCTCTGACCCCACGGCCCTCGGCCCGGCGGCTCCGGCAGCCCGGCGGTTCCGAGGGGCCGCCGGCTCCGACACACCCGACAGGGAGGCCGTAAGTGCGTGACGCCACACGCCGCGCCGTCGTCTGGGAGGCGCTGCGCGCGCTCCTGGCCGAGCGGACGGCCGCCACCGGGCGCGACACGCTCGACATCGTGGACGCCGGCGGCGGCACGGGCGGCTTCGCCGTACCGCTGGCCACGCTCGGACACGCCGTGACCGTGGTCGACCCGACCCCCGACTCGCTGGCCGCGCTCGAGCGCCGCGCCGCCGAGACGGGCGTCGGCGTGAAGGGCCTGCAGGGCGACGCCGCCGACCTCGGCGACCTGCTGGAGCCCGGCAGCGCCGACCTGGTGCTGTGCCACAGCGTGCTGGAGTACGTCGAGGACCCCGCGGGCGCGCTGGGCGCGGTCGGCGGCATCCTGCGGCCGGGCGGCGTGGTGAGCGTGCTGGCCGCCAACTCGGTCGCCGCGGCCGTCCACCGCTCGCTGGCCGGCCACTTCGACGAGGCGCGCCGGGTGCTGTCGGACCCGGCGGGCCGCTGGGGCGACCGCGACCCCACGCCGCGGCGCTTCTCGCGTGAGACGCTGGGCGCGCTGCTGGCCGGCGCGGGGTTCACCGTCGGCGAGGTGCACGGTGTGCGGATCTTCGCCGACCTCGTCCCCGGCATGCTGGCCGAGAGCGACCCCGACGGCCTCGTCGCGCTGGAGCGGGCGGCGGCGACCCATCCCGTGCTCCGCGACGTCGCCACCCAGATCCACGTCATCGCTCACCGCCAGTAGAAACAATGTTCGGATAGCACGGTGGTCGGGTAGGGTGACCTCATGTCCCGGAACCAGCTGCTGCCTCGGGATCCGTCGCCACCGCCGGACGGTCCGGTCGACGACAGCGGCTGCCCCATCCTGCACGTGGACATGGACGCCTTCTACGCCAGCGTCGAGCTGCTCGACCACCCGGAGCTGCGGGGCGCCCCGGTCATCGTCGGCGCCACCGGCGCGCGGGGGGTCGTGCTGAGCGCCACCTACGAGGCCCGCAGGTTCGGGGTCCACTCGGCGATGCCGATGACCCGGGCCCGGCGCATCTGCCCGCAGGCCACGGTCATCCCGCCCCGCCACGCCAAGTACGCCGAGGTGTCCCGCGGCGTCATGGAGATCTTCCAGGCGATCACCCCCGAAGTGGAGCCGATCGCCTCCGACGAGGCGTTCCTCGACGTCGGCGGGGCCCGCCGCAGGCTCGGCAGCCCCGCGGCCATCGCCCGGATGATCCGCGCCCAGGTCGCCGATCGATACGGCATCACCTGCTCGGTGGGGGTGGCGAGCACGAAGTTCGTGGCCAAGCTCGCCTCGCGCCAGTGCAAGCCGGACGGCATGCTCGTGGTCCCGGCCGACCGGGTCGTGGAGTTCCTGCACCCGCTGCCCGTCGCCGCCCTGTGGGGCGTGGGGGAGCGCACCGAGCAGGCCCTCGTGCGGCTCGGCATCCGCACCGTGGGAGACCTGGCCCAAGTGCCGGTGGCGACGCTCCAGCGCGAGTTCGGCGCCGTCGGCACGCATCTGGCGGCCCTTGCGTGGGGACGCGACGAGCGCCGGGTGGTGCCGCACGCGCCCGACAAGAGCATCGGCAACGAGGAGACGTTCCCGCACGACGTCGACGACCCCGAGACGATCAGGCGTGAGCTGCTGCGGCTGTCGGAGCGGGTCGCCGCCCGCCTGCGGGCCGGGGGGCACGTCGGCCGCACGGTCAGCGTCAAACTCCGCCGATCCGACTTCACGACCATCACCCGGTCGCGTACGCTGCGCGAGGCGACCGACGTCGCGAAGGAGATTTTCGACACATCATGCGAACTCTACGAGGCCGCCGGACTGGAGCGGGTGCGGTTGCGGCTGGTCGGCGTGCGCGTGGAGAACCTGCTTCCGGCCGCCGCGGCGACGCGTCAGCTGGGCCTGGGGGAGCGGGAGACCGGCTGGCGGGAGGCCGAACAGGCCATGGACCGGGCCGCCCGCCGTTTCGGTCCGGACGCGGTGAAGCCGGCATCGCTTGTTCGGCGTCCGTTTGGTCCAATAGGTCCATGACGTCACCTCCGGTTTGGACCGCGTTGGACGTTTTCTTTCGCCTACGTCTGAGGCCTCGTATTCTGGGGATAACCGACCGCGAGGTTCGGACACCCCGTGTCGTCCGTTGCCGTCTTCCCCTGAATGGGGCCGTCCTTGGGAGGCGCCGTGCCGCTGTCTGAGCACGAGCAGCGCTTGCTCGACCAGATCGAGCAGGCCCTCTATGCCGAGGACCCGAAGTGGGCGAACACCGTACGGATCAGCGATCCGCGCAGCCACTACAAGCGCCGCCTGGTGAAGGCCTCCATAGGCTTCGCACTCGGCGTGGTCCTGCTGATGGTCGGCGTCGTCGCGGCCCAGATCTGGCTCGGTGCCGCCGGCTTCGTGGTCATGCTCGCCACCTGTCTGTGGGGCCTGTCGAGCTGGAAGCGCATGAACGGGTTCGGTGACTCCCCGCCGTCCCGCAACCGCGGCCGCCGCCCCCAGCGTCAGAGCTTCATGGAGCGCATGGAAGAGCGCTGGCGCCGCCGCCACGACGAGCACTGATCCCCATCTGAGCCACCGCCGGTGGGCCCGCCTCGCGGGCCCACCGAGTCGTCTGCGGCGACCGGCCGTCGTCTGCGGCGACCGGCCGTCGTCTGTGGCGGCCGCCGAGGATCAGCGGCGGGCGCCGGTCAGGGTCCGCTCCCTCGCGGAGTCGCCGGCCCCGGATCCGGCTCCGGTGCCGCCGGGGCGTTCCGGTGTGGTGGCCGTCCGCGTTCCGCCGGGCCGCGCCCGCCAGAGCCGCAGCCCCTCCAGCCGGTCGAACACGTCGAGCGCACCCTCGCCGGCCGCCCGCACCCGCAGCAGGACGGACATCGGGGCCAGCACCGCCCCCAGGCGCCGCCACCGTGACGCCTTCGACCCCAGATCGCGCCTGATCCGGCGAAGGTCCGCAGGGACGGGCCCCGACGCCGAAGGCGTGGGAGCGTACCTGAGCCGCTCCTCGGACGTGACGACGCGGGTGAGCGACTCGGCGGCCTGCGGCCCGAGCGCGTACCGCTCGCCGATCCGCCGGCCCAGCGCGCGCGGCGTCTCGCTCGGCTCCCCGGCCATTCCCAGGTCCGTGAGCAGGTCGCGCAGCTCGGCCCAGGCCGCGTGGCCTCCGCGCGTCATCCGGCGAAGGCGCCGGCGGCGCACCACGAGCCGCGCGGCGGCCGGCAGCAACAGCAGCGCGAGCACGGCGGCGGCGCCGATACCGATCTTGACGGCCGCGGGCGTGCCCGGGTCGGCCGCGATGGCCGTGCCGTCGAGGTCGCGGTCGAGCTGGCGCGGGTTCGGCCGGGCCGGCCCGGCGCTCTGGCCGCCGTCGTCCTTCTCGTCCGCCGACGGTCCGTCGGACGGGCCCGTCGTGGGGGCGTCCGTCGGCGTGACGGGCAGCGAGTACACCGGCACCTGGGCCGTGCCCTGGCCGCCGGCCCCGGCGGGGGTGGGCTCGAACCGCAGCCAGCCGATCCCGTCGAAGAACAGCTCCGGCCACGCGTGGGCGTCGTGAGTGCGGACGGTCCACACGTCACCGATCTTGGTGCCGCCCGTGTAGCCGATCGACACCCGCGCCGGGATGTTGAGCAGACGCGCCATCACGGCCATCGCCCCGGCGAACTGCTCGCAGTAGCCGGTGCGGTCGCGCAGCAGGAAGCGGGACAGCGCCTGCGCGCCTGATCCGGACGCGCGCACGTCGTAGGTGAACCGCCCGGCCCGGGTGAACCACTCCTGCAGCGCGACCGCGGCCTCGTACGGCGTGGCGGCGTCCGCGGTGACCCGGCGCGCGAGGGCGGCGACCCGGGGGTCGAGCCCGTCGGGCAGTTGCAGATAGCGGTCGCTTTCCGGGAGGGTCACCGCCGCGCGCAGCTCGGTCGTGGTGGGCTCGGGCTCCTCGCTCACCACCCGATACTCCAGCCCGGCCGCCTCGTCCTCCGTGGAGAAGACCATGAGCGAGGAGCGGTCGGCGCGCCAGTCACCGTCCGCGTCGACCTGCCGGGCCGGGTACGGCAGCGGCAGGAAGTTGAGCTTGCCGATGTCCTCGCTCATCGCGACCCGCATCTCGGCGCGCTTCAGCGACACCCCGGGGCGGAGCCCGGGAGTGGGCGGCAGCGGCCCCTCGGACACGCGGTCCTCCGAGAGCCCCCGCAGCGGGGACAGCGTCCACTTCGTCCCGTCGAAGATGTCGAGAGAGTAGATCCGCAGATAGCGCGGTGTGTCGTCGCTGCTGGTGTAGGTGAGCACGGTCGCGTTGCGCTGCTGCCTGAGCTGGCCGCCGAGCTTGGCGATGGCGTCGGGGATGCCGATGTTGCCGCCGCCCCCGCCGAGGCCGTTGCCGACGCCGAAGCCGAACAGCGGATCGGGGGAGAGCGCCGGCAGCACCGCGGGCACCAGGATCGCCAGCGCGATCGCCGTCACGCCGATGCGCTTGCCGGACAGGGCGAGCCGCTCGGTGTCGGGGGCGGCGCCGCGCGCGGAGCCGGAGGAGCGGCGCACCACGACGGCCCGGCCCCAGCGGCTCAGGCGCTCGCGCCCGTCGGCGACGAGCAAACCGATGTAGCCGAACGCCGCGACGACGAACGCGATCCACCCGATCGGGTCCGTGACCACCGCCGCGGGCACGGTGAACAGGGCGAGCAGCGGCAGCCCGGCCAGCGCCGCCCGGCGCAGCCGCACCGCGAAGACGTCCACGAGCAGGGCGATCAGCGCCACCCCCGCCGTGGTGAGCAGCGTGATGCCGGGGTTGTCCGGCACCGGGGCGGCGTACCGCTGGATGTCGTCGAACCCGGAGGCGACCAGCTCGGCGAGCCGGACGAGCGAGTCCTTGGTGGGGACGATCCCCAGCCACGCCTCCTTCGGCGTGAAGACGAGCGTCAGATAGAGCAGGACCGCCACGGGCGTCGCGGCGGGCGCCACCCACGGGCGGGCGCCCAGATGGGAGGCCAGCGCCCCGGCCACGGTGGTGACGAGGATCGCCCCCATGCAGGACCAGAACCACGCGCCGCCCTCGAAGAGCGGATAGAGCGTGATCGTGACGGCCGCCGTGGCCAGCCCCGCCGCAACCGGCAGTTTCATTGCTTCTTACCTTCCGTCACGCCGGAGCGGCCGGCTCAGGCCGCGCTCCTGTTGTTTCCGGCTTCCGGCCACACCCCGGCGAGCGAGGCGCCGGCGGGCAGGTCGAGCACCCGCCACCCGCTGCCGGTCAGCACCGACCGCGCGGCCTGCGCGTTCTCCTCGGCGACGGCGTCCCAGGAGGCCCCGCTCCCGGAAGCGCGGTCCCAGGAGGAAAGGTCGAGCAGGACCGCGACGGCGGTCACGCCCGAGTGCTTGAGCTGGGCGAGCGTCCGGGCCTCTTCCAGGTCGAGCGCCCCGAGGACCGCGATGATCAGCCCCTCCCCGCCGCCCTGGCGCAGCGCGCCGACGCCGTGCTCGAGCGACCGCGCCGTGCTCTGCCGGATGACGGCGAGCGTGTCGAGCAGCGACCACGACTGGCCGGTGTCCACCACGTGCCGCGCGCCCTGGTCGGTGACCAGGCGCAGGGCGAGCCCCTCCGCGGACAGGTGCACGCCGATGGACGCGGCGGCGGAGACCGCGACCTCGAACGACGAGCGCGGCCCCTCGCCCCGGTGGGCGTGCCTGCGGGTGTCGAGCAGCAGCGCGCCCCGGCTCTGCCACTCCTGCTCCTCGCGCCTGACCATCAGCTCGCCGTGCCGCGCGGTCGAGCGCCAGTGGACCCGGCGCAGGTCGTCGCCCTGGCGGTACTCGCGGGGCGCCACGTCGTCGTCGCCCGCGGCGGCGACCGACCGCGTACGGCTGTCGCCGCCGCCGCTGTACTCGCCCGACAGGCGCACCGGCGGCAGCGCGACCACCTCGGGGGTGACCACGAGCGTGTCGGTGATGGTGAACGAGCGGGCCAGCTCGACCAGCCCGAACGGGTCGGCGATCCGGACCGAGAGCGGTCCGATCGGGAAGCGCCCGCGCAGGTCCGAGCTCACCTTGTAGTCGATCTCCCGGACGCCGCGCGACTCCATCCGGTCGAGGACGAACCTCGGCCGCGTGCCCAGCGCGTACTGCAGGGTGTCCTCCACCAGCAGCAGCCCGGTGGGCAGCCGGGTGACGTTCTCCAGCCGCAGGGTGACCGTGCTCTCCTCGCCGGCCTGCACCCGCGCCGGGCTGAGCCGCCTGGCGCAGGCCAGCCGGTAGCGCGTGCGGGCCACGACCAGCGACGCGATCAGAGGCATCGCGATGATCAGCACGGACACGCGCAGCAGGTCCTGCTCGCCGAGGACGAGGGCGCACAGCAGGGCCGCCACGCCGGAGGCGAGGAACGAGCGTCCCCGCGGGGTCAGAGCCTTCAGCCCGATCATGGGCCCTCCGTCACTTGCTCACTGTCACATCGCCGGGCGCGCCCGGCTCACTCGCGTCCGCTACTTGGCGTCGGGGACGGGGACGCGCCGCATCAGCTCGCCGACGAGCTGCTCGGGGTGGCGGCGCTGCCCCTGCGCCTCCAGGCTCGGCAGCAGGCGGTGCGCCAGCACGGGGACGGCCAGATCCTGCAGGTCGTCCGGGATGACGTAGTCGCGTCCGGACATCGCGGCGTGGGCCCGCGCGCTGCGCACCAGATGAAGGGTGGCCCGCGGGGAGGCGCCCAGCCGCAGGTCGGGGGAGTGCCTGGTGGCCGCCACCATGTCGACGGCGTAGCGCTTGACCGGCTGGGAGACGTAGACCGCGCGGACGGCCCGGATCAGCGCGGCCACCTCGGCCGTGGTCGCGACCGGCTCCATCTTGTCCAGCGGCTGGGAGGCGCCGTGCACGTCGAGCATCTCCAGCTCGGCGGCCGGCTCCGGGTATCCCATCGCGATCTTGGCGGTGAAGCGGTCGCGCTGCGCCTCGGGGAGGGGATAGGTGCCGTCCATCTCGATCGGGTTCTGCGTCGCGATGACCATGAACGGCGACTCCAGCGCGTAGGTCACGCCGTCGACAGTGACCTGGTGCTCCTCCATGCACTCCAGGAGGGCGGACTGCGTCTTGGGGGAGGCGCGGTTGATCTCGTCGCCGACCACGATGTTGGCGAAGATGGGTCCGGGCTTGAACTCGAACTCCCGCGTCTGCTGGTTGTACGCGCTGACGCCGGTGATGTCGCTCGGCAGCAGGTCGGGGGTGAACTGGACGCGCTTGACCGGGCAGTCGATCGAGCGCGCCAGGGCCTTGGCGAGCATCGTCTTGCCCACGCCGGGCACGTCCTCGATCAGCAGGTGGCCCTCCGCCAGGAGCACGGTGAGCGTGAGGCGGACGACGTCGCTCTTGCCCTCGATCACCGATTCGATCGAGTTGCGGATCCGGTGGGCGGTGTCGATCAGATCCTCGAGCCGGGCTGAAGCATCGGTGACGTCGGGAGTTACTGCCACCAGGCCTCCATGAGGGTGCGTCCCCGAGAATGGGGCGTTAAACGTTCCTTTTCCATTCTGTGTACTGACCCTATGTCCCCTCTGGTTCTCGGGCGACTTTGTCCGGAAATCCGGGTGAACTGCCCACAGTGTTGTGGCATCTCTTCACGGTCGCGTGCCGCGTTCGTCCGAATCCCGTGACACGTGAAGCCGGGGCGCCCCGGCGCGCTCCTCCACTTCCCCCCACCGGTCTCCTCCACCGGGTCCCGGCCGCCGCCGGGAACCCCGTACGCGCCGGGGTTTCCGGGGTGCCGACACGCCCGTGCGCGGGCCGGGGGGCGCCGCGGCGCCCCACTCCGACCCACCCCATTTCACCTGCGAAAACGCCGCCGATTTTGAATGCCGACACGGTCAGAATCAGTTGACGGTGGGGAGAAGTGGAGTATGGTGGTGCGCAGTGGAGGGCAGGGGCTATAGCGCTGAGCGCTCCACAAGGCACAGGAGGTGGGTCCGGTGTTCCTCGGCACCCACCACCCGCGCCTCGACGACAAAGGACGGCTGTTCCTGCCGGCGAAGTATCGCGAGGAGCTGGCGGAGGGTCTGGTGATCACCAAAGGCCAGGAGCGCTGCCTCTACGTCTTCCCCGTAGAGGAGTTCCAGCGCATCACCGAGGCCCTGCGTACCGCTCCGGTGACGGCGAAGGCGGTCCGCGACTACAGCCGTGTCTTCTTCGCCAGCGCGTCCGACGAGGTGCCGGACAAGCAGGGACGCATCACGATTCCCCAGACGCTGCGGCGATACGCCGGGCTGGAACGTGACTGCGTCGTGATCGGCGCCAACACGCGGCTGGAGATCTGGGACGCCCAGGCATGGGACACCTACCTGGAGGCCCAGGAACAGGCATTCTCCGATCTGTCGGAGGAGGTGCTGCCCGGGATTCTGTAGATCGGTCCTTTCTTTTGATCAATTGACCCGTCGGTGACGTTCGGCGAGGTCTCCACCCGCTCCCATGTGGCAGCTGATGCACCTTCCCCGGTGTCAGACGCCACGGCCGGCGACGCGGATGGGGACCTGGCCGGACGGGTCGGTTCTCGGGAACCGGCATGGGTGGGGGTCCGTTGGGTAGTCACCGGCGGCACAGCCGCGAATCCGCGAGTACAGCGGCGTAAATGGGGGTTGGAAGCGTTGTCGCACGAGCCCGGTCAGCCGGGTGGTCACGTTCCGGTCATGCTCGATCGCGTGCTGGAGTTGCTCGCTCCGGCGCTGTCCGGACCAGAGCCGGTGGCCGTCGACGCCAACCTCGGTCTCGGCGGGCACGCCGAGGCGCTGCTGGCCGCCCACCCCTCCCTCCACCTCGTCGGCATCGACCGCGACCCCACCGCCATCGAGCGCTCCACCGCCCGGCTCGCGCCGTACGCGGACCGGATCACTCTGGTGCGCGCCGTCTCCGACGAACTGGCCGACGTGCTCCGTGACGCCGGACGGCCCCGTGTCAACGCCGCGCTGTTCGACCTCGGCGTGTCCTCCCCTCAGCTCGACGAGGCAGAGCGCGGTTTCGCCTATTCCTACGACGCCCCCCTCGACATGCGGATGGACCGCGAGCAGGAGCTCACCGCCGAGCGTGTGGTGAACACCTACTCCGCCGCGGACCTCACCCGCATCCTGCGCGACTACGGCGAGGAGCGCTTCGCATCACGCGTCGCGAGCCTCATCGTCAAGGAGCGCGCCAAGGACCCCATCACCAGCACGAAACGGCTTGCCGACCTGGTCCGCGCGGCGATACCCGCCGCCACGAGGCGGACCGGGGGCAACCCGGCGAAGAGAACGTTCCAGGCGTTGCGCATCGAGGTGAACGGAGAGCTGTCGGCGCTCGAGCACGCGCTCCCCGCCGCGCTCGACGCGCTGGCGCTGGGCGGGCGCGTGGCCGTGCTCGCCTACCACTCCCTGGAGGACCGGCTCACCAAGCAGGTCCTCGTGGCGCGAACCAGGGACACCAGCCCGCCCGGGCTGCCGGTCCCCCTGGAGGCTCACCAGCCCCGGTTCCGCCTTCTGACCAGGGGAGCGGAGCTCCCGGACGACGAGGAGGTGGCCCGCAACCCGCGGGCGGCCTCGGCCCGCTTGCGGGCGGCAGAGAGGATCCGCGAGGGATGAGGACAGAGCAGGAGAGCAGGAGGGCGGCCGGGCGCACGGCCGCGCCGCCCCGCGTGCCCGGCCGCACGCCGGGCCGGACCGCCGCGACGGCGGGCGAGGCCGTCGCCGCTCCGGACAAGCGCCGCGTCCGCCCCGGGGCGCCCACGGCAGGCGACGACCGCGCACGCGAGGCCGTCCCTGCCCCCCGCGGCGGCGCGGAGAGCCGTCGCCGTGAGGCCGCCCCGGCTCCCCGGAAGGCCCGCCCGGACGCGCGCCGGGGCGAGGCGGCGGCGGCCACCCGGCCGGGTGGCGCGGCGTCCGCGGGATCCGTCGCGGCCCCGAAGCGCGACGGCTCCCGGACGCGTACGGCCGCCCCTGCCACTGCCGCCACGGCCACCTCCGCTACCGGCACGGCCGCGTCCCGTACGGCCACCCGTCCCGCTCCCTCCCGTGAGACCCGTGGCCTCACCGAGGTCGCGCCCGCTCCGCGGCGCGCCCGGCGTGCCGGCCAGGAAACCCGGCCGGCGGCGACCGCGCGTGCCACAATGGCGCGGCGGGCGTTCCGGCGGCCGCCGCGCGCGCCCTTCGTGCTGCTCGTCGTGGGCCTCATGTGCGGCGGCCTGGTGACCCTCCTGCTGCTGAACGTGGTCCTCTCGCAGGACTCGTTCAGGCTGAGCGACCTGCAGTCGAGCATCGACGAGCTGCACGAGCAGGCCGCGGAGCAGGAGAACCAGCTCCGCCAGTGGACGCAGCCGAACGCGGTGAAGGAGCAGGCCGCGGGGCAGGGCCTCGAGCGCGACGACTCCGCGCCGAAGTTCATCGACGCGGGCGGCGGCGCGGCGGCGCAGGAACAGGCCCAGAAGGAGGGCACGGACCGGTGAAAGACAGCGGCCGGAACCCGGGTCCCGGCCGCGGGGGTCCCAGCGGGCGAGGCGGTGGCCAGGGCCCGGGCGGTGACAGGAGGAGCCCGGGCTCCCCGGGGCGGCCGTCCCGCCAGGACGGGCCGCCGAGGCCCGGCCGGCCTGCCGACCCCGGACGCGACGACGCGACGGGCGGCTCGGCACGGCGTGGCCGGACCGGCGGTGCCCCCGAAGGCGGTGGCAGGCAGGGCGGCGGCCGGGCGGACGGCGCGCGCGACGCCGCGAGCGGCCGCGACGACGCCCCGAACGGCCGCACCGGCGAGTCGCCAGGAAGGCGCCGGTCCGCGCCGGGCGGATCCGTCCCGCCCGCTCGCACGCAGCGAAGGGGCGAGCCCCGCGTGCCCGGCGGCGGCCCGCGTCGCGTCGTCGCGCAGCATCCCGCCCCCGGCGAGGGGCGCCCGCGGCGCGCGAGCGGACCGGGCGAGGAGGACCGGGCGCGCGGCGCGGGATCCGGGCAGTCGCGTGCGGGCGCGCAGGGAACCTCTGACCGGCCGCGTTCCGGCGCCCCCGGAAGGCCGGGTGCCTCAGGAAGGTCCGGCGCTTCCGGGAAGTCCGGCGCGTCCGGCAGGCCCGGCGTCCCGGGAACATCGGGAACGCCCGGAGACGGCGCTTCGGCGAAGGCAGGGGCCCCGGGCAGGACCGGCGCACCGCGGCCGCACGCGCCGGGAGCGCCCGGCGCGACAGGCGGGGCAGCCGCGAGCCGTCTCCGTGCCGGCGGCGCCCCGCCGCGCCCCCAGCGCCCATCAGTACCGCAGCGCCCGTCAGGACCCCAGCGCCCATCAGGACCGCAACGCCCGTCGGGCCCGCAGCGTTCTTCGGGCCCGCCGGGCCCGCCGCGTCCGCCCGCCGTGCTCCGGCTGGGCAACCCCGCCCGGCGGCTGAGGGCGGCGCTGGTGGTGATGGCGATCGTGCTGTCGCTGTTCGCCGGCCGGCTGGTCCAGCTCCAGGGCTTCGACTCCAAGGTGCTCCAGGCGAGGGCGGCCGAGCAGCGCGTGCGGCCCGAGACGCTGCCCGCCAAGCGCGGCTCGATCACCGACGCCGCGGGACATGACCTCGCCGTGACGGTCGAGGCCAGGGAGATCTACGTCGACCCCAAGGACGTCGACCCGGCCAAGCGCGACCTGGTCGCCACCACGCTGGCACGGGAGCTGAACAAGCCCAAGGAGCAGATCGCCGCCGCGCTGGCCAAGACCACCCAGCGGTACATCCCGCTCGCCCGCGACGTCGAGCCGCCGCGGGCCAAGCGCATCATGGGCTTCGAGCTCAAGGGCGTGGGCGTGAAGGAGACCTACCGCCGCCTCTACCCCGGAGGCTCACTCGCGGGCGGCCTGCTCGGCTTCGTCGGCGTCGACGGCAGGGGCCTGGAGGGCCTGGAGAGCGCCTACGACGACATCCTCGCGGGCAAGGACGGCAAGCAGAGCGTCGAACTCGGCGCGAACCGGCAGCGCATCCCGATGACGCGCAGCCAGCGCGAGGCGCCGGTGCCCGGGCGGGACGTCCGCCTGACCATCGACAGGGACATCCAGTGGGCCGCGGAGCAGGCGCTGGACCGGCAGGTCAATGCGACGGGGGCGCGCAGCGGCAGCGTGATCGTCATGGACGTGCGGACCGGGCAGATCGTCGCCATGGCGAACGCGCCCCAGGCCGACCTCAACGCCTGGCAGTCGGCCCCGGCGCAGGAGCGGGCCAACCGTGCCGTGTCGGAGGTGTTCGAGCCGGGCAGCACCAACAAGGTGATCACGGCCGCGGCGGCCATGGAGGCGGGCGTGGTCACGCCCGACACCGTCTTCCGCGTGCCCGACCACATCCAGTGCGCCGACCAGCAGCTCAGGGACGCCCACCCGCACAAGCCCGAGTCGCTGACCTTCACCGGGATCCTCGCCGAGTCGAGCAACGTCGGCACGATCATGGTATCCGACAAGATCTCCAGCCAGCGGCTGTACGACATGTTCCGGTCCTTCGGGTTCGGCGCGCGCAGCGGATCGGGTGTCCCCGGCGAGCAGGCCGGCCTGCTGCCGCAGTGGCAGACGTGGTCGGGCAGCCAGCGCTGTACGATCGCCTACGGCCAGGGCATCTCGGTCACCGCGCTGCAGATGGCCAGCGTCTACCAGACGATCGCCAACGGCGGAGTGCGGATGACCCCCTCGATCGTGGCGGGCACCACCGACGAGCACGGCGCGTTCGTCCCCAGCCCCGCGCCCAAGGGCACACGGGTGATCAGCGAGGCCACCGCCGAGAAGATCGCGCTGATGCTGGAGGCCGTGGTGGGCCACGAGGGCACGGGAGAGGAGGCCTCGATCGAGGGCTACCGTGTCGCAGGCAAGACCGGTACCGCCATGCGGTACGACGAGAAGTGCGCGGGATACTGCGGGTACACCGCCACGTTCGTCGGATTCACCCCCGCGGACCAGCCCCGGCTGATGGCCCTGGCGGTCATCCAGGACCCGAAGAAAGACCACTACGGCGGCTCCGTCGCCGCCCCGGTGTTCAAGGAAGTCATGACTTTCGCGTTGAAGAGCAGGAAGATCCCGCCGACCGGCACGAAGGCGCCCGCGATGGTCCTTCGCCCGTCGGAGTGACGGCGGAGTGACCGGAGCAGGAGTGGCCGGGGCGAGCGACGGAGGGGGGTACGCTCTCGCCGTGCGTTCCCCGTCGTCCATGCGTCCCGAGGCCGTCCAGGCCCGTCCGCTGTCCGCGCTGGCGTCCCTGCTCGGCACGTCGTCGGCCGTCCCGTCCCCCGGAGCGCGGGCGGTGCGCGGCACGGTCACCGGCATCACCCTCGACTCGCGCCGGGTGCGGCGCGGCGACCTGTACGTGGCCGCGCCCGGCAACGCCCGGCACGGCGCGGAGTTCGCCGGCGACGCCCTGGCGTCGGGCGCGACGGCGATCCTGACCGACGCCGACGGCCGCGACCGGGCCGTCGCCACCGGGCTGCCGGTCCTCGTCGTGCCCGACCCGAGGGCGGTGCTCGGACAGGTCGCCGCCTGGGTGTACGGCAAGCCCGCGGCCGGCATCACGCTCATCGGCGTCACCGGCACCAGCGGCAAGTCCACCTCGACGTTCCTGCTGGAGGCGGGCCTGCGGGCGGCGGGCCACCGCACCGGCCTGGTCGGCGGCGTGGAGATCCGCGCGGGCGACGTGCGGTTCACCCCCGAGCTCACCACCCCGGAGGCGACCGACCTGCAGGGGCTGTTCGCGCTGATGCGCGAGCGGGGCGTGAGCGCGGCGGCCATGGAGGTCTCCAGCCACGCCCTGGCGCTCGGCCGCGTGGACGGCCTGTTCTACGACGTGTCGATCTTCACCAACCTGTCGCAGGACCACCTGGACTTCCACCGCGACCTGGACGACTACTTCGCGGCCAAGGCGCGCCTGTTCACCCCCGAGCTCAGCCGGGCGGGCGTGGTGAACATCGACGACGCCCACGGGCGGGAGCTGGCCGCCACGGCCAAGATCCCGATCACCACGTTCTCCGCCACCGGGGCGCCGGAGGCCGACTGGCGCGCTGAGGACGTGCGCCTCGGCGCCGCCGGCAGCGCGTTCCGCCTCGTCGGCCCCGGCGGGGTCGAGGCCGAGGTGTCGGTGGCCCTGCCCGGTCCTTTCAACGTGGCCAACACGCTCGGCGCGCTGGTGGCGCTGGTGGAGGCCGGGGTCCCGCTGCAGGCCGCGGTGACCGGCGTCGGCGAGTTCACCGGGGTGCCGGGCCGGATGGAGCGGGTGCCGGGCGCGGACGACGTCCAGGTGATCGTGGACTACGCGCACAAGCCGGGCGCGGTGGAGTCGGTCCTGCGCTCGCTGCGCGCCGTGCTGGACGACGGGCCGGGAGGCCGCCTGGTGATCGTGCTGGGCTGCGGCGGCGACCGCGACCGCGGCAAGCGCCCGATGATGGGCGAGGCCGCCGTCCGCCTCGCCGACCTGGCCGTGTTCACCAGCGACAACCCTCGTACGGAGGATCCGCTCGCGATCCTCGCCGCGATGCTGGAGGGCGCGCTGCGGGTACCCATCAAGGAGCGGGGCCACGTGGTCGTGGAGCCGGACCGGGCGGCCGCCATCCGCCTGGCCGTCGGCGGTGCGGCGCCCGGAGATGTGGTAGTTGTGGCCGGCAAGGGGCACGAGCAGGGGCAGTATGTCGGAGGCGAGGTCATTCCCTTCGACGACCGCGAGGTGGCCGCCGCGGCCATCGCGGAGCGGAGCCGGGCGCGGCGGGCGGCCGGAGAGGCCGCCGATGCGTGAGCCGATGCCGGGCCGTGCCCTGGCGGCCGAGTTAGCGACGCGAAAGAGAGCAGGAAAGACACCATGATCCCGATGCCGCTGGCCCGGGTCGCCGAGATCACGTCCGGAGCGCTGAACGGAGCGGCCGACCCCGCGGCCGTGGTCCGGGGACCCGTCGTGATCGACTCACGGGCGGCCGGACCGGGCTCGCTGTTCGTGGCGATCAAGGGTGAACGGGCCGACGGGCACGACTTCGCCCGGCAGGCCCGCGAGGCAGGCGCCGTCGCCGTCCTCGCCACCCGGCCCGTCGACGCGCCCGCCGTGATCGTGGGCGACCCGCTCGCGGCCCTGGCCTCGCTCGCCACCGCCGTGCTGTCGGAGCTGCCCGGCGCGACCGTGGTCGGGGTGACCGGATCCGCGGGCAAGACCACGACCAAGGACCTGCTGGCCGGGCTCGCCGCCCGGCTCGGCCCCACGGTCGCCCCCGTCGGCTCGTTCAACAACGAGATCGGCCACCCGCTGACCGTCCTCAAGGCCGACGAGACCACCCGGTTCCTGGTCCTCGAGCTGAGCGCGCGCAACATCGGCCACATCGCCTACCTCGCGAGGATCGCCCCGCCGCGCATCGGCGTCGTGCTCAACGTCGGCACCGCGCATCTCGGGGTGTTCGGCGGCAAGGAGGCGATCGCGCAGGCCAAGGGCGAGCTCGTCGAGGCGCTGCCCGCCGACGGGGTCGCCGTGCTCAACGCCGACGACCCGCTGGTGCGCGCGATGGCCGGCCGTACGAGCGCGCGGGTGACCTACTTCGGGCGCTCGCCCGAGGCGCACGTGCGGGCGGAGGACGAGACGCTCGACGCGACCGGCCGCGCCTCGTTCACGCTGCGCACCCCGTCCGGCGCCGCCCCGGTCCGCCTGCGCCTGTACGGCGCGCACACGGTGGAGAACGCCCTGGCCGCGGCGGCTGCCGCGCACGAACTGGGGCTGCCGGTGGCCGACATCGCCGAGGAACTGTCGGCGGCCGAGCCGCGCAGCCGCTGGCGGATGGAGGTCACCGAGCGGCCCGACGGCGTGACCGTGATCAACGACGCCTACAACGCCAACCCCGACAGCATGCGGGCCGCCTTCGGCAGCCTCGCGGTGATCGGCGAGGGACGACGGCGGTTCGCGGTGATCGCCGCGCTGCGCGAACTGGGCGAGGACGGCCCGGCGCTGAACGAGGACCTCGGGCGGCTGGCCGCGGGCGCGGGCCTGGAGGCGGTCGTCGTCGTGGGGGAGGACGCCGAGCCGGTGCTGCGGGGCGCGCCCGGCGCGATCCACGCCCCGGACGCCGCGGCGGCGGCGCGGGAATTGTCGGACCGGCTCGCGCCGGGCGACGTGGTGCTGGTGAAGGGGCCGCGCGCGGCCGGACTCGAGCGGGTCGCCGAGGCGATCCTCGGAGGTGACGCCCGGTGAGGAACATCCTCATCGCGGGGGCGATCTCGCTGATTCTGTCCATGGTCGGCACGCCGCTGGCCATCCGGCTGTTCGCCCGCAGGGGCTATGGCCAGAACATCCGGGAGGAGGGCCCGTCGGGGCACTACGACAAGAAGGGCACTCCCACGATGGGCGGCACGGTGATCGTCATCGCGTCGCTGATCGGCTACTTCGCGGCCCACGGGGCGACCGTCTTCTCGGCGGTCGGCGACCCCCCGACGGCCTCGGGCCTGCTGGTGCTGTTCCTGATGACGGGCCTCGGCGCGGTCGGCTTCCTCGACGACTTCATCAAGATCTACAAGCAGCGGAGCCTGGGCCTGCGCAGCGGCGCCAAGGCGGGCGGGCAGCTCGTCGTCGGCGCGATCTTCGCGGTGCTCGTCCTGCGGTTCCCCAACGCCTACGCCGTGACCCCCGCGGAGACGCGCGTGTCGTTCCTGCGGGACATCGGCCCGTCCATCGGGCTGATCGGGTTCATGATCTGGGTCGTGTTCTTCATCGTGGGCTTCTCGAACGCGGTGAACCTGACCGACGGCCTCGACGGCCTGGCCTCCGGCGCCACCTGCCTGGTCCTCGCGGCGTACGTGCTGATCGGCAACTGGCAGCTGCGCAACAGCTGCACGACGGTCGGCTTCGGCCCCAACTGCTACTGGGTGCGAGATCCGCTCGACCTGGCGGTGGTCGCGGCGGCGGTGCTGGGCGCCTGTCTGGGCTTCCTGTGGTGGAACGCCCCGCCCGCCAAGATCTTCATGGGCGACACCGGCTCGCTGGCCCTCGGCGGCGTGATCGCCGGCCTGGCCTTCACCACCCGGACCCAGCTCCTGCTCGTCATCCTGGGCGGCCTGTTCGCGATCATCACGATGTCGGTGATCATCCAGGTCGGGTCCTTCAAGCTGACCCGCAGACGCGTCTTCCGGATGGCGCCGCTCCAGCACCACTTCGAGCTGTCGGGCTGGGCGGAGACTACGATCGTGGTGCGCTTCTGGCTGATCGCCGCGTTGTGCGTCGCCGCCGGTCTCGGACTGTTCTACCTCGAATGGATGCCGAAACAGTGAACGTCGTCGTCGCCGGCCTCGGCGTGTCGGGCGCCGCCGCGGCGCGGGCCCTGGCGGCGCGCGGCGAGCGTGTCACCGTGCTGGAGGCCGCGGACGGCGAGCGGCAGCGCGCGACGGCCGCCGAGCTCGCCGAGCTGGGCGTGGAGGTGCGCTTCGGCGAGCCCGCCCTGCCCGCGGGGACCTCGCTCCTGGTCACCTCGCCCGGCTGGCGTCCCACCCACCCGCTGCTCGTCGCCGCCGCGGAGGCGGGCGTCGAGGTCATCGGGGAGGTCGAGCTGGCCTGGCGGCTGCGGCGGGAGCCCGCGGCCCCCTGGCTGGCGCTGACCGGCACCAACGGCAAGACCACCGCCGTCCGCATGCTCACGTCCATGCTGTCGGCCGCCGGGCACAAGGCCGTGGCCGTGGGCAACGTCGGCGTCCCCATCGTCGAGGCCGTCGACGGGCCGTACGACGTGCTGGCCGTGGAGCTGTCGAGCTTCCAGCTCCACTGGTCCTCGACCCTGGCCCCGCTCGCGGCGGCCGTGCTCAACGTGGCGCCCGACCACATCGACTGGCACGGCTCGATGGAGGAGTACGCCGCGGCCAAGGCGCGTGTCTACGCGGGGGCGGGGACCGTGGTCTACAACGCCGACGACGCGTGGTCGTCCCGCCTGGCCGAGCCGTACGCCTCGCGGCTGGGCTTCACGCTGGCCGTGCCCCGGCCCGGGCAGCTCGGGGTCGTGGAGGACCTGCTGGTCGACCGGGCGTTCGTGGCCGACCCGGCGACCTCGGCGGAGGAGCTGGCGTGCCTCGCCGACGTGCGGCCGTTCGCGCCGCACAACGTCGCCAACGCGCTCGCCGCCGCCGCCCTGGCCCGCGCGTATGGCGTGCCGCCCGAGGCCGTACGGCGCGGCCTGCGGGAGTTCACGCCCGACCCGCACCGGATCGCCCACGTGGCCCGGGTCGGCGAGGTCGACTACGTGGACGATTCCAAGGCCACCAACCCGCACGCGGCCGCCGCGTCGCTGGCCGCCTACGAGTCGATCGTGTGGATCGCGGGCGGCCAGCTCAAGGGCGCCGACGTCGACGACCTCGTACGGCAGGCCGGGCCCCGGCTGCGCGGCGCGGTGCTGCTGGGGGCCGACCGGGATGTGATCCGCCGCGCATTGGCGCGACACGCCGCGAATGTCCCCGTCGTGGACGTGCCGGGGCAAGACACTGGGGTCATGGACCGTGTCGTCGCCGAAGCCGCCCGGCTCGCCACCCCGGGTGACACCGTGCTGCTCGCCCCCGCAGGGGCGTCGCTGGACATGTTCGCCGGATACGGAGCGCGTGGGGAGGCCTTCGCCCGAGCCGTGCAGCGGCTGGCGGCCCGGTGACGGGCCCCACGACCGGCTCCGCCGGCGCCGCCACCGCGGGGAAGGCGGAGCGTCAGGGGCCCGAGCCCGTCGGCTGGGCCGGCGCCCAGCTCGCAGCGCTGCGCGAGCTGCTCGCGCGCCCGCTGACGTCCTACCACCTGGTGCTCGGCTGCAGCGCGCTGCTGCTGGCGCTCGGGCTGATGATGGTGCTGTCGGCGTCGAGCATCGAGGCGCTGCAGCGGACCGGCGACCCGTTCTACTGGTTCCTCAAGCAGGTCACGTCGGTGGCGATCGGGCTTCCCCTGATGTGGGTCTGTTCCCGGTTGCCGCAGCGGTTCTTCCGTCTGGCCGGCTATCCGCTGATGGGCCTGTCGATCCTCGGCCTGCTGCTGGTCATCTTCCTCGGCCAGGAACTGCTGGGCGCCCAGCGGTGGATCGTCGTCGGCCCGTTCTCGGTCCAGCCGTCGGAGCCGGCGAAGCTGGCCCTGGTGCTGTGGGGCGCCGACCTGCTCGCGACGCGGGCGCGCGCCGGCCGGATCGAATGGCGACAGCTGCTGATCCCGCTGATGCCGGGCGTGGCCCTGCTGGCCGTCCTGGTCATGCTGGGGCGCGACCTCGGCACGACGCTCGTGCTCATGATGATCTTCCTGGCGCTGCTGTGGGTGGTCGGCGCGCCGGTGCGGCTGTTCGGCGGGATCCTCGCGCTGCTCGCGCTGGCGACCGCCACTATGATCGTCGCCGAGCCGTACCGGCTCGACCGCCTGACCGGCTTCCTGCACCCGTGGGACACCGCGCAGAACGAGGGGTTCCAGTCCGTTCAGGGGTTGATGGCGATCGGCTCGGGCGGCTGGTTCGGCATCGGGCTGGGCGCCAGCCGGCAGAAGTGGAACTACCTGCCGCACGCCGAGAGCGACTTCATCTTCTCCATCATCGGCGAGGAGCTCGGGCTGATGGGGACGCTCGTGGTGGTCGCGCTGTTCGGCCTGCTCGGGTACGCCGGGCTGCGCATCGCCATCCGGACGGCGGATCCCTTCGTCCGGCTGTCGGCGGCCGCCGCCACCGCCTGGATCGCCGGGCAGGCCGTCGTCAACATCGGCGCGGTCATCGGGGTCTTCCCGGTCACCGGCATTCCGCTGCCCCTGGTGTCGTACGGCGGGTCGGCGCTGCTGCCGACGCTCGCCGCGCTCGGCATGCTGGTGTCGTTCGCCAAGCAGGAGCCCGGAGCGGCCGAGGCGCTGGCCGCCCGTGGCCCGGGACCGGTCGTGCGGGCTCTAAGCTGGCTTGGCCTGAACGGCCGCGCCGGGCGGCGGCCCGCGCCCTCGCGGGCACCGGCCCGTCAGGGGTCGGCACGGCCGCCGACGGCACGAAGAGGAACGACAGGGAACGGACGCGGGAACATTCGCGAGAAAATCCGGGAAGACGTCCGCGAAGACATCCGTGAGAACATCCGCGAAGACGTCCGCGAAGACAGGGAGTGACATGAGGGTGGTCCTCGCCGGCGGCGGGACGGCCGGCCATATCGAGCCGGCGCTCGCGCTGGCCGACGCGCTTCGCCGGCTCGACCCGAGGATCGGCATCACCTGCCTCGGCACCGAGCGCGGCCTGGAGACCCGCCTGGTGCCCGCCCGGGGCTACGAGCTCGAACTCGTGCCCGCCGTGCCGCTGCCCCGCTCGCTCAGCCCTCAGCTCCTCACCGTGCCCGGCCGCCTCGCCGGGGCCATCGGCAGCGCCGCGGGCATCCTCGACAAGGTCGGCGCGGACGTCCTGGTCGGCTTCGGCGGGTACGTCGCCACGCCCGGCTACCTCGGCGCCCGGCGGCGCGGCGTGCCGATCGTGGTCCACGAGGCCAACCCCCGGCCCGGCCTGGCCAACCGGCTCGGCGCCCGCCTCACCGAGCACGTCTTCACCGGCCACCCCGACGCGGTCCTCCCGAACGCCGAGTACATCGGCATCCCGCTGCGCCGCGAGATCAGCATGATGGACCGCCTGTCGATGGGCGACAAGGCGCGGTCGTACTTCGGGCTGGAGTCCGACCGGGTGACGCTGCTCGTGTTCGGTGGCTCCCAGGGCGCCCGCTCGATCAACCAGGCGGCGCTGGAGGCCGCGCCCTACCTGCGGGCGGCGGGCGTCCAGGTGCTGCACGTGATCGGGCCCAAGAACACCGTCGAGGTGGAGCCCCCGCCGGGCGACCCGCAGTACGTCATCCTGCCGTACGTCGACCGGATGGACCTCGCCTACGCCGCCGCCGACCTCGTGCTGTCCCGCGCGGGCGCCATGACCTGCGCCGAGCTGACCGCCGTGGGGCTGCCCGCGGCATTCGTGCCGCTGCCGCACGGCAACGGCGAGCAGCGCCTCAACGCCGAGCCCATCGTGCGGGCCGGGGGCGGCCTGATGGTCGACGACGCGAACCTGTCGGCCGCCTGGATCGTCCAGACGCTGCTGCCGATCCTGAACGACCCCGAGCGCGTGGTCGCGATGTCCGAGGCCGCATCGCGGATGGGCCGCAAGGACGCCGACATGGCGCTCGCCCGCAAGGTTCTGGAGATCGCTCACAGATGAGTCTCGTCAAGCTCGTGGATCCCGTCCCGGCGGCCGACCTGGGGCGGGTGCACTTCATCGGCATCGGCGGCGCCGGGATGTCTGGCATCGCCCGGATCCTGCTCAAGCGGGGCGTGCCGGTGTCGGGCAGCGACGCGCGGCCCTCCGAGCTGCTGGCCGAGCTGCGCGAGCTGGGCGGCGTCATCCACGTCGGCCACGCCGCCTCCCACATCAAGGACGTCGACACGGTCGTGGTGTCCACGGCGATCCGCGACTCCAACCCGGAGCTGGGGGAGGCGCTGCGGCAGAGCCTGCGGGTGATCCCGCGCGCCGCAGCGCTGGCCTCGGTCATGGCCGGCCGCACCGGCATCGCCGTCGCGGGCACGCACGGCAAGACCACGACCACCTCGATGCTGACCGTGGCGTTGCAGAAGTGCGGCGAGGACCCGTCGTACTGCGTCGGCGGGCAGCTCGTGACGACCGGGCTCGGCGCCGACGACGGCGCGGGCGAGGTGTTCGTGGCGGAGGCCGACGAGAGCGACGGCTCGTTCCTCATGCTCGCGCCGCGCATCGCCGTGGTGACGAACGTCGAGGCCGACCACCTCGACAACTACGGCGACCCCCAGGCCGTGCACGACAGTTTCGCCCGCTTCGTCGAGCGGATCGGGTCGCTGCTCGTGGTGTGCGCCGACGATCCGGGCGCCGCCGCCCTCGTGCCCGTCGCGCGCGAGCGCGGCCTCACCGTCGTCACGTACGGCGAGAGCGCCGGCGCCGACCTGCGCACGACCGACGTGGTGCCGCGCGGTCTCGGCGTGGAGTTCGGCGTGGAGCTCGGTCCCGCCGTGCCCGGGGGACCGGGACGCGGCGAGGTGCGCCTCGCCGTGCCGGGCCGGCACAACGCGCTCAACGCCACCGCGGTGATCGCCGTGGCGCTCCACCTCGGCCTGCGCTTCGACGACGTCAAGGAGGGCCTGGCCGCCTTCACCGGGGCCAAGCGGCGGTTCGAGTCCAAGGGCGAGGCCGCGGGCGTGACGGTCTTCGACAGCTACGCCCACCACCCGACCGAGCTGACCGCCGACCTGCGCGCCGCCCGCGACGTCGTGACCGGCGACGGCCGGGTCATCGCGGTCTTCCAGCCGCACCTGTACTCGCGCACCCGGTTCTTCGCCGACGAGTTCGGCGCGGCGCTCGGCCTGGCCGACGAGGTGGTCGTGCTGGACGTGTACGGCGCGCGCGAGGACCCCGAGCCGGGGGTCTCCGGCGCCCTGGTGGCCGGGAAGATCCCGCTTCCCGCCGAGCGGGTCGTCTACGCGCCCGACCGGCGGGCCGTGCCGGCGCTCGTCGCCGGCCGGGCCCGTGCCGGGGACATCGTGCTGACGATGGGCGCGGGAGACGTGACGGAACTCGGCCCGAAGATCGTCGCGGAGCTGTCCGCCCAGTGATGCGCGCCGTGATCCGCGTCGTAGTCCGCGCCGTGGTCCGGAGCGTGGGGGACCGGTGAGGCGGGCCGTCCGGCGTTCGGCCCTCGCCACCCTGCTGACCGGCGGGGTGGTGGGCGTCGCCACGTGGGTCGTGTTCTTCTCGCCCGTCCTCGGCGTGCGCGAGGTCGAGATCACCGGCAACAACCGGATCCCCGCCGAGCAGCTGCGGCAGGCCGCGGGAGTGCGCACCGGCACACCGCTCGCCACCGTCGACCTCGCCGGGGTTGAACGGCGGGTGCGGGCGATCCGCGCGGTCGAGTCGGCGACGGTCGACCGCGGCTGGCCGGGAACGCTGCGCATCGGCGTGGTCGAGCGCGTCCCCGCCGCCGCCGTGCCCATGGGCGTGACGACCGCGGTGATCGACCGCTACGGCGTCGTCCTGCAGCAGGTGACCGTGGCCCCGCCCCGGCTGCCGGTGCTGCGCGTCCAGCGGGCCGCCGTGGACGACCCCGCCACCAGGGCCGGGCTCACCGTGCTGCGGGCGCTGCCGGAAAGCGTCCTGCAGCGCCTGCGGGAGCTGCGCGTCGCCTCGCCCCGGTCGATCACGCTCAAACTCACCGACGGCCGCACGGTCGTGTGGGGAGACGCGGGGCGCTCGGCGCAGAAGGGACGTGTCCTGCTCGCCGCCCTCACCAAGCCGGGAACCAGCTACGATGTCAGCTCGCCGCAGGTGGTGACGGTCAAGTGAGATATCTCACCGGCCGTGAACGCATGATCCGGGCCCGCCCGGGAGCGGGGCTTCGTGCGAATAGGACAGCGCGCGACACGCCGGACGGCCTTGCGGCGCGGTTAGTTGACCCTGGGGGACGCGCAACCCTACTGTCCGTATCAATCCTCAGGTTGACATAACTCTAAATCTCAACTTGAGGGTGAGAGTTCAGAAGACGGCGGGCCCTGCCCGCATGAAACGCAAGCGAGCGGAAAGGCCCCTCGTCGTGGCAGCACCGCAGAACTACCTCGCGGTCATCAAGGTCGTCGGCATCGGCGGCGGCGGAGTGAACGCCGTCAACCGGATGATCGAGGAGGGACTCAAGGGCGTCGAGTTCATCGCCATAAACACTGACGCCCAGGCGCTGCTGATGAGTGACGCCGACGTGAAGCTCGACGTGGGACGCGAGCTCACGCGGGGCCTCGGCGCGGGCGCCAACCCGGAGGTGGGCCGCAAGGCCGCCGAGGACCACCGGGAGGAGATCGAGGAAGTCATCAAGGGCGCCGACATGGTCTTCGTGACCGCGGGTGAGGGCGGCGGCACCGGGACCGGCGGCGCGCCGGTCGTGGCCAGCATCGCCCGCTCCCTCGGCGCGCTGACCATAGGTGTCGTCACCCGGCCCTTCAGCTTCGAGGGCAAGCGCCGGGCCATGCAGGCCGAGGCCGGCATCGAGACCCTCCGCGAGGAGGTCGACACGCTGATCGTCATTCCGAACGACCGGCTGCTGTCGATCTCCGACCGCCAGGTGAGCGTGCTCGACGCGTTCAAGGCCGCCGACCAGGTGCTGCTGTCCGGTGTGCAGGGCATCACCGACCTCATCACCACGCCCGGTCTGATCAACCTGGACTTCGCCGACGTGAAGTCGGTCATGTCCGGCGCGGGCTCGGCCCTCATGGGCATCGGCCACGCCAGGGGCGACGACCGGTCGGTCGCCGCCGCCGAGATGGCGGTCTCCAGCCCGCTGCTGGAGGCGAGCATCGACGGCGCCCACGGCGTGCTGCTGTCCATCGCGGGCGGCTCCGACCTGGGCCTGTTCGAGATCAACGAGGCGGCCCAGCTCGTCAGCAACGCCGCCGCGCCCGACGCCAACATCATCTTCGGCACGGTCATCGACGACGCGCTCGGCGACGAGGTGCGGGTGACGGTCATCGCGGCCGGGTTCGACGAGCCCGAGCCGGCCAAGGCGGTGGCCGCGCCGCTGTCGCGGCCCCAGCAGGCGACCCGTCCTGCGCCGGCCGCGCCCGCGGCCCGTCCCGCGCCCGCTCCGGCCAAGCCGGAGCCCGTGCAGCCGCCCGTGCGTCCGGTGAGCAGCGCGCAGCCCGCGCCCGCCCCGGCTCCGGCGCAGCCCGCGACTCCGCCGGTGACGCAGCTTCCGGTGAACGCGCTTCCGGCGAACCCGGTGCCGCCGCCGGCCCAGCCCGCGAGCCAGCCGGTCCAGCAGGCGACGTCGCAGGCCGCGTCCGCGCCGCAGGCCCAGCAGGCCGAGGCGGTCACGGCGTTCCCACGCGACGCGGCGGCCGACGGCGGACGCGACCAGGGCGCGACCGGGCCGCTGTCGATCCCGCGCCCGGCTCCCGAGCCGCCGACCCCGATCACCTCCAGGACCGCGCAGCCGGGTCCCCGGCGTCCGGTGGTGTTCGAGGAGCAGGAGGAGGAGCTCGACGTGCCGGACTTCCTCAAGTGACGCTGGACGTTCGTACGGCCGGAGGCGCGGTCCGTGGGTGATCGGCGCGAGGAGCTGGCCGCGGCGCTGGCCGAGGTGGAGCGGAGCGTCGAGGACGCATGCCGGGCCGCGGGCCGGTCGCGGTCGGAGATCACCCTCATCGCGGTGACGAAGACCTATCCGGCCTCCGACGTGCGGCTGCTCGCGGAGCTGGGCGTGTCGCACGTCGGCGAGAACCGCGACCAGGAGGCGGCGGCCAAGGCGGCCGAGTGCGCCGGTCTCGGCCTCACGTGGCACTTCATCGGCCAGTTACAGACCAACAAGGTCCGCTCGGTCGTCTCCTACGCCCACATGGTCCACTCGGTGGACCGCCCCCGTCTGGTGGACGCGCTCAGCCGCGAGGCCGTACGCGCGGGGCGCGAGGTGGACTGCCTCATCCAGGTCGCCCTCGACGCCGCACCTGGTGAGGGCGGGCCCGGGCGAGGCGGCGCCGCGCCGCAGGAGGTGCCGGCGCTCGCCGGGCTCGTCGCGAAGGCGGAAGGGCTGCGCCTGCGGGGGGTCATGGCGGTCGCCCCGCTGGGGGAGGACCCGGCCGCCGCGTTCGCCCGGCTGCGGACCGTCGCCGAGCGGGTCCGCGAGGACCACCCCGCCGCGGACGTGATATCGGCCGGAATGAGTGGAGACATCCCTCAGGCTGTGATGAACGGCGCGACACACCTGCGAGTCGGTACGGCGTTGCTCGGCCGCAGAAAGCCCTTCGTCAGGTAATGTCCCCCAAGTGGACCATGGTGTCCGCGCTCAGGTAGAGGTCGATCAGCGGTGAGCTCCAAGGGGGGTACGGCTACCGCCCTGGCCTTCCGAAGGGACCTTGAAGGCACCAGTAACGCGGAGGACGACGAGCGATGGCCGGCGCGATGCGCAAGATGGCGGTCTACCTCGGTCTCGTGGAGGACGACCGCTACGAAGACAGGTACGCGGCAGAGTACGGCACCGACGAGGAGTACGGCGACGAGGAGTACGAGTCGCCGCGGCGAAGCTTCGCCGGCCCCTCGGGCACGCACTCCGGGCCCCTGGAGCGCGAGGACGACACCGAGACGGCCGTCCCCGCCCCGCGTCCCCCCACGACCGTGCTGGAGCGCCGTACGACCGACCTGGCGCGCATCACCACCCTGCATCCCCGCACGTACAACGAGGCGCGGACGATCGGCGAGCACTTCCGCGAGGGCACGCCGGTCATCATGAATCTGACAGAGATGGTCGACAGCGACGCCAAGCGCCTTGTCGATTTCGCGGCAGGTCTCGTCTTTGGCCTACACGGCAGCATCGAACGTGTTACCAACAAGGTGTTCCTGTTGTCCCCCGCCAACGTTGAGGTGACCGCCGAGGACAAGGCCAGAATCGCGGAACGCGGCTTCTTCAACCAGAGCTAGAGTTCCATACATGAACAGTGACCGGCTGAGCGGTGCCCGTGGGGCCCGAGGACGGCTGGACCGAGGGGAGGCGGGGCTCGACCGTGGGGATCATTAGCGAGATCTTGGTCATCGCCCTGACCCTCTTCCTGGTTCTGCTGATCGGCAGAATGATCATAGATACGGTGCAGGCGTTCGCCCGCTCCTGGCGGCCCACGGGGGTCGTCCTGGTGCTGGCGGAGGTCGTTTACACGGTGACCGACCCGCCTCTCAAGTTCCTCCGCCGTTTCATTCCGCCCCTCAGGTTGGGTACGGTGGCCTTTGACCTGAGCTTCACAGTGCTGTTCATTGTGGTTTTGGTCTTGATCCAAGTCGTGAACGCGCTTCGTTGATCGGGTACCGTCCGACCGGACAGACTCCAAGCGCGCCAAGGAGACCCAAATGCCGTTGACGCCCGCTGATGTGCGGAACAAGCAGTTCAGTACCACCCGGCTGAGGCCGGGGTACGACGAGGAGGAGGTCGACGCGTTCCTCGACGAGGTCGAGGCCGAGCTGGACCGCCTCATCCAGGAGAACGAGGAACTCCGCGCGAAGCTGGCCGAGTGCCTCAGGGGCAAGGTTCCCGGAGGCATGGGCATGCCCGGGTCCATGCAGATGGCGCCCGCTCCCGTGGCCGAGCCGAAGCCCGAGATGATGGCCCCGCAGCCGGAGCCGATCAAGCCTCCGGAGCCGGCCCGTCCCGAGCCGGTGCCCGTCGGCATGGGCCTGCCGCCCGCCGAGGACAACATGGACACCGCGGCCCGCGTGCTCGCCCTCGCCCAGCAGACGGCCGACCAGGCGATCGCCGACGCCCGTCGCGAGGCGGACGAGACCGTGACCCGCGCCCGGCGTGAGGCCGACGACATCCTCGGCAAGGCCCGCCGCCAGGCCGAGCAGATCATCGGCGACGCCCGCGCCCGCGCCGAGACGCTGGAGCGCGACGCCCAGGAGCGGCACCGCCAGGCCATGGGCACGCTCGTGCAGACCCGCGACGAGCTGGAGCGCAAGGTCGAGGAGCTGCGCAGCTTCGAGCGCGAGTACCGCAGCCGCCTCAAGCTCTACCTGGAAAACCAGCTCGCCGAGCTGAACGTCGCGGGTGAGGGCAGCGGAGGCTTCCCGATCGTGGGCGCCGCCCCGGCCATGGCCCACGCCGTCGCCCCCGGTCCCCAGCAGATGGCCGCCCCCAACCCGTTCGGCCAGGAGCCCTCGCAGCACTCCGGTGCCTTCCCCGGACCCGACGGCCCCCACAACGACCGCCGGTAAGTCAGTGGCGGGTCCTCACGGACCCGGTAGCTCGGAGAACCCCCCGTGATCCTCATCAGTGCCGCACTGGTCCTCGCCGCAATCGTCCTGCTCATCGCGGGCGTCGTGCTGGGGACACCCCCTCTCGTGATGTGGTCGATCGTCGTCAGCGTGCTGTCGGCGGTCTGCCTGCTGATCGGGGCACTGCTGAGGCGCCACGAGCTGTTCCCTGCCGGTGGGCGTGCCGCCGAGGGAACCGCTCCCACCCCCCAGGGTTCGTCCGTGCCCCAGCTCGCGCACGTCGGTGCCGTGAGCGGGGCGTACGGCGGAGCCCTCGCCGGGGCACCGGCGCATCCGGTGGCGACGCCTATGGTGGCGGCGCCGCCGATCACGCATCACGGGGCATTGCCCCCGCAGACCTTCCCGCCCCCGCCGCCCCAGCGGACGGGACCGATCACGCGGCCGCCGGCCGGTTCCGGCCGCGGCCTCGCCCCCGACGCGATCGTCTTCGTGATCCCTGGGCGCAAGCGCTTCCATCTGGCCACCTGCCGCCAGCTCGCCGGGCGCGAGACCGAGGAGCTCACGCACGAGGAGGCCCGCGAGGAGGGTTTCACCCCCTGCACCACCTGTCTCCCCGAGATCTCCACCCGTACGGCGGAGCCGGAGGAGGCCACGCTCCGAGACGACACGCTTCGAGACGACACGGCCCGCGACGACGTGGCTCGCGACGAGAGCCTGCACGCGGAAGCCGCCCCCACGACCACCACGCCTTCGGCCGGTACCTCCGGCACGACCGGCCGGGAACCGTCCCGTTCCACGCCCGCTGATCGCGAGCCGCCTGTCGCGCGGTTCCCTCAGCCCGGCGTCCCGGGGCCGCGCCTGCCCGAGTCGTCCGCCCCCGAATCGCCCGGCCCCGAGTCGCCCGGCCCTCAGTCGTCCGTTTCCGGCGCGCCGGGCACCGTTGCGGGTGCCGCCGCCGGAGCGTCCCCGGCCGCCGTTCCGCCCGCGCCGGGCCCTTCCGCGGCCGGCGCGACCACGCCCTCCGGCGGCGAGCCGTCCGATGACGAAGCGCGCGAAGAGCCCCGTGAGACGGCGGAGAAGGCGTCCGGGAAGACAGCCGACGCCGGCGAGGCCGATGAGCATGACGGTCCGGCGAGCGACACGGCCGCCGAGGCCGACGCCGGGACCGAGGGGCACACACCGGTGGACTGGTTCGGCCGGAGCGCGTCGCCGGAGTCCGGCGCAGAGACGACGGCACCGCGGTCTGCCGCCTCCACGCCGCCGTCCGCGCCTTCCGCCGCGTCTTCAGGGGCGTCGTCCGGATCCTCCGCGCCGTCCTGGCCTTCTGCCACGTCATGGTCCGCACCGGCCTGGTCTCCGCCGGCGGCAGGATCGGCGTCGGGCCAGGCGGACGACGAGCCGGACGACTCACTGACCGACACCGCGGAGCACGACTGGTTCAGGCCCGGCGGAGTCTCCCTGCCGTGGGACCCCGCACGGTCCAAGGCCGCCGCCGGCGAGACGGCGGAGGAAACACCGTCGCCGGGAGACGGGGAGTTCGACGGACCCGCGGCCGGGGGCAAGGTTCCCGGTGCGGCTGCGGCCTCGCCCCAGAAGGCCTCCTCTTCCCGGGCGGACGACGATTCCCGGGCGGACGACGAGCAGGCCCGTGACGACCAGAGTGACTCCGGCGCCGCGGACACGCGAGCGGCGTCCCGTCCGGAGGACGCTCCCACGCCCCCGCGTGCGGGGACCGGAAAGCCGGTGGAGCCGGCAGAGACCCCCGGATCCGGGCGCGCCGGATCCGCGGCCTCGGCCGGCTCCACCACCGGCTCCGCTGCCGACTCCACCACGGGCTCCGCGGGGAAGGCGGCCACGCCCGGGCCCGGCGGCACCGAGAAGGCCGGCACCGAGAAGGCCGGCGGGTCCGGAAGCGAGATCGACGAGGATCACGCCGCCGACGCGGCGGAGCCGTCCGCCGACGGGGACACGCGAGTGCGGGTCATGGTCGGCACGCGGCGCTACCACGAGGCCGGTTGTCCCCTGATCAGCGGAATGGGCGACTCTGGCATCGAGACCATGACCCGGGCCGAGGCCGACGAGGCCGGCCTCACCCCCTGCTCGGTCTGCCAGAACGGCCGCTGACCCGCTCCCCGGCCCGTACGCCGGGTAAGCCGGCCTCTGCGCCCGCGGGCGAAACTCCTGTGGCCTCCCGCTTCATGCGCCCGTGGGATCCAAGGGTCTACCGCAAGCCCTCTCCGTTCGGATTCGCGGACCGATCGCGGCTGTCCCCGGCGGGTATGACGGGGAGCAGTCCGCGGGCGTCCAGGACCTGCCGGGCCAGTGTCATCGCGCCGAAGACGCGCGGGAAGCCCGCGTACGGAAGCGCTTGCATGATCGCCTCCACCAGTTCGCCGGGCCGCAGGCCCGCGTTGAGCGCCGTTTCCACGTGTGCCCGGAGCTGGGGCTCGACCCCGCCGAGGGTGATCAGCACACCGATGACGACCAGCTCCCGCCGGGCGGCGTCGAGCCCAGGACGGGCGTGGACGTCCCCGTAGGCGAACTCGACCGCCAGCCGCGACAGGTCCGGGGCGATGTCGGCGAGGGCGTCGTACGCCTCGGTGCGGCTGGCGCCGAGCTCGGTCTGGCGGGCGACACCGCGTTCGTAGCGCTCGTTCACACCGCGGCCCCCTCGCCGTGGCGGGCGGTGAAGCCGAGGACGCGGTGCCAGGCGTCGGCGCAGGCCTCCTGCCACTGGCTGGAGGAGTCGTCGAAGAACGAGTGCGGAGCGCCGTCGTACACGTGCGCCTCGTATTGTTTGCCGGACCGGTCGAAGGCGGCGGTCAGTGCGGCGTACTCCTCCGGAGTGGTCGCCACGTCGGCCCCGGCGAGCAGCATGAGCAGCGGCGCCGACGGCTCGGTCGTACGGTCGCCGAGGAAGCGGGGCGGACCGTAGAAGCCGATGGCGCCGGCGAGACCGAGCCCGGCGGCACCGAGCCGCCAGGAGTAGCCGCCGCCGAGGCAGAAGCCGACGCTGAACAGCGGGCCGGGATGCCAGGCGCGGATCGCCTCGACGGCGGCCGCGGCGTCGGTCTCGACGTGAAGCGGTTCCAGCAGGGCGAGGTGGGCGTACCCGTCGAACGAGTCGTCCCGGTCGCCGGTGCCGGCGCTGCGCCCGTAGTAGTCCATGACCAGGGTGTGGAAGCCCGCCTCGGCGAACCGCCGTGCCAGGCTCGCGTAGAACGGGTGAAGCCCGCGGACGTCGGGGAGCAGCAGCACGCTGCGGCCGTTCGGCACGGCCGGGGCGGCCCGGTAGGCGCGGAACCTGTTGCCGTCGACGGTGCCGATCTTCAGTGGCCCGTGTTCCGCCACTCCTCCGGTGACGACGGGGGCGGCGGGCGGTCTGCTGTCGATGTCGTGGCACATCGTGGTCTCCTCTTCGTCCGGTGACGAGAGTGAGCCTCCCGTGCGCACGGCGGGCCACCCAGGCCCGGCTTGTACGGGTACCGGCAGGGCCATCCTGAGCCCGCCCCGGGCCGCGAAGGAGCCGACATACTGGACGTCGTGGGAGATCGACACGAGCTGGCGGGTTTCCTCCGGTCCCGCCGGGGCCGGATCACGCCCCAGACCGCAGGGATCGCCGCCGGGCCGCGCCGCCGGGTGCGGGGGCTGCGCAGGGAGGAGGTCGCGCAGCTCGCCGGGATCAGCGTGGAGTACTACCAGCGGCTGGAGCAGGGGCGGGCCGCGCGGCCGTCGCCCGAGGTGCTCGACGCCCTCGCCGCGGCGCTCCGCCTTGACGACGTGGAGCGCGAGCACCTGCGCACGCTCGCCGTGCGGGAACGTCCCCCGCGTGCGGCCCGGCCCCGGGACCCCCGGCCGGAGCTGGTGCGGATGCTGGACCTGATCCACGCGCCAGCCCTGGTCATCGACGACCGGTTCGACGTCCTCGCGGCCAATGCCGTCGCGGCCCGCCTCTTCGCCCTCGACACCGCCTCGCCCGTACGGGCGAACCTGGCCAGGCGGCTGTTCCTCGACCCGGGAAGCAGGGAGTTCTACGTCGAGTGGGACGACGTCGCCGCCGCGACCGCCGGGCAACTACGGGTGGCCGCCGGGCTGCACCCCCAAGACGCCGAGCTGGCCAGGCTGGTCCGCGAGCTCGGCGACGGCAGCGAGACCTTCCGGGGGCTGTGGAACGCCCGCGAGGTGGACGTCCGTACGTCCGGGACCAAGAGCTTCCGGCATCCCGCCCTGGGCACGATCACGTTCTGCTACGAGAACTTCGTGCCGGCGGGCGACCCCCGGCAGCGGCTGGTCGTACTCGTCCCTGCTGCCGACGGCGCCACCGAGGCGGCGGTCCACCTGCTGGCGACCTGGGCGCGCGCCGAGCCGCGGTCCCCGGCGGAACGCTGAAATGCGGCCGGTCGCCGACCGGCCCTTCAGCTGTGGGATCAGGCCTTGCGCAGGCGAAAGCCGGGCAGGAAACGCCTGGGGTCAGGGATGCCAGGCGGCGACAAGGTCGAGGAGGCCGGGGAAGCGCTCCTGCAGATCGTCGATGCGGACATGGCTGCGGCGTTCGAGGCCGTACTGCCGCTGGCGGGTGACGCCGGCCTCCCGCAAGACCCGGAAGTGGTGGGTGAGGGAGGACTTGGGCCGGTCGATGCCGAACCAGCCGCAGGGGTGGTCGAACTCCTCGGCCTCCAGCAGGAGTTTGCGCACGATGGTCAGGCGCAGCGGGTCGGCGAGCGCGGCGAGCACGTGTTCCAGCCGCAGGTCCTCACGTGCGGGTTCGGGCAGGGGCGGGGGCGATTCGGGGCGAGGGGGATAGACCTTGAACGCCGTGGACGCGGTGGGCATCGCGGCTCCTTCTCACTGCTGCGACTCAGTACGAGATTTCTCGTAGTGCATGATAGCTTCGAAAAAAATCGTACTGCTCTCGAGATGGAGCCTCTCATGCCTCATGCCCGCATCGCCTCTGCGACATCGACCTACGCGGCGGCGACCTCTCCGCCCGGAGGGCGGGCCGGGCAGGCGCCGACCTGGTGGGTGTGGCTGGCCGCATGGCCGGTCACGGCGGTGTTCGTGCTGTCCAACGCGGCCACGCCGCTGTACGTGCTGTGGCAGCACGAGATCGGGTTTTCCAAGGGGACTTTGACGGTCGTCTTCGCGCTCTACATCGTCGGATTGCTGGTTTCCCTGCTGGTCAGCGGCATCGCTTCGGACCGGCTGGGCCGTAAGGCGGTCCTGCTGCCGGCCCTGGCGCTGGCCCTGATCGCCTGCCTGGTCTTCGCCACGGCCACGTCAGTGGCCGCCCTGGCCGTCGCGCGCGTGTGCACCGGAATCGCGGTGGGTGCCGTGGTGAGCGCCGGCATGGCCGCTGTCACGGACGTGGCCGGGGTGGACCGCAAGCGCCTCGCAGCGCTCCTGGCATCCTGCGCCATGGTCTTCGGCGCGGGTCTGGGCCCGCTGCTGGCCGGGGTCTTCGCCCAGACGCTGCCCGGGCCCACGGTCACCGTCTTCGCGGTGGAGGCCGCCTTGCTGCTGACCGCGGCCGTCACCGTGCTGCGGATGCCGCTGCGCCACCCCGAGCGGGTGAGCTCCGGCCGGTGGATCCGCGTACCCTCGGTGCCCGCCGAGGGGCGCCTGCCGCTCCTGCTGGGCATCGCCACCTTCGGCCCGGGCATCACCGCGACCTCGTTCGTGCTGTCGCTGGGCCCCTCACTGCTCGCGAGCCTGCTGCACTCCAGCAGCCGTGTCCTCGCCGGCGTCATCGCGTTCGTGATGTTCGCTGCGGCGACCGGCACTCAGTTCGCTGTCCAGCACGCCTCGCGCCGCGTGGTGCTGACAGCCGGTGCGGTGTGCACGGTGGGTGCCATGGCGGCGCTGGTGGGAGCCGTGCAGGCAGGCTCGGTCGTGCTGCTGGTGGCCGCCGCGCTGCTGGCCGGCGCAGGCCAGGGCATGGGGCAGTTGGCGGGGCTCTCCTTGCTGAACGCCGCCGTGCCGGCCACCCGGCTGGCCGAGGCGAACGCCGCGCTCAACGTGGGGGGATATGTACCCGCCGGCCTCCTGCCGGTCGCCGCGGGCTATCTCAGCGACGCAGTGGGCCTGACCACCGGCTCGACGATCTTCGCCGCCGTGCTGGCCGTCCTCGCCCTGGCGGGCGGGGTGGTCGTCACAGTGACCCGCCGCCACATCGTCGAATCACTCTGAGCATGCTCGAGAACTGGAAGCGGGCTCTCCTCGAACGCCGCCTGCCACCACATGCGCCGATGGGGCCGGTCGGCGACCGGCCCCATCGGTCGCGGGATCAGGCCTTGCGCAGGCGGAACGACAGGCCGAGGTCGGCGTCCTCGTGGACCGGCAGGTCCTCGTCCGGTACGCCTTCGGCGAGGCTCGCCGCGAGCACCTCGTCGGCGACGGCGTCGCCGCCCTCGCGCAGCGCCTCGGCCAGCTCACCGTCGGCCGACCACCACAGGTGGATGCGGTCGGTGATGGACAGGCCGGTGGACTTGCGGGCCTCCTGGACGAGCCGGATCACGTCGCGGACCAGGCCGGCCCGGCGCAGTTCGTCGGTGATCGCCAGGTCCAGCGCCACGGTCTCGCCGGTGCCGGTGTCCACCGCGCCGGTCTCCACGGCCCAGCCCGACTTCGGCTGCTCGGTCACGATCACGTCGTCCGCGCCCAGCTCCACCGTGCCCAGCTCCGCGGCCTCGACCGTCGCGGACCCGCCCGAGCGCAGGGCGCGGGCCAGCTCCGCCGGGTCGGCGGCCGACACGGCCGCGGCGACGAGCTTGGTCTGCGAGCCGAACCGCTTGCCGAGGCTGCGGAAGTTGGGCTTGACCGTGAACGTCACCAGGTCGGCGGAGAACCCGGACAGGTCCTCCAGCCGCTGGACGTTGAGCTCGTCGGCGATCAGGTCGCGCAGCTCGCCGGGGAGCGAGGCCCAGCCGGGGGCGCCGACCAGGGCCCGGCCGAGCGGCTGGCGGGTCTTGACCGACGAGGAGGCGCGCGCCGACCGGCCCAGCTCCACGAGCCGGCGCACCAGCGCCATCCGCTCCGACAGCTCGGGGTCGAGCAGAGCGGTGTTCACCTCCGGCCAGGTGGCCAGGTGCACCGAGGCCGGGGCGTCCGGGTCGCGCAGCACGTCCCACAGGTAGTCGGTGAGGAACGGCACGAGCGGGGCCATGAGCCGGGTGACGGTCTCCAGGCACTCGTACAGCGTCGCGAAGGCCGACGCCTCACCGGACCAGAAACGGCGGCGCGAGCGGCGGACGTACCAGTTGGACAGGTCGTCCAGGAACTCGGTGATCCGCCGCCCGGCCCGGGCGGTGTCGAACTCCTCCATCGACGCGGTGACCTCGGCCACCGTGCGGTGCAGCTCCGCCAGCGCCCACCGGTCGATCAGCGGCCGCTCGGCGTACGCCGGGGCCTCGGCCATCCGGGCCGGGGACCACGACTCGGCGTTGGCGTAGAGCGCGAAGAACGACGCGGTGTTCCAGTAGGTCAGCAGGACCTTCCGGACGATCTCCTCCAGCACGGCGTGACCGATCCTGCGGGGAGCCCACGGGGACCCGGAGGTGGCCATGTACCAGCGCAGGGCGTCGGCGCCGTGCTGGTCCATGAGCGGCATCGGCCGCAGCACGTTGCCCAGGTGCTTGCTCATCTTGCGGCCGTCCTCGGCGAGGATCAGGCCGAGGCAGAGCACGTTCTCGTACGACGACCGGCCGAACACCAGCGTGCTGACGGTCATCATCGAGTAGAACCAGCCGCGCGTCTGGTCGATCGCCTCGCAGATGAACTGGCCGGGGAAGGAGTTGTCGAAGACGTCCTTGTTGACCAGCGGCGCGCCCCACTGGGCGAACGGCATGGCGCCCGAGTCGTACCAGACGTCGATCACGTCGGGCACCCGCCGCGCCTCGGCCTCACAGGTGGGGCACGGGAACGTGACGTCGTCGACGAACGGGCGGTGCGGGTCGAGCGCGGTCAGGTCGCGGCCCGCCAGCTCGCCCAGCTCCTTCAGGGAGCCGACGCAGGTGACGTGCTCCTCGTCCTGCGAGCAGACCCACAGCGGCAGCGGGGTGCCCCAGTAGCGCGAGCGCGACAGCGCCCAGTCGACGTTGTTGCGCAGCCACTCGCCGTACCGGCCGTGCTTGATCGTCTCGGGGAACCAGTTGGTGCGCTCGTTCTCGGCGAGGAGCTGGTCCTTGATGGCGGTGGTCCTGATGTACCAGGACGGGAGCGCGTAGTAGAGCAGCGGGGTGTGGCAGCGCCAGCAGTGCGGGTAGCTGTGCTCGAAGTGCTCGCCGCGGAACAGCAGGCCGCGCTCGCGCAGGTTGTCGGTCAGCGGCTCGTCGGCGTCCTTGAAGAACAGGCCGCCCACGAACGGCACGTCCGGCAGGAAGCGCCCGTCCGGGCCGATCGGGTTCACCACCGGCAGGCCGTAGCGCTTGCAGACGGTCATGTCGTCGGCGCCGAAGGCGGGGGCCTGGTGGACCAGGCCGGTGCCGTCCTCGACCGTGACGTATGTGCCGAGCACGACGTAGTGGGCGCCCTCGATCTCCACCAGATCGAAGGGGCGCCGGTAGGCGGTGTGCTCCAGATCGGAACCCTGGTAGGTGGCCAGCACCTCGGCGTCCTCGCCGAGGACGCGCCGCAGCAGCGGCTCGGCCACCACCAGCACCTCCTCGCCGCGCCGGGCCGCGACGTACGTCACGTCGGGGTGCACGGCGACCGCGGTGTTGGACACCAGGGTCCAGGGCGTGGTGGTCCAGATCAGCAGCGAGGCGCCCATCTCGGCCAGAGGGCCGGAGACGACGGGCATCCGCACGTAGACCGACGGGCTGGAGACGGTCTCGTAGCCGCCGGGCTGGCCGAGCTCGTGGTCGGACAGGCCGGTGCCGCAGCGGGGACAGTAGGGCGTGATCCGGTGGTCGCGGAACAGCAGGTCCTTGTCCCAGACGACCTTGAGCGACCACCACACGGCCTCGACGTACTGGGGGTCCATGGTGCGGTAGGCCTGGGACATGTCGACCCAGTAGCCCATCCGCTCGGTCATCTCCTCGAACGCGTCGACGTGCCGCAGCACCGACTCGCGGCAGCGCGCGTTGAACTCGGCGATGCCGTACGACTCGATCTCGGGCTTGCCGGACAGGCCGAGTTCCTTCTCGACGGCGACCTCGACGGGCAGGCCGTGGCAGTCCCAGCCGGCCTTGCGGGGGACGTGGTAGCCGCGCATCGACTTGTAGCGGGGGAAGACGTCCTTGAAGACGCGGGCCTCGACGTGGTGGACGCCGGGCATGCCGTTGGCGGTGGGCGGGCCTTCGTAGAACACCCAGGAGGGGCCGCCGGCGTTCTGTTCCAGCGAGCGCTCGAAGACCTTCCCGTCCCGCCAGCGTTCGAGGACCTCGTGTTCGAGGGCCGGCAGGTCGACCTGCGCGGGAAGTGAGCGGAAATAGTGGGAAGACATCGTCGGGCGGGACCTCCACGCGGTGGCTGTGACAGCGCTGCTGACATGGCGTGAAGGGACGAAGCCGGGGACGGCTCCGCGGTACCACCCTTCTTGACGACCGGCCGGGCCGGACGCCCTCTCGTTTTCTGTCCGCTGCCGGTTCTACTCGGCCGGGACGGCCTTTCTTCCGGCGGCTCCGGGGTGATCTTCCCTTCGCGGCCCGCCCCGGGCTCACACCGTCCCCGGGTCGCTGAGCGGGCGGATGCGGAGGTACTCGTCCCCATCTACGCCTTGCAGACTACGACGATAACGCAACCCGGCCGCAAGGGCTTCCCGATATGCGGGTGACGTCCCGGGTGAGACCCGGCCCGTCCCGGGAATACGTGGGAGGAACACACGGAGACCCCGCGATTGTTGTGTGGTGTGCGGGTGGGCCGGCGGCCGTCGGAAGGACGATCGAAGGCGGTCCCGCGGGCCGTCGCCTCGAATCCGGGGCATGGGGTCCCGGTGGCACCGTCCGCGACAAAATGATCGAAATAGAGCGCGACGAGGAGGAGCTGGCCGAATACGCCATCCGGGTACGGGTGGGGTAAAAGCCTCGGCGAGTCCGTTGCCGATCCGTTATCGGCGACTTATTCTGCCCGGACCGGCTCGAATCGCACCCGCCCGAGGGGTGCCCTGGACTCGAGGGGTTCTGGGCGAAGGGGAGGCCCGCAATGACGACGCGCACGGCGCGAACCGCCATCAGTGACGACGTCTGGTCCGACGAGGAGCTCGCCGAGGTCCGCGAGCGGCTGCGGCACGAGATCGAGGAGTTGCGCGCCGACATCGCCAGGGCGGAGGAGCAACTCGCGTCGGGAGACGTGAGCCAGGGCGCGGGGGACGATCCGGCGGACGCCGGGGCCAAGACGTATGAGCGCGAGCGTGAGATCGCCCTTACCCTGAATGCGCGCGACCTGCTCGCGCAGAACGAGCGGGCGATCGCCCGCGTCGAGGCAGGGACTTACGGAGAGTGCGAATCGTGCCACAAGCCGATCGGCAAGGAGCGTCTGCGGGCATTCCCGAGGGCGACGCTGTGCGTAGCGTGCAAGCAGCGGGAGGAGCGCCGCTGAGCGGTGGACCCGCGCGCCCCGACCGGGCGCGGAGGATCGCCCTGCTCGTCGCCGTGGCCGCGGTCGTGTACGCGCTCGACCAGGTCAGCAAGTTCCTCGTCGTGGAGTTCCTGGAGCACGAGGAGCCTCTCACCGTCGTGCCCGGCGCGCTGGTGCTGACCGTGATCCGCAACGCCGGCGCCGCCTTCAGCATCGGCACCGGCATGACGATCGTGTTCACGGTGATCGCGCTGGCCGTCGTCGTCGCGATCGTGCGTACGGCGCGGAAGTTGCACAGCCTGCCCTGGGCGATCACGCTCGGCCTGCTGCTGGGCGGGGCGGTCGGCAACCTGACCGACCGTATCTTCCGGTGGCCGGCCCCGTTCCAGGGGCATGTGGTCGACTTCATCCAGGTGTTCCCGGTCACCCGGTTCCCGGTGTTCAACCTCGCCGACTCGGGCATCGTGTGCGGCGGCGTGCTCGCCGTGTTCCTGGCCTGGCGCGGCTACCAGATCGACGGCACCCGCCAGATGGACGAGCCCGTCGCGGACCACACGGACGGCCACGCGGACAGCCACGCGGAGGGCGAGGCGGGCAAGCAGGCCGGCGAACCGGCGGGGGAGCGGGCCGATGGGTGACCAGCGCAGCCTGCCCGTGCCGGACGGCCTGGAGGGCGAGCGCCTCGACGCCGCCCTGGCTCGGCTCTTCGGCTTCTCCCGCACCCGCGCGGCCGAACTGATCGCCTCCGGGGACGTGCTGGTCGACGGCGCCGTCCCGGCGAAGTCCGACCGCGTCCACGCCGGGGCCTGGCTGGACGTCACCATCCCGCCGCCGCCCGCCGCGCCGATGCCCGTGGCCGAGCCCGTGCCGGGTATGACGGTCCTCCACGAGGACGACGACGTCGTCGTGGTGAGCAAGCCGATCGGCGTGGCGGCGCACCCGACCGTCGGCTGGACCGGTCCCACCGTGATCGGCGGCCTGCTCGGCGGCGGCCACCGGGTGTCCACGAGCGGCGCGGCCGAGCGGCAGGGCATCGTGCACCGGCTCGACGCCAACACCACCGGTGTCATGGTCGTCGCCAAGAGCGAGCGAGCCTACTCGCACCTCAAGCGGGCGTTCAAGGAACGTACGGTCGACAAGCGCTATCACGCGCTCGTCCAGGGGCACATGGACCCGTTGCGGGGCACCGTGGACGCCCCGATCGACCGCCATCCGTCGGGCGACGGGCGCTTCGCGGTGGTGGCCGGGGGCAAGGACTCGGTCACGCACTACGACACGATCGAGGCGTTCCGGGCGGCGTCGCTGCTCGACATCAAGCTGGAGACCGGCAGGACCCACCAGATCCGGGTCCACATGGCCGCGCTCAGGCACCCGTGCGTGGGCGACCTGCTGTACGGCGCCGACCCCACCCTCGCCGCCCGCCTCGGCGTGGGCCGGCAATGGCTGCATGCGGTCTCGCTGTCGTTCGAGCACCCGGCGACGGGGGAGTGGATGACCTTCACCAGTGACTACCCCGCGGACCTGGCCCACGCGCTGGAGATCCTCGCGGACGAGGGCTGAGGCGCGCTCCAGGTTCCCCCGATCCGGCCGGCGGGGCGCCTCGCCGGACGACTTCAGCGACGGGGGACGTGCTGGTCGATCAGGGCCCGTGCGGCGGCCACGGCGCGGCCGGCGGGGCCGGCCGGGCCCAGAGTGGCGGCGTTGGCGTAGAGGCCGGAGATGACGAGCATCAGCATGTCGGCCAGGGCGTCGGGGTCCGCGGCGCGCGCGGCCTGCGCCAGGGCGCGCAGGCGCCGGCGCAGCCGGTCGAGATGAGCGACGGCCTCCTGGCGTCCGGGGTGAGCGGGGTCGCGGAACTCCGCTGAGGTGTTGTAGAACGTGCAGCCGTGGAAATAGGGGGCCTGGACGCTTTCCTGGGCGAGTTCGACGATCGTCAGGAGCTGACGGGCGGGGTCGCCCTCATGGAGGGCCAGCGCGTCATCCATCCGCGACCATGACTCGGCGTCGAGTTCGCGCACCCACGCGGCGACCAGGTCGTCCTTGCTGGTGAACTCCCGATAGAGCGCGCTCTTGCCGAGCCCCGTCTCCTCGACGACCTGCTGCATGCCCACCGCCCGGGCGCCGTGCTCGCCGAACAGGCGGGCGGCCGTCTTGAGGATGCGCTGCCTGGTGCCGGGCACCGGTCTACGCGTCACCGTCGTCGGTTCCTTCCGTGTCCGCAGGGTTCATGTCCCGGGGCCTTCGAAATCTGCCCGTTGACACAGTATCGCCGTGTTCCCAACAATGGACCGATCGGTCCGGACCGATCGGTCCGTTATGGCGACATTGAAAAAGGAAGCACGCATGCGCATCTACACCGCGACCGCCACCTCTACCGGCCGCGACGGGCGGGCGATCTCCTCGGACGGCAAACTGGACGTCCGGCTCGCGCTGCAGAAGGAACTGGGCGGCGACGGCGACGGCACCAATCCCGAGCAGCTCTTCGCGGCGGGCTACGCCGCCTGCTTCGCCACGTCGCTGAAGCTGGTGGCGGGCCAGAAGCACCTGGACGCCTCGGACGCGTCGGTCACCGCCGAGGTGGGGCTGTCCCCCAACGGCAGGGGCGGCTACCAGCTGGACGCCATCCTGCGCGTGCGGCCGCCCGCCGGCCTCTCCTCCGCGGAGGCGCACGACCTCGTCGAGACCACCCACCAGGTGTGCCCGTACTCCAACGCCACCCGCGGCAACATGCGGGTCGACCTGATCGTCGAGCGGTGACCGTCGCGGAGGACGGAACGGGACCGCCGAAGGCCGTGGGGACGACCAGGCGCGGCTGATCGAGGCGTCACCGGGGCGCGTCGGACGGGCCGACAGACGCGAACCCTTGTGGGATCGCGGGAGGGGCGCCGGGGACATCACCGGCGGCGGTGCGGAGCCTTCCGTGCCGTCCGGGGGTCAGGCATCCCAGTCGTTCTCCGGCTGCGTGTAGCCGTCGGGGATGTCACCGGTGTCGTCCGTGGTGGCCTCCTGGCCCTCGTCTTTTCCCTGGCCCCCACCCTTGCCCGCGGACGGCTTGGCGCTCGCGCCGCCGTTCCCGGGCTTGGACGCGGAGGGCTTCCCCTTGCCGTTCTGCTTCGGCGGGGCCGACTGCTTGGGCTTGCCCGCGCTCTTGGACGGAGCTCCGGTGGGCTTCCTGGGCTTTCCCGCGCCGGGCTTGTCGGGCGACCTGCCGGCAGGCGCGCGGCGTTCCTCCGTACGGTGCCCGCCGGCGAATCCGGCTCCGGTGTTCGCCACCGGCTGGGTCGTCCTCTCCGCCCCGCGGCTCTCGGTCCGGTTGCCGGTCTTGGCGGCCTCGGCGGTCCTGGGAGATGCGGTCTTGGTCGCGAAGACCGTCACCGTGGGCGTGCTCACCACGGCGGTCCCTCTCGGGTCGGCCGGAAGTCTGGCGGTGGCGAACGCGATGGCGCCGGCCGCCAGCCCGACGAACGCGACGAGCGCCCCGGAGCCCGCGGCCAGCGCCCAGGGCCTGCGGCGCCCGCTCATCGGTACGGGCGTGGGCACCGGGACCGGCGTCGGGGTGCCCTCGCCGACGGGCACGGGCACGGACACAGGCGTGGACACGGGAGCCGAGGGCGTGGTGTCGAAGATGGGCATCAGCCGGGCGAGCCGGGGTGGCTGCCGCGGACGCGGCACGACCGGGCCGGTCACCTGGCCGGTGGCCACGGCGTGCAGGTGCTGGGCGGCGTAGTCCGCGGTCATCCTGAGGGCCGGGTCCTTGATCAGCAGGCCCTCGATCACCGGTGCCAGCGGCCCGGCGTTGTGCAACGGGCCCGCCTCCTCGTACATGACCGCGGCCAGCGTCGCCAGCGCGTGACCCCGGTGGAACGGCGAGCGCCCCTCGACGGCCATGAAGAGCGTCACCCCGAGCGACCACAGGTCCGACGCCCGCTGCGCCTGCCGTCCGGCCGCCCGCTCCGGGGCGATGAACGCCGGGGTGCCGATCAGCATGCCGGTGCGGGTGACCGGGGAGTCGTCCTCCATCGCGGCGATGCCGAAGTCCGTCAGCACGACCCGGCCGTCGTCGGCGAGCAGCACGTTGTCGGGTTTGACGTCCCGGTGCAGCACCCCGTTCGCGTGGGCGACGCGCAGCGCGGCCAGCACCTGGGACCCGATTTCCGCCACCCGCCGCGGCGGTAGGGGACCCTCCTCGCGGATGACCGATCCCAGCGTCCGGGACGGGATCAGTTCGAGGACGATCCAGGGGTAGCCGTTCTCCTCGAAGGCGTCGTACACTGCCGCCACGCTCGGATGGCTCAACCGCCCGGCGGCCCTGGCCTCGCGGAAGGTCCTGATGGTGAAGACCTCCCGCTCCGGACCGGTGAGCTCGGCCGAGGCGAGCAGCTCCTTGACGGCGACCTCTCGTTCGAGCACCTGGTCGACGGCCCGCCACACGGTGCCCATGCCGCCCCGCCCCAGCGGCTCGATCAGGCGATAGCGTCCTGCCACGACACGTTCGGAGGTCTGCGCTTCAGCCATGGTTGTCGCGCTACCCGTCTTGGGCCAACGCATGCGACATCGTTACTGTTCTGGGACGAAATCCCCCTTGGCCTGCGGATCTTCACCGAATTGTTATCACGGCTGGAAGGTCCGCGCAAAGACGTTGAAATAGGACAAACCGGATGTCCATCGGGAGTCGGCGACCTGCCAGTAGAGGGCGACGCAGCGGCCGTCGTCGAGCCTGAAGGCGCGGTCGAGCACCCGCACCTTGCCGGCGGCGGTGGTGTGGGTGAACTCCCAGTCGGCGGAGGGAACGCCGAGGTAGTCCCCGGACGTGAGGCCGATGCGCTCGTAGCCGCGCAGGTATCCCTTCTTCGTCGAGGCCGCCTCGACCGTGCGCAGGGCGGCCACCGGGTCGGTGGTGTCCCAGGGGGTGAAGTCGACCTGTAGGTAGTCGCGCCCGCTCCGGTTGTGGAAGCGCACCCGGGTGGCCTCCCTCTGGAACGGGACCCAGCCGGCGGGCAGGGCGATCGAGAAGCCCAGCGGGTCGCGGTGGGTCTTCCACCCCTTGGGCAGCGCGCCCGTCGTCGGCGTGGAGGACTCCGGCGACGGCTCCGGCGACGGCTCCTGCGATGGCTTCTCTGTCGGCTTCTCCGACGGTGGCGCGGACGGCTCGCCGGAGGCGCTCTGCCCGGTGTCCCCCGTGGTCGGGTCGGAGCCGGTGTGATCGGAGCCCGAAGTGGGATCGGCGACCGGCGACGTGACGTCCTCGGCGGCGGCCCCGCTGCCGGCCAGCGTGCGATAGCCGTACCAGCCGCCCGCGACGACGGCCACGAGCAGCAGCGGTAACAGGACGAGCAGGGTCACCTTGGTCGCGGAGCCGCGTCCCGGAGGGCGCGCGCCCGGTGCGGCGTACGCGCCTGGATGGCTCCCCGGCGGGACGCCCGGCACGCCGGGACCCGCGTGGCCCGTCTGGATCCCCTGGCCGCCCGGACTCGTGGGGTAGCCACCCATGCCCGCGCCGCCTCCGGGGCCGGCCGGCCCCGCAGGACCGGTGACCCCGGGCCAGGGGGCGGAGCCGCCGGACTGGTGCGGTCCGCCGTACGACTGGTGGACGCCGTACGACTGGTGGCCGTACGGCTGGGCGCCGTGTGGCTGCGGGGAGACTGCCGGGCTCTGGCTCCAGGACCCGGGGTGCCCCTGCTGTGCCGGGATGGACGGCCCGCTGTCCGTGCTGTCCCACCCGGACGGGGTCTGCGGCCACGGGCCGGCGGGAGGCTGCGACGGCCCGGACGGAGCGCCGCTCCACGAGCCGGGCTCGGGCCGGATGGTGCGGGGATCGGAGCCGGCGGCGGGTCCGGGGCCGGCCGTCATGGCGGCGTTGAGCAGGGCGGCCGCCTCGGCCGCGCCCATGCGCCGGGCCGGGTCCTTGCGCAGCAGGCCTTCGAGCACCGGCGTCAGGGCGCCCGCCCGCTGGGGCGGGGCCGGGTCGTCGTGCAGGATGGCCGCCATCGTGGCCACGGGGGAGTTGCGGTCGAAGGGGGTCCTGCCCTCGACCGCGGCGTACAGGGTCGCGCCGAGGGACCACAGGTCCGACTCGGGGGTCGCCGGGTCACCGTTCAGCCGCTCGGGCGGCATGAAGGCCGGGGTGCCGGTGATGCCGCCGGTCATGGTGAGTGCGGCCTCCTCCGGCATCGTCGCGATGCCGAAGTCGGTCAGCACCACCCGGGTCTCCCCGTTGAGCAGCACGTTCTCCGGCTTGACGTCCCGGTGGAGCACTCCCGCGGCGTGTGCGGTGCACAGCGCGTCGAGCACCTGCAGGCCGATCGCGGCGACCCGGCCGGGCGGGAGGGCGCCCTGCTCGCGCAGCACCTGGCCCAGTGACCGCGACTGCACCAGTTGCATCACGATCCAGGGACGGCCGTCCTCCTCGATCACGTCGTGGACGACGACGACGTTCGGATGGTCGATGCGGCCCGCCGCCCGCGCCTCGCGGATGGTGCGCCGGTTGAACGTCTCCCTGTCCTCTTCCGAGGTGGGGTGGTAGAGCACCTCTTTCACGGCCACCGTGCGGTCGAGCAAGTCGTCGTGGGCACGCCAGACCACGCCCATGCCTCCGCGGCCGATCGGTTCGAGCAGGTGGTACCTGCCCGCCACCCGACGCTCCTCGTCCACCCTGTCCTCCTTGAAACCCCCTGAATGGTCCCACAGCCCGGCGCGCGGCCGTCCGTCTTCGGATCTCACGACGCCGGGCACCGGCGGTGGAACTCGCAGGTCGCGCCGGCGGATCGTGACCGCCGCTGACGCGGGCGAACCCGATGCCCAGTTGTTATCGGACGTTATAAAAGGACGATTCGGTCAGTTACTCCTCCATTGACTTGCGAAAACGCCATTGCTCACAGTTTCCGTCCGAGTGTGGTGCAATTTCGCGGCGCCTTGTCCGATTTATTCCCTTCTAATACTGTCCGCAGTGACTTTGTCGTTTCCCGGACGGGTGCTCCCCCGAGACATCCCCCCGTCCCCCCGCCTGGAGGCGAGATGCGGTTACGCACGACGTTGTGCGGAAGATCCCCCTATGGCATGGCGCTCGGCGCCGCGGTCCTGGTGTCGGCCGCGCTCACGCTGACGCCCGCGTCCCCCGCGCAGGCCGACCCGGCCGACGCCGGCAGGGCGCCCGGACGGTGCAGCACCGACCCGAACGCCCACCTGGGCACGGTGCCGGCCCCCGAGCAGTTCTTCGGTTTCCCGCTGGGCAAGGGACAGCCCCGGGTGCTCACGACCGAAGAGATCAAGAAGTACGTGGAAGCCGTGGGCGGCGCCTCGGACCGCGTGGTCACGGGGACCATGGCGCACAGCGTGACCGGCCAGGACCTGCCGTACGCCATCGTGTCCGACTCCCACAACGTGGTCCCGGGGCAGCTCAAGAAGATCGCGGACCGGATCCGCTCGCTGCGCGACCCGAGGTCACTGAAGGCGGACAAGGCGGCGCGAATCGCCGACGACTCGCCGGCCATCGTCTGGATCGCCGGCAACGTGCACGGCGGTGAGAAGAGCGGCGCCGACGCCGCGCTCAAGACCCTGTACGAGCTGGCCGCCGGCCTGTCCTGCGACGTCGCCAAGCGCAACGACAACCTGGTCACGGTCATCGTGCCGACCCAGAACCCGGACGGCCGCGACGCGAGCCGCAGGCAGAACGAGTACGGCTTCGACCTCAACCGGGACTGGTTCGCCCGCACCCAGCCGGAGACCGACGGCAAGATCGAGATGCTGCGCCGGTATCCGCCGCAGGTCTTCGTCGACGCGCACGAGATGGGCGGGCGGCAGTACTTCTTCCCGCCCAACGCCGACCCGATCCACCACGAGATCGCCGACCAGCCGGTGAACTGGATCAACCGGATCGGCGCGGCGAACGCGGCGGGCTTCGGCTACAACGGCGCCTGCGGCGGCGCGGTCACCACCGAGTGCTACTTCAACTACGCGACGTACGACCTGTTCTACATGGGCTACGGCGACAGCGTCCCGGCCGCGGGCTTCGGCGCCGCCGGGATGACGTTCGAGAAGGGCAGCTCGTCGGCGGTCGAGGACCGGGTGCAGCAGCAGTTCAACACCCAGTGGGCGACGACCGGCTGGGCCGCCGACAACCGGCGCGAGGTCCTGGACGGCTACTACTCCATCTGGCGAACCGCGCTCGCCGAGGGGGCCGCCGGCGCCCTGGAGCCGAACGAGGTCGTCCAGCCGGCGAACACCGTGCGCTTCCCGGTGCCCGACATCACGATCCGGTCGTACTTCCTGCTGCCCGACCGGCAGCTCGGCGACGTGCGCCGGCTGGTCGAGCGGCTGCGCCGCATGGACGTCGAGGTCTACCGGGTGAGACAGTCCGTCAAGGTGCCCTCCGCGCGGGTCTTCGGCGGCCGGACGGCCAGTGACGTGACCGTCCCCGAGGGGGCCTACTGGATCCCGATGGACCAGCCGCAGAAGCACTGGATCCAGGCGGTCATGGGGGAGGACCCGTACGTCCCGTTCCCCTACTTCTACGACGTCTCCTCGTGGAGCAACCCGCTGCTCGCCGGCGTGAACACCATCTCCACCGGTGACGAGCTGTCGCCCAAGGCCGACCTCGTCAAGGACGTCGACGGCGGCGTGGCCTCCGCCGCGCCCCAGGGCGGGTCGTACTCCTACCCGATGGACTCGGCCGCCGCGTCCGAGCTGACCTTCCGGCTGCTCGGCGCGGGCGTGCCGCTCACGCGCGACGCGCGGACGGGGGTCGTCGGCCTGCCCGCCACCGCCGTGAACCGCGGCGAGCTGGACAAGCTCGCCCGCTCGCTGGGCGTGACGGTCGAGGGCGGCCGCGCCCCGGCCTCCGGCGCCACGCTGCGCACGCCCGACGTCGGCCTGTTCGCCGGCACCGGCGTCTCCACCACCTCGGGGTCGTACGGCGAGGCCCGTTACGTGCTCGGCGACCGCTGGGGCCTTCGGCTCACGCCGGTGACCACGGCCGACGTCAACGGCAACACCCCGGCCTTCACCGAGCGGACCGTCCTGCTCGTCCCGGACGGCAGCAGCGCGAACGGCGGGCTGACCGCGCAGGGCCTGGCCAACCTCCGGCAGTGGGTGGCCGCGGGCGGCACGTACGTCGGGCTGCGCAACGAGGGCACCCGGGTCGCCAGGGCCGCCGGCCTCACCTCCACGACCGAGAAGGCCAAGCCGACCGGCTACCAGGTCATCGGCTCGCACTTCCGGGTGGACGTGGCCCAGGGCAGCCCGGTGTCGCTCGGCCGGCCGGCGGAGGACTTCCAGTTCAACAACGGCGACCCGATCCTCAACCCCAGCCAGACCGGGGTGAACGTGCTCACCTACCCCTCGGACGACACGTTCTGGTCCAACGGCTACACCGTGGGCGCCGAGGTGCTCAAGGGCACGGCCTCTCTCGTCGACGAGCCGACCGGCGCGGGACACGCCGTGCTGTTCGCGTACAACCCGCTGTTCAGGGCGTACAACGAGAACGGCATCCACCTCCTCGCCAACGCGCTGCTCTACCCGGCGGTCGCTGCGCAGGCCTCGCCGCAGGCGAAGCAGCGGATTGCCCCGGACCCGTTGCGCATCGCCGCGGCGACGACGGAGGAGCCGCCGAACCTCGGCGGTGAGTGGCGGCCGATCGTCATCCAGGTGGCCGACGCCGACCTCGCGCGGACGCGGGCGGTGGTCGAGCGCTACACGGACACGGCGCAGACCGCGTCCGCGGACGGCTCGTCCTACATCACGATCCCGAACCCCGACGGACTGTCCGCCGACGAGCACCCGTTCGTCCGCGACCTGGTCCGCGACCTCGGCGCGGCGGGCATCCCGCTCCGCTCCGTCGTCGCCTGATCTCACGCAAAGAATCGGACCGGGCGGCCGGCCCCCGGCCGCCCGGTCCGTCGAAAGGACTCGCATGACATCGTCCCGTTCGCGCCGGGCTGCGCGGCTCGGCGGCGCCGCCCTCGCGGCCGCGCTGCTCGCCGCGACCCAGGCGACCACCGCTCTCGCGGCTCCCGGTGACCCCGGGGAGCCGCGCTACTCCGCGGGCGCCCCCTCGCTCGGCGACCCGTACTTCCCCGACCAGGGCAACGGCGGCTACGACGTGCGGCACTACGACGTCACGTTCTCCTACGACCCCGCCACCAAGGTCATGGACGCCACGACGGTGATCACCGCGGTCGCCACCCAGGACCTCGACCGGTTCGACCTGGACTTCCGCGGCCCGCAGATCACGTCGCTGAAGGTGGGCACGCACCCGGCCGCCTACCGCCGGGACGGGCAGGAGCTCGTCGTCACCTCGCGGCCCAAGCTCAAGACCGGGCAGACCTTCACGGTCACGGTGACGTACGCGGGGACGCCGCCGGTCGTCACCGACCCCGACGGCTCGATCGAGGGCTGGGTGCCGACGGACGACGGCGCCTTCGTGCCGGGCGAGCCGCAGGGCGCCCCGGCCTGGCTTCCCTCCAACGACAGCCCCCTGGACAAGGCGACGTTCACCTTCCGCGCGACCGTCCCCGAAGGCGTCACGGTGGTCGGCAACGGCCGCCTGGTGTCGAAGACGACCGCGAACGGCAGGACGACGTTCGTGTGGGACTCGGCCGAGCCGATGGCGACCTACCTCGCCACGGTGACCCTGGGGAACTTCGTCGTCAACGAGACGACCACGCCCGGCGGCATCCCGGTCTACACGGCGGTGGACCCCCGCCTGGTGACCCAGTCGGCCGCGGCCGTCGCCCGGATCCCCGACATCCTGGAGTACTTCTCCTCGATCTTCGGGCCCTACCCCTTCAACCAGGCGGGCGCCATCATCGACCGCGCGCCGGACGTCGGCTACGCCCTGGAGAGCCAGACCAAGCCGATCTTCTCCAGCGCGCCCGGCGTCGGCACCATGGCGCACGAGCTCGCGCACCAGTGGTACGGCGACAGCGTGAGCGTCGGCACATGGTCTGACATCTGGCTCAACGAGGGCTTCGCGACCTACGCGACCTGGTTGTGGACCGAGCACTCCGGGGGCGCCACCGCACAGCAGACGTTCAACAGCTCGAGCAACTACGGCCGGGCGGCGAGCTCGTCGTTCTGGCAGATCGTCACGGCCGACCCCGGCCCCGAGGACATGTTCGGCAACGTGCCGTACAACCGGGGCGCGATGACGCTGCACGCGCTGCGCGGCAAGATCGGCGACGCCGCCTTCTTCACGCTGATCAAGGACTGGGCGGCGGAGCACCGGTACGGCAACGTGAGCACCGCCGACTTCATCCGGGCGGCGGAGAAGGTCTCGGGCATGGACCTGAAGGCGTTCTTCGACGTGTGGCTGTTCCAGAAGGGCAAGCCCGCCTCCTGGTGACCCCTCGCCGGCGGCTCCCCGGAAGGGGGCCGCCGGTTCTTCAGGGGACGCGGTCACGAACGCAGGTGCAGGGCGAGCTGGATGCGGTCGCGCAGGCCCAGCTTGCGCAGCGCGCTGGACACGTGGTTCTTGACCGTGCCCTCGGTGATGAACAGGCGCGCCGCGATCTCCCTGTTGGCGGCCCCGGCGGCGACCATCCGCGCCACCTCCACCTCGCGCGCCGACAGCAACTCCTGCCCGCGGAAGGCGACCGGGTTCACCGGCAGGTGCCGCAGCTCGGCGACCAGTCGGGCCGCCACCGGGCTGCCCAGCACCGTCTCACCGCGGCTCACCCGGTGGACGGCCGAGACCAGCTCCTCCGGCGAGCAGTCCTTCAGCAGGTAGCCGGTCGCGCCGCCGCGCAGCGCGCCGAAGATGAACTCGTCCTCGTCGAACGTGCTGAGCACGACGACCGCCACCTCCGGATGCTCGGCCGCCAGACGGACGATCAGCTCCACGCCGTTCATGCCCGGCATGCGCATGTCCACGAGCGCCACGTGCGGGCGGCGCTCGCCGATCACCCGCAGCGCCTCGTAGCCGTCGGCCGCCTCGCCGACGACCTCGACGCCGTCCTCGACCTCAAGCAGCTTGCGCAGCCCCTGGCGCAGCAGCGCCTGGTCGTCCACCAGCACCACCCTGACCGGCGTCATGCCCGCACCCCCGACATGGGCAGCTCGGCGCGCAACTCGAACCCTCCGCCCGGCCTGTTGTCCCCGGCCAGGGTGCCGCCGAGCGCCCTGGCCCGATCCGCCAGCGAGGTCAGCCCGAAGCCGCCGCGCGTCCGGTCGTCCCTGCCCGTTCCGTCGTCGCTGACCACGAGCGCCACCTGGTCGTCGCCGAACGTGAGCGTGCCGTGCACGTGCTCCGCCCTCGCGTGCCGCAGCGCGTTGGTGAGCCCCTCCTGCAGCACCCGGTAGAGGACGAGCTCGGTGTCGGCCTCCAGGCGCCGCTCCTCGCCCCGCACCTCGAAGCTCACGCTGATGCCGGTGCCGTCGAACGACGCCGCGAGCCGTTCGAGCGCGGCGCTGCCGACGCGGCCGTCCAGCGCGAGCGGCCGCAGCGCGCGCACCCAGCGCCGCGCGTCGGCCAGCGCCTCCACGGTGAGCTCCTTGGCCTGGCGGACCTCCGCCCAGGCGGCCTCTGGGCGGCGCTCGCGGAACCGCTCGGCGTTCTCCAGGCCCATCTTGATGACGGTGAGGTGGTGGCCGACCGAGTCGTGCATCTCCGCCGCCATCCGGGCCCGCTCCTCGGCGACGGCCAGCTCTCTGATCCGCTCCAGCAACCCCTGGGCCTCCTCGCGTCTGCGCCGCGCCTCGACGATGGACGCCACCATGCCCAGGACGAACGCGGAGAACGCCGCCATCCAGGCGGCCTGGACCAGGCCGTCGGCGATCGTCGAGCCCACGAGCGGGGGCGTGACGGCGCACAGGACCACGACGCCCGACAAGATGGCCGTCGCGACGCGCATGCCGTACAGGAACGCGAGGTTGGCCACCGCGATGAGGATCAGCGGCAGGTGGAGCTCGGCCGAACCGGTGACCCCTGTCATGAGCGTCGCCGCCAGGAACAGCGGCGCCACCCAGAGGCGGCCCCGTCTCCGGCTCCAGGGCAGGGCCGGCCAGAGCGCCGCGAGCAGCACCAGGTTGGCGCCGAAGAGCACGCACTGCAGCGGGGTCGCCGCGCCGGTCACGAACCCCTGCGCGAGTCCGGCGGTCAGCAGGGCCGTCATCGCCCAGAACACGACGTTGAACAGGAAAGGCCGGTCGGCGTCGCGAAGCCAGTCGAAACGCGCCATGGTCTCGACCCTAGAGCGATTCGGATCGGATGCAATCGCCCATCGGAACCATGACCATGGTCATGCCCGCGTCTATCCGCCGCTCGATGTGCCCGCGAGCAGGGCGGATCTAGCGTTTCGCCCATGAGAGCCACCACGCCCCCGTGGGCCGTGTCCATCGCCGTCGTCGTGATGTTCGTCCAGGCGTTCAGCGGCCCGCTGATCGTGGGGCTGCTCATGCAGGACGGCCGCGGCCTCCTCGCCCAGACGCTGAGCGCCCTGACCGTGACGCTCGTCTCGATCGCCCTGGTGTTCGCGGTCCGCCGGTTCCTCGGGCGGCAGAGCTGGCAGGGCGTACGGCTGACCTGGTCGTGGAGCGCCTTATGGCAGGCGCTGGCGGGCGTGCTCATCGGTGCGGTGGCCGTCGTGACCGCCAAGGCCTACGCGGTGGCCCTGTTCCTGACCGACTGGGTGCCCTGGTGGGAGACGGCCCGCGACGCGCTCCCGTACCTGCCGCTCGCGCTGGCGATTCCCGTGCTCAACCAGGCGTTCCCGGAGGAGCTGCTGTGGCGGGGCCACGTGTACGACACCCTGTCGGCGCGGCTGCCCACTCGCGTGGTGGTGATCACCGTTGCGGGCGTGTTCGGCGCCCTGCACGTCTTCTCCCAGGGCGGGGCCGACACCCTCCTCGAGAAGCTGCTCTACATCGTGACGGCCACCGCGCTCGGCCTCGCGTGCACGGTGGCCCGGATGCGCAGCGGCGCGGTGTGGATGGCGGTGGGCGTGCACGGCGGCTTCCACATCGGCCTGCGGCTGACGCTCACGCAGGAGGCCGGCTTCGGCGCGCAGCTCGCCCTGATGGCCGGCGCCCTCGTGCTGGCCGCTTGGGTCGTCGACATGGTGTATCGCGCGCGTCCGCATCGCGAGCCGGTGCCCGTTCCGGTGCCCGGCGAGACGGTCTGAGGGGGGCCGGTCCCGCGCCCGCCCGCGCGCACGGGCGGGCGCGGCCGGGTGTCAGCCGGTGGTGCAGGAGATCGGCGACGGGACGTCACCGGCGCCGTTGGCGGTGAAGCCGAACGACGTGGACGCGCCGGCGGCCAGGCCGCCGTTGTAGCTCACGTTCTTCGCCGTGACGGCGGCGCCCGACTGGGACACCGTGGCGTTCCACGAGGAGCTGATCGTCTGGCCGTTCCGGTACGACCAGCCGACGGTCCAGCCCGAGATCGCGGAGGTGCGGGTGTTCGTCACCGTCACCTCGGCCTGGAAGCCGCCCGGCCAGGAGTTGACCACCTTGTACGTCGCCGAGCACCCCGAGCCGCCGGGCGTGGGAGAGGTCGAGGGCGAGGCCGACGGAGAGGGCGAGGGCGACGGAGAGGGCGAGGCCGACGGGGAGGGCGAGGGGGATGTGGTGCCGCCGCCGGACGCCTTCAGGACCGTGATGGAGTACGGCGGGAGCGTGATCGAGGTGGCGGACGACGCGGTGCTCGTGCTGATCGAGGTGGCGCCCTTGCGCCACTGCACGACGGAGGCCGCGCCGCCGGGGGAGAAGCCGGAGTAGGACAGCGAGACCGTCGTGGAGTTGTTCAGGTCCTTGTTGACCAGCACGACGTTGACGCCGCCGGAGGTCTTCACCGCGTGCGCGGCGAGCAGCGAGCTGGACGAGGACGCCTTGACCAGCGTGTCACCCGGCGATCCGGCTTTGCCGACCATGGCCAGGCCGTAGTACGGCGGCAGCGGCGTGTTCACCGGCGGCTCCCCCGAGCTGCCCGAGGACAGGATGCCGAAGTCGTTGTAGTCGGTGGTCCCGTCGTCGTTGGTCTTCGGACTGCTGCTGGTGCCGTTGTGGAGGCTCCACCAGTCGACGTTCATCACCCCGTTCTCGAACCAGGTGAGATAGCTGTCCGCGGCGCCCAGGGCCGTCGTCGCGCTGTTGAGCTGGTAGTTGAGGTTCGCCTCTGTGACCGCGATGCCGATGCTCGACGCCCTGCTCCCGGCGTACTTGCCGAGAAGGGAGCGGATCGTGCTCACCATCGGCGCGATCTGCGAGACCTTCGTCAGGCTGTCGGCCGCCGACGTGGCACCCGGATACCAGTGGACGATCACGAAGTCGGCCTTGTCCTGCACGATGGACATGACCGTGTTGTTCCAGTCGGCGCTGTCACCCGAGCCGACGATGCCGTCCGGCCAGCCGCCCGGGGTGGTGAGCACGACGCCCACCTTGATCGAGGAGTCCACGGCCTTCATCGCCGAGATGTACTGCAGGACGTTGTTCGCGTACGCCTTCGGGCTCTTGTCGGCGTGGTTGTCCTGCTCCCAGCCCGAGCCGTAGTGGCCGTTGCCGTAGACCTCGTTGCCGATCTCCCAGTATTTGACGCCGTATCCCTTGGTGACGTTGGCGTACCGCACCCAGTCGGCGGCCTCCTGGGCCGTGCCCGTTCCGTAGTTGGCGATGACGACGGGCTGCGCGCCGGCCGAGCGCACCGTGCTCACATAGGTGTCGAAGTCGGTGCCGGGGGCCACGTAGCCGCCCTCGGTGGTGTGCGTCTTCCAGTGGTAGATGTCGCCGTACGACCCGCCGGGGTAGCGGACGGCGGTGAAGCCGGCGTCCCGCAGCAGGCCCGAGACGGGGGCGCTGTTCATGTTGCCGTCGTAGACGGCGACGTTGACGCCGTGCCCGGCGGCCGGGATCGTGCCGAGGCTCGTGCCGGTGTTCACCGTCACGGTTGCGGAGGTCGCGGCCGAGGCGGGCGCGGTGACGGCCGTGGCCGCCACGAGGGCCGACGCGGCGGCGAGCGCCGCCGACGTCAGCAGGGCCAGGCCGGCGCGCCGCCGGCGGGTGAGCGAGCCGTGCATGGAGAGCTCCTTCGAGCAGTCGCGCTGTCGCCCTCTCCGGGCGCAGGTCGAGCCGCATCCTTTTCCTCGCCATGCCGGACGGTCAACGCTCAGGGGGTCCGTAACGCTCTGACCTGGGGCTGATTTCGTATGGAGATGCAACTTTCATCGGCGGTGGGAGGCCGGCCGGCCCCCCGGCGCCGAGCGGACGGGGCGGCCGGGCTCGGTCGGAGCTTGGTCGGGGCTTGGTCGAGGGCCATTCGTCAATGAATGGCATGCCGTTCCCATGCAAATCATTCCTAATGTCATCGGTGTCGGAGAAACCGGCCCCTCCCGAAAAGGAGGAAAACCAATGGAAAGAGGTGCGAGAATGGTCCGGACTCTCGGGTCGCTCACCGATCGGATGCTGAGCACGGTGGTTCCCACGGCGGAGGCTCAGGCCGTGAGCAAGTGCGTCGTCATCGGCACCGAGCAGGTCAGCTGCACCGGCGGTGTGTACCCCTTCACCACGGGGACCGTCACGAAGAAGCTCTGCGTGGACTTCGAGGCCAAGACCATCACCCTGGAGAAGTCGAGCACCTGCTGAGCGAACGGAATCCGGCGGGAAACCGGAGCGGGATCGCGATGAAACGAGAAAAGCGCGATTCCTGGCTCCGGTGGTGATTCGCCGACGATTCCGGTGACCGGGCACACCGGTCCGCGCGATCGCAGCGCGTGGTGAACACGCCGCCCGGATCACACGAGGTGCGATCCGGGCGGCGTCCGCGTCCGTGCCCGACCAATGCTGCTCGGCCCATGCTGCCCGGCCCATGCTGCCCGGCCCATGCCCGATCCTGCCCGAACGGAGTCACCGTGGAGTACGTCCTGATCTGCTGCCGCCTTCTCGTGGGCGCCGTGTTCGCCGTCTCGGCGGTGAGCAAGGTGCGCCGCCGGGGCGCGTACGCCGCTTTCCTGGACGCGGCCGGCGCGCTGGCGCCGTGGGTTCCGTCGCCGGCGCGGACGGTGATGGGACCGGTGGTCGTCGCCGGGGAGCTGGCCGTGGCCGTGCTGCTCGTCCCGCCGGCCACCGTCGTGGCCGGGTTCGCGGTCGCGGCGGCGCTGCTGGCGGCCTTCACCGCGGCCATCGCGGCGGCCGTGCGGTCGCGGCGGCGCGTGCCGTGCGCCTGCTTCGGCGGTGGTGCGCCGTCGCCGGTGGGCCCGGCCCACCTGGTCCGCAACGGCGTGCTGCTGACCGGCTCGCTGACCGGCGCGGTCCTCGGGCTCGACGCCCCCGGCGCCGTGCCGGAGCCGGCCGGCGCGGTGGCCGCCGCGTTCCTCGGCCTGGTGGCGGCCGGCCTCGTCCTGCTCACCGACGGCATCGCCGGTCTGCTCCGGCCGTCGAGCGCGTGAATGCCAATTCCTGAAACGTGGGAGTCCTCGTGTCGATCTTCGCAGTGTCTTTCGCCGGTCTCGTCGGCGTGCTGAACCTCCTGCTGACGGCCGGTGTCATCCGCCGCCTGCGCGCGTATGACGGCCCGCCGGCCGGGCGCTCCGATCCGGGGCGCTGGCGAGTCGTGCACAGGCCCCCGCGCACGATGCGTGCCGCGGGCGAGCGCGTGGGCGCCTTCCACGGCCGCACCGTGCGCGGTGAGCCGATCGGCGAGGAGTTCTTCGCCCGATCCACCACGCTGGTCGGGGCCTTCACCGCGGGCTGCCGGGCGTGCGAGGAGCGGCTGCCCGAGTTCGCGGAGTTCGCCGCGGCCTTCCCCGGCGCCGGCACCCAGGTGCTGGCGCTCCTCGTCGGCGACGAAGGCGACCTCGCCGACAAGGTCAGGCTGCTGGAGCCGGTCGCCACCGTGGTGGTGGAGCCGGACCTGGGCGGCCCGGTGGGCGAGGCGCTGGGAGTCAGGGCGTACCCGGCGCTGGCGCTGGTCGACCCGGGCGGGGTGGTCAGCGCCTCCGGGGCGGAGATGGGGCACCTGTTCCTCGATCCGGTGGAGGTGTGACGGTGGGCGGAATCATCGAGGCCCTGCGGATGACCTGGCGGGCCGGCCGCAGGCACACGGCCGTGTTCACGGTGTTCACGGTGCTGGGCGCGGTGGCGCCGGTCGCGGGGGCGTGGCTGACCAAGCTGCTTCTGGACGGCGTCACGACCGGGGGCGGGGCGGTGCTCGGGCCGGGTGTGGCCCTGGCCGCCGCCGGGCTCGTCATGGCGCTGGTGCCGCACGTCCTGCGGTACGCCTCCGCCGAGACCGGGCGCCGGGTGGGCCTGCTGGCGCAGGAACGGCTGTTCGCGGTGACCGAGCGGTTCGTCGGCATGGCCAGGTTCGAGGACCCGGCCTTCCTCAACCGGATGCGGATGGCGCTGCAGCACGGCGGCAGCACCCCGGGCGTGGTCGTCTCCGGCGCGCTGTCCACGGCCGGCGCCGCCGTCACCGGGCTGGGGTTTCTCGGATCGCTGCTGGTCCTCTCGCCGTGGATGCCCGTCCTGGTGGTCGCCTCGGCCGTGCCGGTGCTCGGCGTGGAGCTGCGGCTGGCCCGGCGCAGGGCCGGTCTGTACTGGCGGCTGAGCCCGGTGGAGCGCCGGGAGATCTTCTTCAGGGACCTGCTGACCGACGCCCAGGCCGCCAAGGAGATCCGGCTGTTCGGCATCGGCGCCCACCTGCGCGAGCGCATGTCGGCCCAGCGACGCAGGGCCGACGGCGAGAACCGGCGGATGGACCGCAGGGAGCTGGGCGCCCAGGGGCTGACCGGCGTGATCGGGGCCGCGGTGTCGGGCGCGGCGATGATCTGGGCCGTGCTCGCCGCGGCGGGCGGGCGCATCACCGTCGGCGACGTCTCCCTGCTGGTGGCGGCGGTCGCCGGGGTGCAGGCGGCGGGCCTGGCCATCGTCAACGGGATCGCCCAGTCGCACCAGCAGCTCCTGCTCTTCACCCACTATCGCGAGGTCCTGGCCGCCGAGCCCGACCTGCCGGTGCCGGCGCACCCGATAAAGGTCGCCGCGCTGGCCCGCGGCATCGAGTTCCGCGACGTGTGGTTCCGCTACTCGCCGGGCCACCCCTGGGCGCTGCGCGGCGTCGACCTCACCATCCCGCACGGTCACACCGTGGGGCTGGTCGGTCGCAACGGCGCGGGCAAGAGCACCCTCGTCAAGCTGCTGTGCCGCATGTACGACCCGGAGCGGGGCGCGATCCTGTGGGACGGCGTGGACCTGCGGGACCTGGACCCGGCCGAACTGCGGTCCCGGATCAGCGCGGTCTTCCAGGACTACATGGAGTACGACCTGACCGCCGCGGAGAACATCGGCCTGGGGGACCCGGCCCACCTCGGCGACCGGGACCGCATCGCCGCGGCGGCCCGGGAAGCGGGAGCCCACGAGTTCGTCACCGCGCTGCCGGACTCCTACGACACCCTGCTGTCCCGGCTCTTCTTCCAGGGGGACGACCAGGAGGACGGCGACCCCGGCGGCGAGACGGGCGTCACCCTGTCCGGAGGGCAGTGGCAGCGGCTGGCCCTGGCCCGCGCGCACCTGCGGGCGGGGCGCGACCTCATGATCCTGGACGAGCCCAGCTCGGGCCTGGACGCCGAGGCCGAGCACCGCATCCACCACGCCCTGCGAGAACGGCGGGCGGGGCGGACCAGCGTGCTCGTCTCACACCGCCTCAACACCCTGCGGGACGCCGACACGCTGGTCGTCCTGGCCGACGGCGTGGTCGCCGAGCAGGGCACCCACGAGGAATTGATCGCACTCGACGGCGTCTACGCCGGCCTGTTCCGGATGCAGGCCGAAGGCTACGCGGAGCCGCCGCCTCCGCAGGCCGAGGACCTGCTGGAGCTGGTTCGAGGGAGGTTCGGCCTGTGACCGCCGCACCGCTGCCGCTCCTGCTCGCCCTTGTCGCCGCCGTCGCCGCCCTCGCCACCATGGCCGCGGGCCTGGCCTGGGCGCGCAGGAGGCTGCTGATGGTGAGCGTCTCCGGCGACAGCATGCGCCCCGCGTACCGGTCCGGCGACCGGGTGCTGGTGCGGCGCGTCCCCGCCGGCCGCCTCCGCCGGGAGGACGTCGTCCTGGCCGACGTGGCCGGGCTCGTGCTGGAGCGCGCGGGCCTCACGCGGAGCCAGGTCACTGTGGACCCCGGGGCCGGCTACGTGGTCAAGAGGGTCGCCGCGGTCCCGGGGGACCCCGTCCCGGCCGAGGTCCCCCGCGAGGCGGACGAGACCGCCGTGCCCCGGGGGGCCTTCGTCCTGCTCGGCGACAACGCCGGCCACAGCGTGGACTCCCGCCACTTCGGGTACGTCCCCGCCGCCGGCCTCGTCGGGAAGGTGGTCCGCGTTCTCCCCACGCCGGGAGGCCGGCGGAACTGAGGCCCCCGGAGTGAGAGACGTGCAAGGGCCGCGAGGCGAAGCGCCTCGCGGCCCTTTCCGCGCCCCTGGGGGTACGGCTAGAGGGCGGCCTCCGGCTGCGGGGCGACGGCTGCGCGGACGGCGTCGTCGTCCCGGCGGAGCACGGCGAGGTGGAGCTCGTGCAGCTCGGCCGACGGGTCGAGGCCGAGCTGGTCGCCGAGCACCGCCGTGGCGCGTCCCCAGGCCGAGATCGCGCCGGCCACATCCCCGCCCAGGTAGTACGCGCGCATCAGGTGCGCCCAGGAGGTCTCCCGGAAGGGGGCGTCGGCCAGCACCTCCAGGATCTCGGGGATGAGGTCGGTCGTGCGGCCCAGGCCCAGGCGGGCCTCCACCAGCCGTTCCCGCACCGTCAGGTGCAGCTCGCCGAAGGCCGTGAACCGGGATCGCAGCAGCTCCGAGGCGGTGCAGTCCTGCCCGATCGGCCCCTGCCACAGCCGGAGGGCCCCGGTGAGCGCCTCCTCGGCCGCGTGGGGCTGCCGGGCCCGCAGCCGGGCGAAGCCCTCGGCGGCGAGCCGCCTGAACATGACCGCGTCCACCTCCTCGGGCACGGTCAGCAGCCGGTAGCCGCCCTCGCCGCCGCCTCCCCGAAGGGTGATCAGGCGGTCGCGCAGCCCCAGGGCCGCCAGGCGGCCGCGCAGCCGGGCGATGTGCAGTCTCAGGTTCTTGCGGGCCGAGCCGGGCGGGTCCTCCCACAGGTACCTCATCAATTGCTCCACCGGCACCGAGCGCCCCTCTTCGAGCAGGAGCGCGGCGAGCAGCCCTCTCACGGGGGCCGATCCGATGGGCATGGACGCGTCGTCGTCGCCGACCTGAACACGTCCCAGGAGATGGAAGATCATGTCATGGCCTTTCTCTGGCACTCGATCCGGGCGGCCTTCGTGAAGACCGGTTGGCCGGCCGGCCAGGAGGGGAGCTCGTGCTCGGCTTCCGCGCACCGGCCCGCGGCGTACGTGGACGCCGTGCGGGGGTGGGAAGGGGCCGAGACGGCCCGCCGTGAGGGCAGGCGACGACGGAGGCACACGGCTCACGGCAGCGGTCCCTGTACCGCGCCTGTTCGGCGGTCCTGTACCGAGGCCCTGTTCGTCGGCCCCTGTTCGTCGGCCCCTGTTCGGCGGGCCTGTACCGCGGTCCTCTTCCGGGGGCCCGTCGGAGGGCCGGCGTCGGCGTCGACGCCGGCGGGCGGTCCGCCTTCCCGCGTGGCCGTGGCCACGCGTCGCTCCCAGCGCGTCCACGTTGACGGCCTGGCCGGCTGTTCTCATCCTGCCGGTGCACGAGACCGGCGAGGATAGCCAGTGGCAGGGCATTCACGGTCTTTAGTGGACAGGTGCGCCGGCCGCGTCAGCAGGGGCACGGGACCACCTGATCGAGGCAGCGGGTGATCTTCGCCAGCGTGCGGGACAGCACCGCCTCGGTGAGATGGTTGTGGCTGACCAGGAATCCGTTCCGGGCCGGCACCAGGCCGCTCCACTCGTACAGCGCGGTGGCCGGCGTCACGATCCCCTTCGTCTCGAACGCCCGGATGACGCGGTCGACGTGCACGTCGGGGCGCAGTTCGACGTGCAGGTGCGACCCGGACTGGGCGCCGCTCAGCCGCTCCACGGCCGGGTGGCGGGCCAGGGCGTCCACCACGAGTTGCCGTTTGGCCTGATAGGCCTGGCGCAGCCGGTCGACGCGGACGCGGGTCTCGGCCGAGCCGAGCATCTCGGCCACGGCGCGCTGCGCCACCGCCACGGTGCCCGACTGCCGCAGCGACAGGTGCTCGGCCAGCTGCCGCAGCCGGCGCCCGCGGGCGAGGATGTAGCCGGTGCACACCACGTCCGGGAGCAGCCGGCACAGGCAGCCCACATAGACGACGTCGTCGGTGCGATCCCGGCTCAGGTCCCACAGCGACTGCGGCCGGATCGTCTCGCTGAAGTCGTGGTCCCGGTCGTCCTCCACGATCAGCGCTCCGTGTGCCGCGGACAGCTCGACCAGCGCGCGCCGCCGCGACAGGGACAGCTCCACTCCCAGAGGCATCTGGTGGGAGGGACGCACCACGACCGCCCCCACGGCGCGGGGCACGGCCTCCACCAGCGCCCCGTCCGCGTCCACGGGGACGGGCACGGTGGTGACGTCGTGCTGGCGCAGCAGCCGGATCACCGTGGGCAGGCAGGGGTCCTCGACCGCCGCGACGGCGCCCGGCTGTATCGCGACCGCCGCCACCAAGTCCAGCGACTGGCGGACCCCGGTCGTGATCAGCACGTTCTCCGGATCGGCCTCCAGCCCGCGCACCGCCCGCAGGTGCGCCGCCACCGCGCGGCGCAGCACCGCCTCGCCGGGTATCTCCACCGCGCCCGGAATGCGGTGCGCGGCCCGTCGCCACGCGGCCCGCCACACCGGCACCGGGAAGTCCTCTCCGGACGGCTGGTCGGGGGACAGGTCGACGAGCACCCGGCGGACCCGGTCCGCGGGAGGCTTTCCCCTGCTGGGCTCCCCGGCGGTCTGCTCCGGCCGGGCCCGCCTGACGTAGGTCCCCGACCTCCGCCTGCTCTCGACCAGGTCTCCGGCTTCCAGGATGCGGTAGGCCTCCTGCACCACCGGCCGGGACACCTTCAGCAGCTCGGCGAGGGTACGGCTGGACGGCAGGCGCGTGTCCGGCGGCAGGCGGCCGTCCAGGACGGCCTGCCTCAGCTGCCTGGCCAGTTGTGCCGCCATCGACTCGGAAGAACCACGTGCCAGCTCGACATAGATGGCCAGGGTCGTCGCCGTCCGCATCATGCCCCTTCGGCTCTCCACAATCACGGTCCTCGCGCAGGCCGGCGGGATGAAGGATCGAAAGACCGGGCCGGCTCCGCGGGAACGGACACTCCGGCGTGCGGTTCCCGGGCCAGGCAATCTCAGACGACTTTCAGTTCGCTTACAGAAGCGTTGCAAAACGCGGCGAGGCTTGAGCATGCCGCCCCGGGCGCCGCCGGTACGCCGGAGGCGGCCCGAGGGGCCCTGACTGCCGCCGGAGGTGCGGCCGTTCAGGACGGGCAGATGAGGCAGGCCAGGGCGCGGGGCCTTCCGGCCCCGCCGACCGGTCAAGCCTGGCCAGTCGGGTGGCCGTACGGGACCGGTCGGCCGGGATGCAGCCGTTCGCGGCCCGAGGGCACGTACGCGGACGAGCGGACCGCTCCCTACCTGGACGGCGACCTGCGGGCGCTGCGCTTCACCCTGCTGCGGCACCCCGCACGCGAGGAGCTCGTGGTCCCGGTGGTCGAGCAACTCGTGGTCGAGCACTACTCCCGCTGACGCCTCGGATCCCTGTCCGCATCACGGCGTGCGGAACCCGCGGAACGTCACGCGCCTGCGGACCACGAAGCCGAGCCGTTCGTAGAGTGCGAGCGCGTTGACGTTGGCTTCGGCCACGTGGAGGAACGGGCGCTCGCTCCGCGCCGTGATACGCGCGACCAGCGCGCGCACCAGGCGGGAGGCGTGACCTCGCCCGCGAGCTTCGGGAGCGGCGCAGACGGCGCTGATCTCGGTCCATCCGGGCGGGCGGAGCCGTTCGCCCGCCATGGCGACCAAGGCGCCGTTCTCGCGGACACCCAGATAGGTGCCGAGCTCGTGCGTACGGGGCCAGAACGGTCCAGGACGGGTTCGCGCGGTGAGATCGAGCATCTCGGGCACATCATCGGCGCCCAGCTCGACGATCTGCGCGCCGGGCTCGGCATCGGCCCGGCCGGGACGGCCGCCGGCCGGCCAGACCATCTGGAAGCCGTCGAGAGCGAAGACCGGCTCCCAGTCCGCGGGCGGGGCCGCCGGGCAGCTGAACAGATCGGCGAATTCACCGCGACCGAGCAGCCGGGCGAGGTCGGCCCACTCCGCCGGGCCGGGGTCGGCGGACACGGTGGAGAAGGTCGCGACCTCCGGCAGGTAACCGGCCGCCCCGCCGAGCCGGCGGGCCAGGTGCGCGTGGTGGCCGCGGAGCGATTCGCCGACCGGATCGTCGAGTGCGACGGCGTCGCGGTCGACCATGTGTTCTGTGCCTTTCATGTCCGCCTGCGTCGGAGGCCTTTCGTGTCCGCCCGCGTGACAGGCGTTTCGTGTCCGCCCGCGTGAGAGCCGGTGGCCGGCCGCGGGCAGGGTCGTGACCGGGGGGCTCTCGCAGCCGCAGTGTAGTCAGGCGGATTCCTCTCCTCGCCGGGGGAGGGGTGCCCCGCGATCGGCGCAAGGGGGTGCCGCGCGGCCGTGGAGCCGTCGCCGCGACCCGCGCCCGTGACCGCGGCCGCCACGTCGCGGCCTTCCGCACGTACGCGCGAGCGCACCTCGCGAGTCCCGGCGCATCGCGCGCTCTCGGGGCTTGAACCTCCCGCCGCGGGAGGTCGTAGCGTTTCTGGCGTGATCGGGGCAGACGACGCCGGACCGCGATGGTCGATCGGCGAGCTGGCACGGGCGACCGGGATGACGGTGCGCGCGCTGTACCACTACGACGAGATCGGGCTGCTGAGCGCGAGCGAGCGCACGCCCGCCGGGCACCGCCGATACACCGAGCGCGACCTGCGGCGGTTGTACCGGGTCCGCGCCCTGCGGGCGCTCGGCCTGTCGCTGGAGGAGATCGCGGGTGTTCTCGACGGCGCGGCGGACGACCCCGAGTCGATGCGTGATCTGCTGACGGCGCAGTTGCGCAGGCTCGACGAGCACGCCGAGCTGATCGGGACGCTGCGTCAGCGGATCCGCGGCCTGCTCGGGCAGACCGGCGGCTCGTCCGTCCCCGATCCGGATCGGTTGATGACCACATTGGAGTTGATGTCAGTGTTCGAGACCTACTTCACCGAAGAGCAGCGCGAGCGGCTGGCCGAGCGCAGGAACGCGCTGGGCGGCGAGGGCGTCGAGGCGGCCAGGCGCGAGTGGGCCGGGCTGGTCGAAGAGGGCCTGCGGCTCGTGGAGACCGGCGTGCCCGCGCAGGACGAGCGCGCCCGGGACCTCGTACGCCGATGGGACGCGCTGGCGGGCGGGTTCCACCCGGACGGACCGGAGGGCGAGGGGACCAAGGCGGCGGCCCGCAGGATGTGGCGGGACAACAGCGCGGAGATCGGCCGGAGCCTGCCCTGGCCGGCCGAGCGGATGGCCGGCCTGGTGGCCTACCTGGAGCAGGCCCGCCAGGCCGGCTGAGCGGCCCGTCGTCCCCCCGTCTCCGCCGCCGCGTGTGTGCGGCGGGCCCGTACAGCGGAGGGAGGGCTGATCGCTTCCGGCCGCCTCGCGGCCGTCACGCTCCACCGCACGCCGACGGGCGCACGCGGACCGGGCGGCGGGAGCCCGGCCGGGCCTTGCGCCGTTGGACGAGGGCGGCCGGTGGCCGGCCGCCCGACCCCCTCACCGCCGGCTCACCCGCGAGGGAGCGCGTCACTTCGCCGGCTTGAAGGTGGCGGCGATGGTCTCGAAGAGTTCCTTCTTCTTCTTCCAGTCCTTGTCCTGGGTCTTGTAGAGCAGCGCGTAGCCGTTGTGCTTGTCGGTGACGAAGCCGCGGTCGATCACGCGTGACCGGTAGCGGCTGTCGCCGAAGGTGAACTCCCAGTCGGCCGCGGTCTTGAAGTACCCCTTGACCTCTCTGATCTCGATGAGCTTGTAGCCGGGGAAGTTCCGGCTCATGCCCGGCACGTCGCGCCGCCAGACCTTCAGCGCGTCCGACTCGGGACTGGAGGTGTGGTGGACCTCCAGATAGGTGTGCGAGTCGCCGCGGAAGCGGACCTCGCCGTTGCCCCTGCCGTCGACGTGCCACCCCTTCGGCAGCGCGAGCGAGAACCCGCTCGAGTGCTTGTACTTGTGCCAGCCCTCGGGGACGTCGGCGGGCTTCGAGGTTTCGGGGCTCGGGGAGGGCTCGGGAGACTCCGTCGCCTCGTCCGAGGCGGACGCGGACGGCTCGGCGGAGGACGGCGCGGCCGGGGAGGGCGCCGAGGTGGAGGGCTTGTCGCCGCCCTTCCCCGTCGCGGCCGTGGCCGCGTCCGACCCGGGGTCGCCCCCCGGGTCGCCCTCGCCCGCCCGAAGGCCGAGGTAGCCCGCCACGCCCGCGATGATCAGCAGTGCGGGGATGAGGATCATCGCGACCTTCAGCAGTCCGTTCGACGACCGCGGCTGGGCCGGGCTGGTGGACACCTCGTGCCACGCCGCTCCGCCCCGCGGGGGCACCGCCGCAGGCGCCTGCCTCAGCCCGGCGATCGGGCTCCCGGCCGCGCCCGAGGCGTCCTGCGTACGGTCCGCCGTGGCGGCGCGCCGCTCGTCGCCCGCGCCCGGCGTGGGCCCGCCGCCCGCCCGGTCCGTACGGCTGTCGCTCCCGCCCCCGCCCCGGGAGCCGGAGCCGGAGCCGGTGGAACCGGAGGAGACGGACGACGCCGAACCCGCCGCGCCCTTCGACGCGGTGCTCCCTCCCGTGGCGCCCTTCGGCGTGGCACTCGCGCCGGAGGCCGCCGAGGACCGGGAGACCGGGGACTGCGGCGTCGTGGCCGGGCGCCCGGCGGAGGAGGCGCCGGAGTCCTTCGTCGTCCCCGAGGCGGCCGAGTCCTCCGGCGCCGTGCGGTCCCCAGGGCCGGAGACGGTGCCGGAGACCGCGTCTGAGGTGACGGCGGGAGCGATCTTGGTGGCGCCGTCGTGCGCGTTCGGTTCCCGTGCCGGGCCGTCTTCCTTCCCAGGCTTCTCCTGCGCGGAAGCCGCGGACGGTTTCGCGCGGGCGGGCGGGGCGGCCTGCACGCCGGTCTCCGGCATCGCTCCGGGCGCCTTTGCGGCCTTCTCCTGAGCCGGGCCGTCCTCCTGCTCCGGCGCCCCTTCGTCGCGTATGACCGGGAGGGGCGAGGTGATCTCGCCGGGGCCCGCGGCCTCGCTTCCGGACCCGGCCCCGGTCCCGGCTTCGTCGCGCCCGGCCGCCGCTCCCTTGCCGGGGGCGGGCGCACGGCCCGCCCCCGCCGCCTCGTCGCGCTCCGCGGGAGGCTCGTCCGGCCGGGCGGGGGACATGGGCGCGGGGGACACGGGCGGGGGAGACACGGGCGGGTACGGCGCCGCGCCCCGGGACGCCTTCCCCTGCCGGGAGGCGGGCGTTTCCGGCGTCGCGGGCCGCGGCGCAGCGGGCTCGGCGGGCTCGGCGGGCGCCGCGACGGGCCGGGACGCCGGCGGGGACAGTTCGCGCGACACGCGCTTGAGCAGCCGGGTCAGCTCGTCGTAGCCGGGCCGGTCGACGGGCTCCTTGGCGAGCATCCGCAGGAGAACGGGGCCCAGCGCGCCCGCGCGCCGCGGCGGGGCCGGGTCGTCGTTCAGCACGGCGTGCATGGTGGCCATCGCCATGCCGCGGTCGTGCGGGGGCTTGCCCTCCACGGCCGTGTAGAGCGTGGCGCCGAGCGACCACAGGTCCGACTCGCGCTGCGCGGCCTCGCCGCGGAGCCGTTCGGGGGCGATGAAGGCGGGGGTCCCGACGAGGCCGGTGCGGGTCATGGTGGAGTCGGCCTCGAGCCTGGCGATGCCGAAGTCGGTCAGGACCACCCGGCCGTCGTCGGTGAGCAGCACGTTCTCGGGCTTCACATCGCGGTGCAGCACGCCCTGCCGATGCGCGGCGCGCAGCGCGTCCAGGATCTGCAGGCCGATCTCCACGGTGCGCTCGGGGGACAGCGGGCCGTCCTCCCTGATCACCTGGCCGAGCGAGCGGGACGGCACCAGCTGCATGATGATCCAGGGCCGGTCGTCCTCTTCGATGACGTCGTGGACGACCACCACGTTCGGGTGGGTGAGGCGGCCGGCGGCCCGGGCCTCGCGCATGGTCCGGCGATTGAGGTCGCTGAGCTCGTCGCCCATGGCGCTGTCGTAGCGGACCTCCTTGACCGCGACCGCGCGGTCCAGCAACTGGTCGTGGGCGCGCCAGACCACGCCCATGCCACCCCGGCCGATCGGCTCCATCAACTGGTACCGGCCTCCGACGAGCCGGCCTTCCGCACGCGACACTCGAACCCCTTCCTGGACCCATGAATCGTCCCACGGATGGCAAAGGGATCAACCGCGTCCATGACTGGCGATCCCGGAATCCGAGACAGATCGGTTCGAGTCGTGGCCCGTCGCTGCTAAGGTCCTTGTTATGGGTAGGTACAGCTCGTTTACGAGGCCGGCTTCGGGAGGGCCGGTCGCGTGAGGTGAGCTAGCGACCATCCGGAGCCGGCTTGAGGCAGGGACGCCAGCGTCTCTGCCTTTTTCGTTCTCCCGGACGTCCGATCTCAGCGAGTCCCCATGGCAGGCGGCCGGTTCCATGGGGCCGGCCCACGGAGGAGCCCACATGTCGAAGGCAGCCCAACTCGACCGCGACGCCGTACGGATCGGCGACCTCGTGATCGGCGACGGGCTCCCCGTTGTGGTCATCGGGGGCCGGGACGCCCGCTGGCTGCGCCTGCCCGGCGACGGCGGCACCCTCGGCGGCGGAGCCGAGACCGCACAGGACACGCCGGGAGACTCTCCGGGGAACTCTGCGGACGACAGGTCCTCGGTGGACGGCTCTTCGGGGGACGGGGCGGTCGCCGCGGCCAGGGCGCGCTGGGCGGGCCCGCTCCTGGTGGAGCCCGCCACGGTCGCCGACCTGCCCGCCGTGGCCCGGCACGCCGACGGAGTGGTGGTCGGGGCGGCCTGGGCGGCCGACCCCGATCTCGTCCGCGCCGCGGCCCGGCTCGGGCTCCCCGTCGTCCTCCAGCGCGCAATCGTCCAGGGCGGGCGCGCGGCGACGCTGGAGGAGTGGCTGGCCGCGGCGGACCACTGCGCCGCCGAGGGCAACGAGGCGGTCGTGCTCTGCGAGAGCGGCGGCCGCGGCGAGCCGGAGGACGCCGCGCCCGACCTCGGGCTCATGCGCGCCGCCCGGGAGCGCACCGGCCGCCCCGTGCTCGCCGGGCTGGGCGGCGACGGCGGGCTGGCGGACGCGGCGGTGGCGGCGGGGGCGGACGGCTTGCTGGTCGGCCCGGGCGCGCCCGCGCGGGCCCTTGCGGCGGCGCACGAGGCGGCGACCGTCATGGCGGCGCTCGTACGGCCGGACGATCCCGAGACCCTCGACGCGGCCCGGGCCGCGATCGACCGGGTGGACGCGGCCCTCGCCACGCTCCTCGAACGCCGGGCCGCGCTGGCCGGGCGGATCCAGCGGCTCAAGCCCGTGGGCGGGTTCCGGGGGCGGGACATGGAGCGCGAGCGGCGCCTCGTCGCGGCCATGGCCCGCCGCGCCCCCAGCCTCGGCGCGGGTCTGCTCGCCCCCATCATGAACGCCGTGATCGAGGCGGGGTTGCGCCTGTCGGAGGAGAAGCGGGACGGCGAGGAACGGAGATAGGATTCTGTTTCACCTGAGTCCCACTGGTTCGCGATCACGGCGTAGGCTCTGGACCGCGGTCCGGTGACGATGGGGGTCTCATGGGTGATTCGTTTGTTCATCTGCACGTCCACACCGAGTATTCGATGCTCGACGGAGCGGCGCGGCTGAAGCAGATGTTCAAACTCGTGGGCGAGCTGGAGATGCCCGCGATCGCGATCACCGACCACGGCAACATGCACGGCGCCTACGACTTCTACAAGCAGGCGACCGGCGCCGGGGTGAAGCCCATCCTCGGCATCGAGGCGTACGTCGCGCCCGAGTCGCGCATGCACAAGAAGCCGGTGCTGTGGGGCGAGCCGCACCAGAAGAGCGACGACGTGTCGGCGGGTGGCTACTACACCCACATGACCATCTGGGCGCGGAACAAGACCGGCCTGCAGAACCTGATGAAGCTCAGCTCGCGCGCCTACACCGAGGGCTTCGTCCGCAAGTGGGCCCGGATGGACGCCGACATCCTCGCCGAGCACGCCGAGGGACTGATGGCCACCACCGGCTGCCCGTCCGGAGAGGTGCAGACCCGGCTGCGGCTCGGCCAGTACGACGAGGCGCTCAAGGCCGCAGCGAAGTTCCAGGACATCTTCGGGAAGGACAACTACTTCCTGGAGATCATGGACCACGGCCTCGACATCGAGCGCCGGGTCCGCGACGGCCTGGTCCGGATCAGCCGCGAGCTCGACATCCCCCCGGTGGTCACCAACGACTCCCACTACACCTACGAGTCCGACGCCGCGGGCCACGACGCGCTCCTGTGCATCCAGACCGGCAAGCAGCTGAGCGACCCCGACCGGTTCCGGTTCGACGGCAGCGGCTACTACATCAAGACCGCCGACGAGATGCGGGCGGTCGACTCCTCCGACATCTGGCAGGAGGGCTGCCGCAACACGCTGCTGGTCGCGGAGAAGGTCGACCCCGAGGGCTTCTTCCCCTACCACAACCTGATGCCGACCTACCCGATCCCCGAGGGGCTGTCGGAGGAGGAGTACTTCCGGCAGCAGGTCTGGGAGGGCATGCGGCGCCGCTTCCCGGGCGGGGTGGACGAGGAGCACCGCACCTGGGTCGAGAACGAGATCGGCGTCATCCTGCAGATGGGCTTCCCGAGCTACTTCCTCGTGGTCGCCGACTTCATCATGTGGGCCAAGAACAACGGCATCCGGGTCGGCCCCGGCCGTGGTTCGGCCGCCGGCTCGCTGGTCGCGTACGCGCTGGGCATCACCGACCTCGACCCGATCCCGCACGGCCTGATCTTCGAGCGGTTCCTCAACCCCGAGCGCGTCTCGATGCCCGACATCGACATCGACTTCGACGAGCGCCGGCGCGCCGACGTGATCCGCTACGTGACCGAGAAGTGGGGCGCCGACAAGGTCGCCATGATCGCCACGTTCGGCACCATCAAGGCGAAGGCGGCCGTGAAGGACGCCGGCCGCGTCCTCGGCTACCCGTACGCGCTGGGCGACCGCATCTCCAAGGCGTTCCCCCCCGCGGTGATGGGCAAGGACATCCCGCTGTCGGGCATCTTCGACTCCGACCACCCGCGCTACAACGAGGCGGGCGAGCTGCGCAAACTGTACGAGGAGGACGTCGACGTCAAGGCGACGATCGACCTCGGGCGCGGCCTGGAGGGCCTGATCCGGCAGACCGGCGTGCACGCCGCCGGCGTCATCATGTCGGCCGAGCCGCTGACCGACCACATCCCGATCATGCGCCGCGACTCGGACGGCGCGATCATCACGCAGTTCGACTACCCGACCTGCGAGACGCTCGGCCTGCTGAAGATGGACTTCCTGGGCCTGCGCAACCTCACGATCATCGACGACTGCCTGAAGATGATCGAGACGAACACCGGGAACAGGATCGAGCTGCTCGAGCTCCCGCTCGACGACACCAGGACGTACGAGCTGCTGGCCAAGGGCGACACGCTCGGCATCTTCCAGCTGGACGGCGGCGGCATGCGCACGCTGCTGCGGCTGATGAAGCCCGACAACTTCGAGGACATCTCCGCGGCCCTCGCGCTCTACCGGCCCGGCCCGATGGGCGCCAACTCGCACACCAACTACGCGCTGCGCAAGAACGGCCAGCAGGAGATCACCCCGATCCACCCCGAGCTGGAAGAGCCGCTCAAGGACATCCTCAGCACGACCTACGGCCTGATCGTCTATCAGGAGCAGGTCATGGCCATCGCCCAGAAGGTGGCCAACTACACGCTCGGCGGCGCGGACCTGCTCCGGCGCGCGATGGGCAAGAAGAAGAAGTCCGAGCTGGACAAGCAGTTCGAGTTCTTCGAGAAGGGCATGAAGGAGAACGGGTTCTCCGCCGCGGCCATCAAGGCCCTGTGGGACATCCTTCTCCCGTTCTCCGACTACGCCTTCAACAAGGCGCACACCGCCGGATACGGCCTGGTGTCCTACTGGACCGCCTATCTCAAGGCCAACTACCCGGCCGAGTACATGGCGGCGCTGCTGACCAGCGTCAAGGACGACAAGGACAAGTCGGCGCTCTACCTCAACGAGTGCCGCCGCATGGGCATCAAGGTGCTCCCGCCGGACGTCAACGACTCCGACTTCGACTTCACCCCGCGCGGCACCGACATCCGGTTCGGCCTGTCGGCCATCCGCAACGTCGGCGCGAACGTCGTGGACGGGATCATCGCGGCGCGCAAGGAGAAGGGCAGGTTCACCGACTTCAAGGACTTCCTGCGCAAGGTCCCCGCGATCGTCTGCAACAAGCGCGTCATCGAGTCGCTGATCAAGTCGGGTGCGTTCGACTCGTTCGGGCACGTGCGCAAGGGCCTGCTGATGGTGCACGAGCAGGCCGTGGACGCGATCATCGACATCAAGAAGAACGAGGCGATCGGCCAGGACTCGCTGTTCGGCGCGATCGACGGCGCCGAGGACCAGACCTTCGACGTGCAGATCCCGCCGGGGGAGTGGGACAAGACGACGCTGCTGCAGTTCGAGCGGGAGATGCTCGGCCTGTACGTCTCCGACCACCCGCTGTTCGGCGTCGAGCACATCCTGTCGGCCGGCGCCGACTGCTCGATCGCCGCGCTGCAGGACGACAGCCGCCCCGACGGGCAGGTCGTCACGGTCGGCGGCATCCTGTCGGGCCTGCAGCGGAAGGTGACCAAGAAGGGCGACACCTGGGTCCTCACCATGCTGGAGGACCTGGAGGGCTCGATCGAGGTCATGATCTTCCCGTCGGCCTACCAGCTCTGCGCGACCGTGCTCGCCGAGGACGCGATCGTCTTCGTCAAGGGCAGGATCGACAAGCGGGAGGACGTCGCGAAGATCATCGCGATGGAGGTGACCGCGCCGGACCTCACGGCGGAGTCGGGCGGGCCGCTGGTGGTGAGCATGCCGATCAACCGCTGCACGCCGCCCGTGGTGGGCCGGCTCAAGGAGGTGCTGACCACCCACCCCGGGACCACGGAGGTCCACCTCCAGGTGCACAACGGGCCGCGTACGACGGTCATGCGGCTGGACGACCGGCTCCGCGTGACCCCGTCACCCGCCCTGATGGGCGACCTCAAGCAACTGCTCGGGCCGGCCTGCCTGGCCGGTTGACCGGCCGCCCGGACGACGAGGTGACGGGGCGGGCCGCCGGGCGGCCCGCCGCGCGGGTGAACCGGACGCTCAGGGCTTCTTGACCTGGGTCAGCAGTGCCAGCCGCCAGGGCAGCTGGTTGTAGTCGCCGCCGGCCGACGGGTCCTCGCCCTGGTACAGGTACTGCAGAGGGCGATGCGGATTGATCTCCATCTTCTGGTCGATCCCGGAGCGGATCATCTCGCCGTGGCTGATGTCCGCCGTCCAGGCGCCGTCGGGGAAGGCGACGTTGTTCGCGCGGGCGAAGGGGTTGTCCTCGGTGTCGGCGAGCGGCGTCCACTGGCCGTCGAGGCTGGTGGAGGTCCAGGAGCGGAAGTAGCGGCGGTTGTCGCTGCCGATCGCCTCGACCAGGAGCAGGTACTGGTCCTTGCCCTTGATCTTGTAGACGTTGCTGGCCTCGAACAGCTTGTACTTCGAGTCCTGCAGGGCGATCTGCGTGTTGCCGAAGCCGTTGGGGAAGTCGGCCACGGTGGTCTCCGACCGGTACAGGTGGCCGTTGTCGTCGGAGGAGAACAGGTAGCACTTGGCGTCGTCGCAGACGACCCACATGTCGACCCAGTAGCCGTTGCCGATGTTCTGCTTGATGATGTCGGGCATCGAGCTCAGGAAGTCGGCCGGCTTGGACCAGCTTCCGGGATTGGTGGGGTCGTCGGTGGTGGAGTAGGACGGCAGGCCGGTCTGGTAGACCATGTACCACTTCTTCTGCGGCGCGAAGTAGAACACCTGCGGCGCGGCCCGGTAGCCGGGGCCGATCGCCGACTGGTCGAGGTAGTACTGCGGTGCGGAGGCGGCGTCCTCCCACTTCCTGAAGCTGGTGTACATCAGGTTCCAGCCGCCGGAGCGCAGCGCCGTGGTCGCGAAGACGAGCCACTGGCCCTTGTAGCGGACCACCGAGGGGTCCTTGACCGCAGCGATGTCGTGGGTCGCGTCGGACTTCGGGCTGATCAGCGGCCCGCTGGAGACCCACTGGAAGCTGGACGGCAGAGCGGCCCCGTGCGCGGGGGCGCCGGCCCCGGGAGTGCCGGCGGGAGCGTCGGCGGTCGCCGCGCCCGCAGGGGCGACGGCCAGGCCCCCGGCGGAGATGAGTGCCGCGGCCAGAGCCGCGTACCAGCGGTTTTTGGGCATGGAGACTCCTCGGATCGGTGATGGAGGGCACGCCGGAACGGGCATGCCGGGCTGAGCCGGCGATCGGGTGATCGCTGGGCGGAAGGAAGCCGTGCCGGTGGGACGGAACCGGTGGGACGGAACCACTGAAACCAGGCGGGCGCGCCCCGGCGCCGTCCGGCGGCCTGCCGGGATGTGGGCGGAGCGCGCGGCCCGCGGCGGATTCGCGAGCGCCGCCGGATGAGGATGCGCCGGCCGGGAGGTTCCCCGGGGGCGCGGGCCGAGTGGCCGTCAGGGCAGAGGTTCGAGCCCCTCCCGGCCGGTGCGGCGGGCGAGGCCGTGCGACCTGCGAGAGCGGAGGCGAGGGAAGGCGACGATGCGTCCGGGACAGGGGGGAATCGCTGCCATGAGTCGGAGAGACCTCACTGTTAGCGTTAACATTTCCGGCACTTGCGCGTTACGAATGAGACATCTGTGACGGTAGGTCGTGTCTGATTCCGCTGTCAAGAGTCAGTAAATTCTCCAGCACACGTCGACTTCCGCCCATCGTCGGCGAAAGTCGCGGGTAGGGGTGGGCCTCCTCCGGTCCGGCCGCCAGCTCAGAGCGCCGTCAGCGCCCAGGCCCGCGCACAATAGCGGGCGCGGCATCGTCCGCTCAGGCGTGGCGCCGTACGCCGTGGACAGGGCGGTGGTGCCGGGCGGGCGGTTCGGCTCGACGGGTTGCCCGGTTCGGCGCCGGATGCGTGGCCGCGTGCGCCGCGCCGTGGGGCGTTCGCCGGTGCCGGCCGTCGTGGCTCACGGCGTGGTGCCGGCCCCGGGACGTGCGGGTCGAAGTCGCCGCGCGGTGTTCCGCCGTCCCGTGTTTCGGCGACCCGCGCTCTGCCGCGCCGTGCCGTGGCGCGTCACGGTGGGCTTCGGCGCGTCGGACGGCGGGCCGCGCCGCCGGGGGAGCGGTGTCGGGGCGGGTGAGACTCGCCCAGCCCGTCCTGCCGGACGTCGCGGGCACGCCGCCGGGGCCGCTGCGCAGGGGCGCGCGGGGCGAGGTGCCACGGACCACCGAGTGGGCTCCAGCCGGGGACGGCGAGTCGCGGCCGGAGCGGGCCCCGGTGGAACGCCTCACAGAGGCGGCGGGAGCGGCAGGGGCGGCCCGGCCGCCGGTGGGGGTGGTGCCGCTACCGGCCAGGGGAGTGGTCCCGGCGCCGCCGGAAGCCTCCTCGCCGCCGCTCGCCGCGCCGGCCGCCGCGTCACCCTCGGAGGCCGAGGCGTTGTCGCCGTCGTCGTGCTTGCCGCGCTCGGCCTCCCGCTTCTTCTTCTCCTTCTCGCGCTGCTTCTCCAGCGCCTCCTTCAGGCCGGGCGTGAAGCCGCCGCCGAACCGGGCCATGTCGGGCGGGACGAATCCGTACACCGGGGTGTCCCGCAGGGCCGAGCGCATCGAGTCCACCCAGATCGGGCCGGGCAGCGAGGCGCCCTGCACCGCGCCGTAGTAGCGGCCGCCGATGGTGACGCCGGTGAGGGGATAGCGGTAGGAGCCGCGGATGTCGCCCACGCTGACGGCGGCGGCGAGGCCGGGGGTGTACCCGGCGAACCAGGCCGAGGTGTAGCCGTTGTTCGTGCCGGTCTTGCCCGCGGCGGGCCGGCCGATGGACTGGCCGCGCATCGTGCCCTTGGTGAACACTCCCGTGAGCACATGGCTCACCGCGTCGGCGACCGCGGGTTCGAGCGCGGTCACGCAGGCGGGCGGTATCTCGGTGCGGGTGCCGTCGCGCTCCACGACGGCGGTGACGGCCATCGGCCGGCAGTAGCGGCCGCGGGCGGCGAGCCCTGCGTAGGCCGCCGCCACGGTCGTGGGGTCCATCTCGTTGGCGCCCAGTGTGAACGTCGGCACCTCGTGGAGCGGCGTGCCGTCCGCCCGCCTGATGCCGAGCGACTTGGCCGTCTGCACGACGTCGCACAGGCCGACCTCGCGCTCCAGTCGCATGTAGAAGATGTTCACCGACTGCCAGGTGCCCATCTCCAGGCTGTACGGCCCGCCGCCGCCCTCGCCGCCCGCGTTGTGGATGACCGTGTTCGGGTCGTTGACGGCCCTGCCCGAGCAGTCGCGGTAGCCGTACGACGGGACGTACGCGCCCGGGATCGTGAAGCCGTCGCCGAACCGCATGCCCTGCTTGAGCGCGGTGGCCAGCGTGAACACCTTGAAGGTGGACCCGGCCTGCAGGCCGAGCCCGCCGCCGTGCGCGGTGTCGGCCGCGAGGTTGTAGGTGGTGCTGGGCCCGAGGTCGCGGTCGTGCGGGTTGCGCCCGTAGTGCTTGCTCACGGCCATCGCGCGGATGCGCCCGGTGCCCGGCTCGATCATCGTCTCCGAGGCCACCTGGGTGTCGCGGGGCCTGACCCGGGCGCCGATGGCACGCTCCGCGGCGCGCTGCGCGACGGGGTCGATGGTCGTCCAGATGGTCAGCCCGCCCCGCTGGAGGCGCCGCTCCCGGTCGGCCCTGGTGTATCCGAAGGCGGGGTTGGTGAGCACCTCGCGCTCCACGTACACGCAGAAGAAGGGGTGGGCGCTGCCCGCGCAGCCGCCGGGCTCGGGACGCAGGTGCAGCGTGAGCGGCTCGGCGGCGGCGGCGCGCGCCGCGTCCTTGCCGATCACGCCGAGCTCGGCCATCCGGCCCAGCACCAGGTCGCGCCGGGCGCGCAGCCGGTCACGATGCTCGTCGCCCAGAGAGGGATCGGTGTCGTACGGCGTGCGCACGGCGCCGGCGAGCGTCGCGGCCTGCGTGAGCGTGAGGTCGGCGGCGTCGACGCCGAAGAACCGCCTGGCCGCCGCCTGGACGCCGAACGCGCCCGCGCCGAAGTAGGCGATGTTGAGGTAGCGCTCGAGGATCTGGTCCTTGGTGTATTTGCGCTCCAGCGCCAGCGCGTACCGCAGCTCGTCCAGTTTGCGGCGGAACGAGCGGACCAGGGCCTGGGCGCGCTCCTCCTTCGACTCGGCCTGGGCCAGCATGATGTTCTTGACGAGCTGCTGGCTGATGGACGAGCCGCCCTGCCGGATCCCGCCGGCCCGCGTGTTGGTGACGAAGGCGCGCAGCGTGCCCTTGAGGTCCAGGCCGCCGTGCTCGTAGAACCGGGCGTCCTCGATGGCCACGATGGCCTGGCGCATGACCGGGGCGACCGCGCTCAGCGGCACCGACTGCCGGTTCTGGTAGTAGAACTGGGCGATCTGGCGCCCGTTGCGGTCGAGCAGCCGTGTCACCTCGGGCAGCGGCTCCTCCCGCAGGGGCGCGGGCAGGTAGGTGAGGGTGGACGCGGCGCTCCTGGCCGCCAGGCCGGCCCCGCCCACGAAGGGCATCACCAGCCCGGCGACCAGGGTGCCCCCGGCCGCGCCGCACAGGCTCAAGGCGAGGACGGCGCCGAGAAGACGAGAGGTCACGGGATATCAGTGCGACCTCTGGCGTTTGTCCAAACCCGGGGGCCGCAAAGCTTTACGTGAGCCTGTTGATCTTCAACCCGAGGGAGGTGAACTGTTCGAACGGTCTGTGGTAGCCGCGTTCGATGTGGTTGACCCCCCGCAGGGTCGAGGTGCCCTCGGCCACGGCGGCGGCCAGCACCGCGGAGAACCCGGCGCGGATGTCGGGGAGCGTGACGTCGGCCCCGCGCAGGTTGGAGACTCCGCGTACCACCGCCGAGTGCTTGGCGTTGGTGTCGTGGTAGCGGCACGCAGGTCCGCCCAGGCACTGGGCGAACACCTCGATCTCGCAGCCCATCTTCTGCAGCGCCGGCACGTACACGAGCCGGTTCTCGAACACCGTCTCGTGCAGCACCGACATGCCCTCGGCGCGGGTGAACAGCACCATCAGCGGCGTCTGCCAGTCCGTCATGAAACCGGGGTGGGTGTCGGTCTGCACCGCCGCCGCGCGCAGGCCGTCGGGAGCGGAGGCGCACAGCCACTCGTCGGTTATCTCGAACCGCGCGCCCATCCTCGCCAGCGTGGTGATGGCGGTGACGAGCCGGTCCTGGTGGCAGCCGTGCACGCGCACCTCGCCGCCCGTCACCAGGCCCGCCACGAGGTAGGAGAACGCCTCGATGCGGTCCCCGGCCAGCCAGGTGGAGGCGCCGTGCAGCCGCTCGACGCCCTCGATGACGATGCGGCGGTCGGGGCTCAGCTCGATCATCGCGCCCATGCGCTGGAGGAACAGCGCCAGCTCCACCACTTCGGGCTCCATCGCCGCGCCCTTGATGACGGTCTTGCCCTCCGCCAGCACCGCCGTCATGAGGATCGTCTCGGTGGCGCCCACGCTGGGGTAGGGGAGCGTGATGCGGCTGCCGCGCAGCCGGGCCGCCTTGGCGGTGATGCCGTTGTCGCCGACCTCGATCTCCGCGCCCATCGACCGCAGCGCCTCGACGTGGAAGTTGACCGGCCTCCTGCCGATCGGGTCGCCGCCGACGAGGGGGACGAACGCCTCGCCCGCCAGGTGCAGCAGCGGGCCGAGCATCAGGATCGGGATGCGGTTGAGCCCGGTGTACTCCTCGGGCACCCGCGGCCGGATCTCCGTGCCCCGCTCGATGGTGATCTCACCGGGTGTGATCTCCACGTGGATGCCGAGGGCTTCGAGCATGGCGGCGGTGAGCCCCACCTCGCCGACCTCGGGGGCGTTGTGCAGCGTGCTCGGACCCGTGCCGAGCATCGCCGCCACCATGTGTTTCGAGACCGCGTTCTTCGATCCCCGCACCTCCACGTCCCCCCGCAGGGGGCCGGACGGGTCGATCTGCCATACCTCTTCGCTCACTCGGCCTCCTTGGCCCACGCCGATTGCCGGGTGTCCCCTGCACCCGGCTCCAGCAAGAGTAACGGGACCGGACCCGATCACCACGTGGGTACTATCGGGACGGTGCGGCATCTGAGGGGCAATCTGGCGACGATCGGCGTGACCGTCATCGTGCTCGCCGTCCTCGGAGTGGTCGCCGGATACGTCTGGCAGGCCTTCGCCCCCGCCGCGCAGTACGTGCTGATCGACGGGACGCCGCATCTGGCCGATCCCGAGACGCAGTCGCTCATCGAGGCCGACGGCTGGTTCGCCGTGGTCACCGGCGCGTTCGGCCTGGCCTGCGGGATCGCGGGGTATGTGCTGTCGCGCGGCCGGCCGGTCGAGGTCCTCGTGGGGCTCGCGGCCGGCGGGCTGCTCGCCGGATACGTCGCGATGCTGGTCGGCGGCACGGCCAAGGGCGGGGTCCAGGCGGCGGGGCCGGGCGGCTACACCACCACGACCTCGCTGGGCCTGACCGCGCACGGCGTGCTGTTCGCCTGGCCGCTCGTGGCCACCGCGGTCTTCTGGGTCATCGAGTTCGCGGTGACCTACAACGAGCGGGGCCGCTGAGTCCTGTCCACGGCCCGCCGGCGGGTCCCCTCCCCGCCGAGTCGCCACCGGGCCTGGTGCTGTTTCCGGGCGGGCCCCCGGTAGCCGTCCGGTGAGGGATCAGGTCGAGTCGCCGGTCTCGTCGTCGTTGTCGCCGTACCAGATATTCGTGCACTGGAGAGCGCCGGAGCGGCGAAGGCAGACCCGGACGTAGCGATGAGCGCCGTCGATCCCGGCGAGTGTCGCCGAGGTGCCGCTCAGCTTTTTCTCGCAGTAGTCCCAGGTGCCCTGCGACTGGACCCAGGAGGTGGACTTGAAATAGTGCTCGGCGGTTCCGGAGACGCGGAAGTTGGACCGGTCGACCGACAGGATGTCCCCCGATCGAGCGCCGCTCACGGTCGCCTTGACGCTGGCGTCGGCGGTGTGCGAGTACAGCCGCACCGTCGCGCCATGGAGCGTCGCCGGGTAGCGCAGATCTCCCGAGGCACTGGCACTTCCGTACTTGACCTCACCGTAGTAGCCGGTGATCGCGACGTTGTTGTAATGGCAGTTGGCCGCCGCCTGAGCGGGTGCGGCGGTCACCGTACCCGCCAGCACCACCGATCCGCTCACCAGGGTGACCAGTGCGGTCACCCGCGCGGCCATGTCTTTTCTTCTCACGGACACCTCTTTCCTGACCGATCGACGTCGACGGCCACAGCCTGTCGTGGCTGGATCGGCACGACAACGGGTTTCAGCCCTGCCTGAAAGGGCCCGGGCGGGTGAGGCCTTTGTGTCCGTGACGGCAGGCCCGCCGATGCCATGATCACCAGCATGCTCAGACTGGAGTTCACCGAGGCCGACCTGCGCCGGATCACCGTGGCCGCGGCTCCGGACGTGGTGCTGGAGACGGCCCTCAGCGTGCGCCGCCTGCGCACCGGGGCGGGCGGCGGGAGCCGGGCACTCCCGGGACTGCGGCAGCTGCACCACCTGGTGAACGGCAGCCTGGCGGCCCGGGCGGGGGTGCTCCTCGAGGTGGTCCCGCCGCAGGGCTTCCTCCCGGACTTCCTGTCGCAGCCGGCGGCCCGTGACCTCGCCACCGGAGTGGAGCTGATCGCCCAGGTGCCCGCGGCGCAGCTCGCCGCCGACCTGGCCGCGCTGCCGCCCCCGTCCCCGGCGCCGAGTCGATGGTTCCGGGAACTGGCGTCCGGGGCCGTCGCGGCGCGGCGAACGCTCGCCGACGATTTCCGCACCTACTTCAGGTCGTCACTGGCTCCCGTGTGGCAGACGGTTCAGGCCGCCGCGGCCGCCGACCGCTCCCTGCGTGCCGAGACCCTGCTTCGCGGCGGGATCGACGCGCTGCTCGCCACCCTGAACACCCGCTGGCACTGGCTGCCTCCCGTGCTGCACATCCCGTCGCATCTCAGCTACGACGTACCGCTGTGCGGGCGGGGGCTGCTGCTGATCCCCTCGTACTTCGCGCCGACGCCCCTGCTGACCTGGCGGCCCGGACAGTCGACCGTGCTGGTCTACCCGATCTGCCGTGACGACGACCGGGCCGGCTCGGCCGACGCCCTCGGCCCGCTGCTCGGCCGCACCAGGGCGGCCGTCCTGGCCGCCCTGCGCGATCCGGCGACGACGACCGCCCTGGCCGAACGGGCCGGGGTGTCCCTGGCCTCCGCCAGCCAGCACGCGACGGTTCTGCGGAACGCCGGGCTGGTCTCCACGACCCGGATCGGCGGAGCCGTGCTGCATGCGCTGACCCCCTTGGGCGCGGCCCTCCTGCGGGGAGACGCGGTCGCCGGGTGAGACGGCGGCCGGCGAGCACGAGCCGCGCGACCGGCGGGGCGACCCGCGCGGGAGTGATCAGCTGAGCCGGGGTTCGGTCCGCCGGAAGCCGGTGGCCTGCTCGAAGGCGTGCCCGAGGCGCAGGACGTCCATGTCGGCCCACGGCCTGCCCACGATCTGCAGGCCGACCGGGAGCCCCTCGGGCGTGAACCCGCACGGCACCGACATCGCGGGCGAGTGCAGCACGCTGATCCAGTAGCACGACCGCATCCAGGCCAGGTAGTCGGGCATCTCCACCCCGGCCACCTCCGTGACGTACGGCTGCTCGACCGGGAACGGCGGCACCTGGCTGACGGGCGCGACCAGGAAGTCGTGGCGGCCGAAGAACTCGCGCATGCGGTGGAACAGGCCGGTGCGCAGCCGCTCGGCCCTGGCGAGGTCGGCCCCGGTGACCTTCCGTCCCTGCTCCACGTTCCAGGCCACGTTGGGGCCCACTTCGGGGAGGTCGCCGAAGCTGAGCGCGTAGTACCACGACCGGTAGACGCGGAACGCCTCCTCGGCGTCGGACAGGTCCAGGTCGACCCGCTCGACCTTGGCCCCCAGCCCGGCCAGCGTCTCGGCCGCCCGTGCCGTCACGGCGGCCGTGCAGGGGTCCACCGGGAGGCCGCCGAGGTCGGGGCTGAAGGCGACGCGGACTCCGGTGAGGTCCATGTCGAGGGACGCCGCGAACGCCGATCCGTCCTCGCGGATCGAGAAGGGCGAGACCGGGTCGAACCCGGCGATGGCCGACATGAACAGCGCCAGGTCGCCGGCCGTGCGGGCCATCGGCCCCGGCACGCCGAGCGTGAACCAGGCCGCCGTCGCCGACTTCGCCGGCACCCGCCCCGGGGTGGGCCGCAGGCCCGCCACGTTGCAGAACGACGCGGGGTTGCGCAGCGAGCCGCCCATGTCGGAGCCGTCGGCGAGCGGCACCATCCGGCACGCCAGCGCCGCCGCCGCCCCGCCGCTGCTGCCGCCCGCGCTCTTCGACAGGTCGTAGGGGTTGCGGGTCGCCCCGAACACCTCGTTGACCGTGTGCGAGCCGGTGCCGAACTCCGGGGTGTTCGTCTTGCCCAGCGCGATCCCGCCCGCCTCGCGGATGCGCCGCACGAGCGGGTCGTCCTCGGCGGGGACGTGGTCGGCGAACGCCCGCGAGCCGTACGTGGTCCGCACGCCCGCGGTGTCGGCGAGGTCCTTGTGCGCGACCGGGAGGCCGTGCAGCGGGCCGCGGACCAGACCGCGCCGCAGGTCCTCGTCGGCGCGCGCGGCCTGGTCGAGCGCCCGCTCGGCGGTCAGCGTCACGACGGCGTTGACCCGCGGGTTCGTCTCTTCGACGCGCCGCAGGCACGCCTCGGTCAGTTCGACCGCGCTCACCTCGCGCGCCCGCAGCAGCGCGGCCATCTCCGTCGCGGTGAGGTCGACCAGCTCGTTCACGTTTCCCCCGTTCGGTGCGGTTCCCGGCTAGTTTTACGGCCGGTGAGCCGTACGGGCGATGGCAACAGTAGACAGGCTCAGAGCTTCGCGATGGGGGCGGTCACGGCCTGGGCGAGCCGGATGAGGTTGCCGGGCGCCGTCTCGATCTGCAGGCCGCGCCGCCCGGCGGAGAAGTAGATCGTCTCGAAGCCGAGCGCGGACTCGTCCACCACGGTCGGCAGCCGCTTGCGCTGCCCGAGTGGGCTGATGCCGCCGACCACGTAGCCGGTGACCCGCTCCACCTTGGCCGCGTCGGCCATCGCCGCCCGCTTGCCCTTCAGCGCCGCCGCGAACGCCTTGAGGTCGAGCTTGCCCGCCACCGGCACGACCGCGACCGCCAGGCCCGCCTCGGTCTCCGCCACCAGCGTCTTGAAGATCCGCTCGTAGGGCAGCCCGAGCGCGTCGGCCGCCTCCTCGCCGTACGCCTGGGCGTTCGGGTCGTGGTCGTAGGGGTGGAGGGTGAACTCCGCCTTCGCCTGGGTGAGGGCGACCGTCGCCGGAGTGCTCTGGCCGCCCTTGCTCTTGGTCTTGCTCACGACCGCAAGCCTAGTGGCGGCACTCCTCGCCGCTCCGCCCTCTGTGGACGACCGGTCACGGCAGGACGGAGCGCACGGCCTCGGGGGAGCGGGCCACCACGGCCGTGCCGTCGTCGGCGGTGATGATCGGCCGCTGGATCAGGATCGGATGGGCGGCCATGGCCTCGATCCACCGTTCGCGGAACGCTTCGTCGCGCGGCCACGACTCCATGCCCAGCTCGGCCGCGACGGGCTCGCCGAGGCGGGCGACGTCCCAGGGGTCCAGGCCGAGGCGGCGCAGCACCTCCGCGAGCTCCGCCGCGCTCGGCGGGTCCTCCAGGTAGTGGCGGACCGTGTACCCGGCGCCCTCGGCGTCGAGCAGCGACAGGGCCGACCGGCACTTCGAGCAGGCCGGGTTGATCCAGATCTCCATGCGGCCATTGTCCCGCCCGGCCGTGCGTGGCCGGGTCTCCGTGCGCAACCGGCCGGCGGCCGCGGGCGGCGCGCCAGAAGGCGCGCCGGGCTCCGCGGCGGCGGTCTCAGCCCAGTGAGACGGTGATCGGACCCCCGCGCGGGTCCGCGCCGGACAGCAGGGACGACGGCACCCGGAACACCCGGCCGGGAGAGACCGGCCACGGCAGGGTGCGGCGCGCGATCTCGCGGCCGTCCTGCGTCACCACCACCCTGGCGACGGCGCGGTGCTCGTCCGGCCACAACAGGATCCGGTGCCGCGGCGGCGCGCCCGCGCCCGGCCTGACCAGGCCGGGGGCGACCCATCGGAACGGCGCCTCGGCCCGCAGCGCGATCCCCGGGCGCCCGTCCGCCGTGCCCGCTGTGCCCGAGGGCCCGGACAGGTACGCCAGGACGTGCCGCACCACGTGGCGGCCGTCGAGTGCCGCGACGTCGGCGGTGTCCACGGGGTGGACCAGGTTGCCGACGGCGAACACGCCGGGGCGGCTGGTCGCCAGGGTGTTGTCCACGACGGGGCTCCTGCTGCCCGGGTCCATCGCCAGCCCGGCCGCCCGGGCCAGTTCGTGGTCGGGCACCCAGTCGCCCGTGAACACCACCGTGTCGCAGGGCACCGTACGGCGCTCGCCCGTGCGCAGATCCTCGACCTCCACCGACTCCACGGCGTCGCGGCCGTCGATCCGCACGACCCGGGTGGCGGTGGCGACCGGCACGCGCAGCACGGCCCGCCCCGGCACGCTGAACGCCGCGTACGACTCGGCGCGGGCGTGCTCGCTGGTCATCAGCACCGTGCGGCAGCCCGCCTGGCGCAGGGTGAGCACGGCCGACCAGCTCACCAGCTCGGCCCCGACGACGACGGCCCGCGTGCCGACCCTGCCGTGGTGCAGGTGGATCACGTTCTGGAGCTGCCCGGTCGTCAGCACGCCCGGCGGGCGGTCGCCCGGCACCATGCGGGCCGTTCGGGGACGTTCCCTGGCGCCGGTCGCCAGGACGACGGCGCGGGCGTCCACCCGCAGGCGGCCCTCCGGGGTGGTGACGTCGAGGGCGTGCGTCCCGTCCCCGCCGGTGGCCGTCGCCCAGCCGGTGACCATGGCCGAGGTGCGCACCCGCGCCCCGGCCTCCAGCGCGCGGTCGGCCAGCAGGCGGGCGTACGCCGGGCCGGTCATCACCGTGCGCAGGTCGCGCAGGCCGTAGCCCGTGTGGTCGCTGTGCCGGGGGATGCCCCCCGCCTCGCGCTCCCGGTCGAGCACCAGGACCCGCAGGCCGGCCGCGGCGAGACCGGCGGCGGCGGTCAGCCCGGAGGGGCCGCCGCCCACGACGGCGACGTCGGTGACGAGGTTCATCGCGACTCCTTGGTGAGAGCGAGGCGTTGGCCGACCTCGGCTCCGCAGAAGAAGCCCTGGCAGCGGCCCATCATGGCCCGGGTGCGGCGGCGCAGGCCGTCGACGTCGGCCGGGGGAAGCGGGGAGGTCAGGGCGTCCCTGATCTCCCCGGCGGTGACCCGCTCGCAGAAGCAGACGACGGTCCCGTACGCCGGGTCCCGGGCGATGAGGTCGTCGCGCATGTACGGCCGGGGGAACGCCTCGCCGATGTTGGGCATCCGGGGCGGCTCCGGCAGGTCGTCGCGTACGGAGGTGACCAGGCCCGCCTCGGCCAGCAGCCCGGCGGCGTGCTCGGCGAGCGCCATGGACGAGGTCAGCCCGGTGGACCGGATGCCGCCGAGCACGAGGTAGCGCTGCGCGGCGTCGAGGTGCACCTGGTAGTCGCCGCGCTCGGTGGCCGCCCGCAGCCCCGCGTAGGAGGCCGTGACCTCCTCCTTCAGCAGCTCGGGCATGAGCGCGAGGCCCTTGTCGACCAGGAACGCGAACCCCTCTTCGGAGGTGGAGGTGTCGGCGCGGTCGCGCAGGTCCTCGGCGGTCGGGCCGAGCACCACGTTGCCGTAGATCGTCGGGCTGATCAGCACGCCCTTGCCGCGCGAGCTGGGCACCGGCAGCACGATGCGGTTCGCCAGCGGCCTGGCCATCTTGTCGAAGACCAGCAGCTCGCCCCTGCGCGGCGTCACGGTGAACCGCTCGTGCCCGAACAGGCGGTCGACGCGGTCGGAGCCGAGCCCCGCGGCGTTGACGACCCAGCGGGCCCGCAGCGTGCCCCGGTTCGTCACCAGCACGGTCTCCTCGCCGCCGTCGTGCTCGACGCCCTTGACCCGGGTGTTCAGCAGCACGACGGCGCCCCGCGCCAGCGCCTCGGTGGCGAACGCGAGCGTGGTGGTCCACGGGCAGATGATCGACTCCCCGGGCACGGTCAGCCCGCCGAGCGCGCCCGGGCCGAGGGCCGGGACCAGCCGGTAGACCTCGTCCGCGCCGACGACCTCGCACTCCCGATAGCCGTTCTTCACCGCCTTGTCCGCCAGCCCGGCGAGCGCGGCCAGCTCCTCGCCGGTCCACGCGACCAGCAGCGCGCCGGTCCGCTCGACCGGGATGCCGGCGCGCTCGGCGTACCCGCCGAGCAGCTCGTATCCGCGCCGCACCAGGCGCGACTCCAGCGTGCCCGGCGTCGCGTCGAAGCCGGTGTGCAGGATCGCGGTGTTGGCCTTGCTGGTGCCGTCGCCGACGTCCGGGCGCGCCTCGACCAGCGCGACCGACAGGGCGCGGCCGTCCGCCTCGCGTCCGGCCAGCTCACGGGCAACGGCGGCGCCCACGACTCCGCCGCCGACCACCGCCACGTCGACCGTTTCCTCCGGCAGTGGCCCGGACCTGCTCAATCGCGTCCTCACGCGTCCCTCCCCGTCTCGATCGCCGCGCGGACACCCCGCCGCCAGCGCGTCATGAACTCCTCCGCCCGCTCCGCCGGCCAGCGCGGCTCGTACGTCGTCGCCGGGGCCCACGCGGGCACGGCGTCCGCCACCGTGAGCGAGGGGGTCACGGCGAGGCGGGCCAGCGCGGCGGCGCCGAGCGCGGTCGCGTGCGGCGACGGGTAGACGTCCACCGGCGCCTGCAGCAGGTCCGCCTGGGCCTGCATGAGAGCGGCCGACCGGGTGAGCCCTCCGTCCACCCGCAGGCGGCCCGGCGGGCGGCCGAGGTCGGCCGCGACGACCGCGGCCAGGTCGGCCACCTGGGCGGCGATGCCCTCCAGGACGGCGCGGATCAGGTGCCCGGGCCGGGTGGACAGCGTCATGCCGAGGAACGCGCCGGTCGCGTCCGGCCGCCACCAGGGCGCGGCGAGGCCGGCCAGCCCGGGGACGAACAGCACGCCCTCGGCGTCCGGCGCGGCCCCTGTGTCCAGGTCGGAGGCGGCGCCGACGAGGCCGAGGTCCGTCAGCCACCGCACCGCGGAGGCCGCCGTGTAGACCTGCCCGTCCACGCAGTAGGGCGTGGCCCCCCTGGCCCGCCACGCCACCGACGTGGTCAGGCCGGAGGCCGAGCGCACGGCCCGCTCGCCGGTGTTGGCGAGCAGGAACGCCCCGGTGCCGTACGTGCACTTGGCGTCACCGGCCGACAGGCAGTCCTCGGCCAGCAGCGCGGCCTGCTGGTCGACGACCAGGCCGCCGACCGGGATCTCCCCGCCGAAGGCCCGGGTCGTCCCGACCACCTCGTCGCAGGCGACGACGGCGGGCAGCCGCTCGCCGTCCAGGCCGAACAGGCCGAGCAGCTCCCCGCTCCACTCGACCGCGTCGAGGTCGAGCAGGGCCGACCTGCTCGCGGTCGCGGCGTCGGTGACGAACTCCCCGGTCAGGTGGTGGACGAGCCAGGTGTCGCTGGTCGTCACCACCCCCTCGCGGGTGAGGTTGCGGCGGATCCAGGCCATCTTGGGCGCGGAGAAGTACGGATCGAGCACGAGCCCGGTCAGCTCGGCGACCCTCTCCGCGTGCCCGGCGAGACCGGCGCACACCTCCTCGGCCCGCCGGTCCTGCCACACCAGCGCGGTGGTCAGCGGTTCGCCGGTCGCCGGGTCCCAGGCCAGCACGGTCTCGCCCTGGTTGGCCAGCGTGACCGCGCCGACGGGCACGCCCGCCGCCGCGACGGCCTCCCGCCCGGCGGCCAGGACCGAGTCGAGCAGCTCCCGTGGGTCCTGCTCCACCCGCCCGCCCGGCAGGTACGCGGGGCGGACCGGCGCCTCGGCCAGCGCGAGGACGGCGCCGTCGGCGCCGACCACGACCGCCTTCGTGCCCGAGGTGCCCTGGTCGATCGCCAGCACGGCCGGCGCGCTCACAGGAGCTCCGCGGAGTCGCCGGGCTCCTTCGTCAGGCGCTCACGCCCGCGCGCCCATACGACGGCGAACACGACCGCGCCGAGCACGAGCGAGCCCAGGGCGTACACCTGCGCGGTGCGGAAGTCCGACGGGATGAGGAAGATCGCCAGCTCGATCAGCAGCCAGATCACCGCCCCCGCCACGACCAGCGGCTCCCACCGTCCGAGGCGGAAGTCGTCGGGCCGCGGCCGGTGCCGGCGACGGGTGCCGAGATAGAGCGCGACCGTGCCGGCGTACAGCAGGGCCGGCATGAGCGTGCCCGCCCCGAGGAGCTGCGACAGGGCGTCGGCGTTCCCGGAGAAGGCGAGCACGATGGCGATCGACGCGCCGGCCGCGAGCACGGTGGCCCAGGTGGGGCCGCCGGTGGCGCGCGGCACCCGGCTCAGCGCCCCGGAGAACGGCAGCCGGCCGTCACGGGCCATCGCGTGGACCAGGCGGCTGCAGCTCACCATGATGACCAGGCCGCAAGCGAAGATCGCGAGGCTCACGACGACGAGGAAGGCCCGCGCCACCCCGGCGCCGAGGACGTTCTCGACCACCTGGGCGACGGGCGCGGAGGAGGCGGTGATCGCCGCCACGTCGTCCCCGAGGGCGGCGGTGACCACGACGAGGAACAGCATGCCGAGGGCGACGCTGAGCAGGATCGCGCGGACCATCGCCCGGGGCACCACCTGCTTGGGGTTGATCGTCTCCTCGGCGAGGTTGGCCGCCGACTCCCAGCCGACCAGCGTGAACGCGCCGAGCAGGGCCGACAGCATGAACGGCCCGAGCCAGCCGAAATAGCCGTCGCCGGAGACCGCGCCGGTGGAGGTGAGGTTGGACCACTCCGCGTGCCCGCCGAAGATCGCGAACCCGGCGATCAGCAGGGTCAGCCCGATCATCGCGATCACCTCGGCGCTCACCGCCAGGTTGTTGATCCTCGTGGTGATCGGGGTGGACCAGATGATCTGAGCCATCTGGACGACCAGCACGACGAGCGTGGTGAGCGCGCCGGCCATGGGCGTGTACTCCCAGCCGAACAGGGGGAACAGCGCCACCTGGGCGAGGCCGTAGTCGACCGCCACCGCGACGATCGCGAGGAACGCGAACGACACCCAGCCGAACCACCAGCCCAGCACCGGCGAGGCGAGCCTGCTCGCCCACTGGTAGCTGTAGCCCGACAGCGGGATGCGGCTGGCCAGCGCGCCGTACAGGAGGGCGACCGCGACCGTGCCCGCGCCGACGATCGGCCAGGTCCAGATGCCCGCGGGCCCGCCCGAGTTGAGCACGGTGCCGTACGTCGTGAACAGGCCCGTGGTGATCGAGATGAAGGAGAACGCGACGGCGAAGGACTCGAACGACTTCAGCGTGCGGGAGAACTGCTGGGCGTACCCGGCGTGGGAGATGGCCGCGTCGGCCTGATCCGCGTTGTTCAGATCAGGCGTTGGCGGGCGCGTGGAAGGATGGGTCATGGATCGTCTCCTGGCTGGAGCTGGGGAGATTGCAACGGTCCGGGCCCGGCGGCGTGGCCGCGCCGCCGGGCACTCCCTACGGGCTGATCGCCTCGGCGCCCGCCCTGACCAGGGCGGACGCGAGCTCGGGAGGGGGTTCCCCGTCCGTGATGAGGCCGGACAGATCGTCCAGGGCGCACACCCGGTAGGCGGCGACCCTGCCGTGCTTCGAGCTGTCGGCGAGCACGTAGGTCCGGGCGGTGTTGGCGAGGATGACGCGCTTGGTCGCGACCTCGTCCAGGAAGTAGTCGGTGAGCCCGGCTTCGGCGTCCACCCCGCCCGAGCCGAGGAACGCCACGTCGGCGCGCAGGTCCTGGAAGAACCCCAGCGTGTGGGCGTTGGAGACGGCGAGGTCGCCCTGCCGGACGCGCCCGCCCGCCACCAGCACCTCCACGCCGGGACGGCCCGCGAGCTCGGCCGCCACCAGCAGCGAGCAGGTGGCGACCACCCCCCGGAAGGACGGGGGGACGGCCCTGGCGACGTGGACGGCCGTGGTGCCGACGTCGATGATCACGGTCTGGCCCGGCCGCAGGAGCTGCGCCGCGAGCTCGCCGATCACCGCCTTCGCCTCCGACTGGCTGGTGGAGCGCTCCAGGTAGGACAGCTCTTCCCCGGTGCCGGACGGGGCCGAGGTCGCCCCGCCGTGCACGCGGACGAGCAGCGCGCGGCGCTCCAGGATCGCCAGGTCGCGCCGGACCGTCTCGTGCGAGACGCCGAGCAGCGCGGCCAGGTCCTCGGTGCGCACGGTCCCCTTCCGCCCGAGGGCTTCGATGATCCGCTGGTGGCGCTGTGCCGGAAGCAAGAGATCCGCCTTTGACCGAATGTGACTGTTATTGCCCGAGAGTGTGGATTAGTGCCCGAAAATCTGTCAAGAGTGTGACCCGGAAAACGGACGGCGGGGAAGATTCCCAGCTCCCGAGCGGTGCGCGCGCCGGTGAAACGCCTGTCCCGAATGCTGGACACACGCGGATCCGTCCCTGGTCATCCGTAGACTGGGACGGTGATTTCCCGTATCGACCTGCGCGGGTCCCTTCCTGCCGACCTGCGCGACGTGCTGCCCCGCGCCGAACTCGACGTCGAGGCCGCCCTGGAGAAGGTGCGGCCCATCTGTGAGGACGTACGCCATCGTGGCGCGGCAGCCGTACGGGAGCTGACCGCGAGATTCGACGGCGTCGAGCTGGAGTCCGCCCGGGTGCCCGCCGAGGCGATCACGCGTGCCCTGGAGGAGCTGGACCCGGCCGTGCGCGCGGCGCTTGAGGAGTCGATCCGCCGCGCCCGCCTGGTGCACCGCGACCAGCGGCGCACCGACACCACGACGCAGGTCGTGCCGGGCGGCACGGTCACCGAGCGCTGGGTGCCGGTCGACCGCGTGGGGCTGTACGTCCCCGGCGGCCGGGCCGTCTACCCGTCGAGCGTGGTCATGAACGTCGTTCCCGCCCAGGAGGCGGGCGTGCCCTCGCTGGCCGTCAGCTCGCCCGCGCAGAAGGAGTTCGGCGGGCTCCCGCACCCCACCATCCTCGCCGCCTGCGCGCTGCTCGGCGTCGACGAGGTGTACGCCGTTGGCGGCGCCCAGGCCGTCGCGATGTTCGCCTACGGCACCGAGGAGTGCCGCCCGGCCACGATGGTGACCGGTCCCGGCAACATCTGGGTGGCCGCGGCCAAGCGCCTGCTCAAGGGGCGTATCGGCATCGACTCCGAGGCCGGGCCCACCGAGATCGCGGTCCTCGCCGACGAGACCGCCGACCCCGTGCACGTCGCGGCCGACCTGATCAGCCAGGCCGAGCACGACGTCATCGCCGCCTCCGTGCTGGTCACCACCAGCGTGGAGCTGGCCGACGCGGTGGAGAAGGAACTGCCCGGGCAGGTGGCGGCGACCCGGCACAGTGAGCGGATCACCGAGGCCCTCGCCGGCCGTCAGTCGGGCATCGTGCTCGTCTCGGACATCGAGGACGGGCTGAAGGTCGTGGACGCCTACGCCGCCGAGCACCTGGAGATCCAGACGGCCGACGCCCGCGCGGTCGCCGCCCGGGTGCGCAACGCCGGCGCGATCTTCGTCGGGCCGTACGCGCCGGTGTCGCTCGGCGACTACATGGCGGGCTCCAACCACGTGCTGCCGACCGGCGGCTGCGCCTGCCACTCCTCGGGGCTGTCAGTGCAGACGTTCCTGCGCGGCATCCACGTGGTGGACTACAGCCGCGAGGCGCTGGCCGGCGCCGCACCGTACGTGTGCGCGCTCGCCGACGCGGAGGACCTGCCCGCCCACGGCGCCGCCATCCGCGCCCGCTTCGACTGGGAAGTGCCCGCATGACGACCCTCGACGACCTGCCGATCCGCGACGACCTGCGCGGCAAGCAGCCCTACGGCGCGCCGCAGCTCGACGTGCCGGTGCAGCTCAACACCAACGAGAACCCCTACCCCCCGTCGGCCGCGCTGATCGACGACCTCGCCCGTGCCGTACGGCAGGGCGCGGCGACGCTGAACCGCTACCCCGACAGGGACGCCGTCGAGCTGCGCAAGGACCTCGCCGACTATCTCGGCCACGGGCTGACTGCCCGCCAGCTGTGGGCGGCCAACGGCTCCAACGAGATCATCCAGCAGATCCTCCAGGCGTTCGGCGGCCCCGGCCGCTCCGCCATCGGATTCGAACCGTCGTACTCGATGCACCCGATCATCGCGGGCGGCACGAGCACCCGCTGGATCGAGGGCCTGCGCGAGGAGGACTTCGCGATCGACCCCGACGCCGCCGTGGCCGCTATCGAGGAGCACCGCCCCGACGTGGTGTTCCTGACCTCGCCGAACAACCCGACCGGCACGGCCCTGCCGCTGGAGGTCATCGAGCGGATCCTCGCCGCCGCGCCCGGCGTGGTCGTGGTGGACGAGGCGTACGCCGAGTTCGCCCGCACCGGCACGCGGTCGGCGCTGACCCTGCTGCCGGGCAACCCCCGGCTGATCGTGACGCGCACCATGTCCAAGGCGTTCGCGATGGCCGGCACCCGGCTCGGCTACCTCGCCGCCGACCCGGCGGTGGTCGACGCCATGCTGCTGGTCCGCCTGCCCTACCACCTGTCCACGCTGACCCAGGCGGCGGCCCGGGTGGCGCTGGCGCACCGCGAGGAGCTGCTGGGCACGGTGGACGCGCTGCGCGCCGAGCGGGACGCCACCGTGGCCTGGCTGCGGGGGCGTGGCCTGGTGGCCGCCGACTCCGACGCCAACTTCGTGCTGTTCGGTACGTTCGCGGATCGGCGGTCCGTCTGGGAGGGACTGCTCGATCGCGGGGTGCTGATCCGGGAGACCGGCCCCGCGGGCTGGCTGCGCGTGTCGATCGGCACGCCGGAAGAGATGGCGGCGTTCCGCGCCGCGCTGGAGGGGGTCCTCGCATGACCGAGCTGAACGGGCGCCGCGGCCGCGTCGAGCGCACGACCAAGGAGACGTCGGTGCTGGTCGAGGTGGGCCTCGACGGCACCGGGATCGTCGACGTGTCCACCGGCGTCGGGTTCTACGACCACATGCTCGCCCAGCTCGGCAAGCACGGCCTGTTCGACCTGACCGTGAAGACCGAGGGCGACCTGCACATCGACGCCCACCACACGATCGAGGACACCTCGATCGCGCTCGGCGCGGCGTTCCGCGAGGCCCTGGGCGACAAGTCGGGCATCCGGCGGTTCGGCAGCGCGTCCTGCCCGCTGGACGAGGCGCTCGCGCAGGTCACGGTGGACCTGTCCGGCCGGCCCTACCTCGTCCACACCGAGCCCGAGGGCATGGCTCCGATGATCGGGCCCGACTACGACACCACCATGACCCGGCACATCCTGGAGTCGTTCGTCGCGCAGGCGGCGGTCTGCCTCCACGTGCACGTGCCGTACGGGCGCAACGCGCACCACATCGTGGAGGCGCAGTTCAAGGCGCTCGCGCGGGCGCTGCGCGAGGCGTCGGAGCGGGACCCCCGGGCGACCGGCGTGCCCAGCACCAAGGGCGTCCTCTGATGACCTTCGCGTCCGGAGGGATGATCTTCATCGGCCTCTTCCTGATCGGCGGGGTCATCTCGGGCATACGGCAGGGCCTCAAGCTGCTGGCGGCGCTCGCCGGCGTCGGGGCCGCCATGGCGATCACCGCGGGAGTGATGTGGTGGCAATGAGCAGACGGGTCGTCGTTCTCGACTACGGCTCGGGCAACCTCCGCTCGGCGGAGCGGGCGCTGGCCCGGGTGGGTGCGGACGTCACCGTCACCGCCGACTTCGACGCGGCCCTGGAGGCGGAGGGGCTCGTCGTCCCCGGCGTCGGGGCGTTCGCCGCGTGCATGGAGGGGCTGAAGGGCGTGCGCGGCGACCAGATCGTCGGCCGCCGCCTGGCCGGCGGGCGCCCGGTGCTCGGGATCTGCGTCGGCATGCAGATCCTGTTCGAGAAAGGCGTCGAGCACGGCGTCCACACCGAGGGCTGCGGCGAGTGGCCCGGCACGGTCGAGCGGCTCGACGCGCCCGTGCTGCCCCACATGGGGTGGAACACCGTGACCGCGCCCGAGGGCAGCGTGCTGTTCCGCGGCCTGGAGGAGGGGACGCGCTTCTACTTCGTCCACTCCTACGGCGTGCGCGACTGGCGGCTGGAGGCCGGCGACGGCTTCCGTCAGCCGCTGGTCACCTGGGCCGAGCACGGCGTGCCGTTCGTGGCCGCAGCCGAGAACGGCCCCCTCATGGCCACCCAGTTCCACCCGGAGAAGTCCGGGGACGCGGGGGCCGTGCTGCTGTCCAACTGGCTGAGCACGTTGTGAGCGTGTCCAGCAGGCGAAATCTCAAGGCAGCGGTGCGACACTGGGAACCGGCGGGGCTGCGGCGCGTACGGCCGGCCAGGCCGTGACCGGACCTGAGCGGGAGGCCCGATGAGCAAGGAACGGGCCCGCCGGAGGGCGGAGCGCGAAGCCGAGCGCGAACGCCTCGCGGCGGCCCGGGCCGAGCGCGAGGCGAGGGCCGCCAGACGGCGCGAGATGCGCGCGCGGCTCGTCGGGCCCGTCGCCGGAGCCGTGGCCGCGGTGCTGCCGCGGCCGTCCCGACCGGTTCGGGTGGCCCGGCAGCGCGGCTATCTCGCCCGCCGCCGCCGCACGGAGAACGCCGTCCTCGCCGTGCTGTGGTTCCTCGTCCAGGTGCTCGCCTGGATCCTGCTCGACTCGTGGATGGCCCGGCTGGGCGTGTTCCTCGGCTCGATCCTGCTGCTCCCGGTGCTCGTCACCATCGTCTTCGACCGGAGGTCATGACCAAATGTCGCTCGTATTGCTCCCAGCCGTCGACGTCGCCGACGGCCAAGCCGTCCGCCTCGTGCAGGGCGAGGCGGGGACGGAGACCTCGTACGGGGATCCGCTCGCCGCCGCCCTGGCCTGGCAGAAGGCCGGTGCGGAGTGGGTCCACCTGGTCGACCTCGACGCGGCGTTCGGCCGGGGGAGCAACCGCGAGCTGCTCGCCTCCGTCGTCGGCGCGCTCGACGTGCACGTGGAGCTGTCCGGCGGGATCCGCGACGACGCCTCGCTCGAGGCCGCGCTGAGCACCGGCTGCCGCCGCGTGAACATCGGCACCGCCGCGCTGGAGAACCCGGAGTGGTGCGCCAAGGCGATCGCCGAGCACGGCGACCGCATCGCGGTCGGGCTCGACGTGCGCGGCACCACGCTGGCCGCCCGCGGCTGGACCCAGGAGGGCGGCGACCTGTGGGAGGTGCTCGACCGGCTGGAGTCGGAGGGCTGCCCCCGCTACGTCGTCACCGACGTCACCAAGGACGGCACGCTGCGCGGTCCCAACCTCGACCTGCTGCGCGAGGTCTGCGCGCGGACCGACCGCCCGGTCGTCGCCAGCGGCGGCGTGTCCTCGCTCGACGACCTGCGGGCGATCGCGACGCTCGTGCCGGACGGCGTCGAAGGCGCGATCGTGGGCAAGGCGCTGTACGCCCAGGCGTTCACCCTGGAAGAGGCGCTCGCGGCGGTGAAGACCGCATGAGCGAGCGCAGCGAGCGAACCGAAGGGCGGATCTCCTCCGGCGGCCCCTGGGAGGACCGGTACGGCTACGCCCGCGCGGTCGTCGCCGGGCCGCACGTGCTCGTGTCGGGCTGCACCGCCACCGTGGGCGGCGAGGTCCGGCACGTGGGCGACGCCTACCAGCAGACGCTCACCGCCTTCTCCATCGCGCTGGACGCGGTGGAGAAGGCCGGCACCAGCCGGGCCGACGTGGTGCGCACCCGCATGTACGTGGTGAACGCCGACGACTTCGACGCGGCGGGCAAGGCCCACGGTGAGATCTTCGGCGACGTGCGGCCCGCCTGCACGAGCGTGCAGGTCGCCGGGCTGGTCGACGCGCGCATGCTGGTCGAGGTCGAGGTCGAGGCCTACCGGCCGGTGGAACGCGGCAACGATGAGGGCTGAACGATGACCGTAGCGGTACGGGTGATCCCCTGCCTGGACGTCGACGCGGGCCGGGTAGTCAAGGGGGTCAACTTCGAGAACCTCAGGGACGCCGGCGATCCGGTCGAGCTGGCCGCGCGCTACGACGCCGAGGGGGCCGACGAGCTGACCTTCCTCGACATCACCGCCTCATCGGGCGAGCGCGAGACGATGCTCGACGTGGTGCGCCGGACGGCCGAGCAGGTGTTCATCCCGCTGACGGTCGGCGGCGGCGTGCGGTCGGCCGACGACGTCGACCGGCTGCTGCGCGCGGGCGCCGACAAGGTCGGCATCAACACCGCCGCCATCGCCCGGCCGGAACTGCTGACCGAGACCTCGCGCCGGTTCGGGTCGCAGTGCATCGTGCTGTCGGTGGACGCGCGCCGGGTGGTCGACGGGCCGCCCACGCCGTCCGGGTTCGAGGTGACCACCCACGGCGGGCGCCGGGGGACCGGCATCGACGCGGTGGAGTGGGCGCGGCGCGGGGAGGAGCTCGGCGTCGGCGAGATCCTGCTCAACTCGATGGACGGCGACGGCACCAAGTCGGGATACGACCTGGAGATGCTCCGGGCCGTACGGGCGGCGGTGAGCGTCCCGCTGATCGCCTCCGGCGGCGCCGGGCGGCTCGAGGACTTCCCGCCCGCGGTGGACGCCGGAGCGGACGCCGTGCTGGCCGCCTCGGTCTTCCACTTCGGGCAGCTCAAGATCCACGAGGTCAAGGACACGCTTCGCGCGGCCGGTCACCCGGTCCGCTGAGCGCCCACCGGGGGCCGGGATCCGGCCCCCGGTCGGTGGGTCCTCAGTCGATGTCGACGATCGCCGTGGGGAAGGCGTCCGGGCCGGTGCCGAGCGAGGAGGACGCCATGGACTGGGACTGCCACTGCCCCTGGAACGAGCCGCCGTGGCCGCACCCGTCGTCGCCCCAGCAGGTCGCGGTCGCGGACGCCTCGTGGGCCGGTTGGGCCGCAGCGAGACCGACGGCGGCGAGGAACGCCAGGCCCAGCAGGCTCGGAAAACGCTTGGCACGCATAGCTGTCTCCTGTCCGTCGAGGGATCACGCGGCGCTCCGGAGTCCGCCCTCTCAATGGTCAGCCGCACGCCACGCGATCGTCCATACCAATCGCCGCAAATAGGGTCATAGCGGGCGAAAACCGGCATGCGTGATTATGTGCCCTTTATCGGCCATGCCCGCCCGACGTGCCCTAAGGTTGCCAGTGATCATCCCAGTGATCATCGCTGACCATCGGAGGGAACGCATGTCCGACCCCACCTCGCTCGACGACGTCCGCCGCCGGATCGACGAGCTCGACGCCCGTCTGACGACGCTGCTGGCCGAGCGGCAGCGTCTCGTGCGCGCCGCGGCCGCGTTCAAGACGGACGAGCAGGCCGTGCGGGCTCCGGACCGGGTGGAGCGGGTCGTGACCGCGGCGCGGGAGCGCGCGGAGCGCGAGGGGCTGTCCCCGGAGGTCGCCGAGGCCGTCTGGCGGGCGATGATCGGGGCGTTCGTGGAGTACGAGCTCGCGGAGCATCGGCAGCACGGGTAGCACGTCGCGGCGCGCCCGCTCACCGGAGTCCTGCGGGACGAGCGGGTGTGAGAACGGGACGCGGGGGCAGAGGTGCCGGTCTCGGAGCGGGCCGCTCGCCGGTCACGAAGGGATGCGAAACCGCTCGCCGGTCATGGAGGGATGCGAAAAGAGAGGCCGGCGGAGCAAGGGCGAATGCCCTGCCGGCCTGTGCACGGAGAGCCTCGGGGCTCTGACGGTCACTACGGTTCGATAGTCGTTCGTCGCTGCTTGTGGTCGGGGGCACCTGAGGGAGAGCGGCTGCGGGCGGTCCGCGGCCTCAACTCAGGACCGAGGTGAAGAAGGTCGCCAGCCGGCTGGCTCCGGTGTTGACCGTGTCGAACACGCCTCGCACGGCGCCTGCCGCCGCTTGCGGCTGGCTGTAGAGGTAGAAGACCACGAACGCGATGGCCGCGTACGTAAGAACCTTCTTCGCCTTCATCGGGGGGCCTCCTGCAGTCGGTATCCCGGTCGTTTGTACCCGGCGGCAGTAATGATCATAACTAGCCGAGAGGACATGAGGCCGTTCCGCCCTCATAGTGAGACGGCGGGACCGGCCGCCTCGTCGCGGCGTGGTCCGGGCTCCTCGGGGACCGGTCCGCGTCCCGCCTGCTCGGCCCGGACAGAGCCCGGCTCAGCCCGAGAAGAGCGAGGTGAAGAACGCCGACAGGCGTTCGGCTCCCGTGGTGACGCCCCCGAACAGGTTCTTCACCGCGCCGGCGGCGTTCGCCGGCTGCGTGAACAAATAAAAGATCACAAACGCGATGGCCAGGTAGGTCAGGACCTTTTTGAGGTTCATCCGGGGCTCCCAAACGCTCCCACACATCGTGCGCTGGTCTCATGCTGCCCCATTGCATGACGTTTACGTGGAGAATTTCGGACAACTCCCGAGACTTCGTCCTCATGGCCCCAATCGGGCCTGCTGGAGCCGGGCGACCGCCGCGTCGTCCCCGTCGTACGTCACCCGGGCGTGCGCCTGCCGGCCGAACGCGAACAGCAGCAGCTCCGAGGGCTCGCCGGTGACCACCACCGCGGGCTCCGCCATCCGCCCGGCGGCCTTGGCCCCGTCGGGGCGGCGGAGCACGACCCCCACCGGAGCCTTGCGCAGGAAGAGCCGGGCGGTGCCGCGCAGCCGGTTCCAGAACGCCTCCTGCAGGTCCCGCGGGATGACACGGGGCTCCCAGCCGGCCTGCGCCCGGCGCACGTCCTCGTGATGGATGAAAAGCTCCACCGTGTTGACGATCTCGTCCAGGCGGGGGACCAGTCCGTACGGCGTCCAGCGCGGCGGCCCGTGACGCACGAGCCCGACCAGCTCGGGATAGGAGTGGCGCCGCTTGATGCGGTCCTGTACGGCGGCGGTGTAGCCCGCCAGGAACGGCAGCGCGATGCCGGGCGCGGCGTCGAGCCGGCGCTCGCGCAGGACGAGATGGGCCGTGAGGTCCGCGGTCGCCCACCCCTCGCACAGCGTGGGAGCCTCGGGACCGAGGCGGTCGAGCAGGTCGCAGAGCGCCGCGCGCTCCGTCTGGGCGTGTGTCACGTGATCAGCCTATGCGTCCGTCGTCTCGCCGGGACCGGCGGCCGCGCATGCCCGAGGAATAAACAGGTTGATCAGGATGATAGGGAGTAACTAGGACTGTCTGGCAGATGCCGCCCGTCACGGCGATCAGTCAGACACTTCCTAGGACCAAGGGCTTGGGCGGCGTCGGTCCGGTGACCGATCCGGTGGCGTCCCCGAGTGAGTAACGTCCCCTCCGGGACGCTCGCAGGGAGCGGCCCCGGCTGGTCCCCCGATCGGAAGGAACGCACCGCGTGCCGACGAAGGAGTCCCCCGCGCGGCCCGGCAGCTCAGTCATGCTCCAGGGTCTCAAGGTCATCGGCGTGGCGATCAGAACCGAGCCGAGGATCTTCACCGGCGCGGTCCTCGCCAGCGCCCTCTACGGCGCGATGACCGTCGCCTCGTCCTGGGCGCTCGGCTGGGCGACCGACAACGCGGTGCTGCCCGCGTTCCGGGACGGCGAGGCCGGCACCGGCGCGCTGGTCGTGGCGGCCCTGCTGATCGTGGGCGTGGCGGTGCTCAAGGCCGCGGGGATCATGGGCCGGCGCATCATGGCCGGGATCCACCAGTACCGCATGCAGGCCCACTCCCGTCGCGCCGTCACCCGGCAGTACCTGCGGCTGCCCCTCGCCTGGCACCACCGCCACCCGACCGGGCAGCTGCTGTCCAACGCCAACTCCGACGTCGAGGCGGCCTGGGGGCCGCTCGCCCCGCTGCCGATGGCGGTGGGCGTGGTCGTGATGCTCGTGACGGCCGCCGTGGCGATCGTGCTGGTCGACCCGGTGCTCGCCGTCGTCGGCTTCCTGATCTTCCCTGCCGTGGCCGTGCTCAACCTGGTCTACCAGCGCAGGCTCTCACCGCTCGCGATGCGGGCCCAGCAGTTGCGGGCCGAGGTGAGCGAGGTCGCGCACGAGAGCTTCGACGGCGCGCTCGTCGTCAAGACCCTCGGCAGGGAGGACGCGGAGACCGCGCGGTTCCAGGCGAAGGCCGACGCGCTGCGCGACGCCAACGTCGCCGTCGGCCGGGTGCGCGGGCTGTTCGACCCCATGCTCGAGGCGCTGCCCACGCTGGGCGTGCTCGCCGTGCTGCTCGTCGGGTCGCTGCGGCTGGAGTCCGGCGGTGTCGCGGCCGGCGACCTGATCCAGGTCGCCTACCTGTTCACCCTTCTCGCCTTCCCCATTCGGGCGCTCGGCTGGGTGCTGGCCGAACTGCCGCGCAGCGTCGTCGGCTGGACGCGGGTCAGGGAGGTCCTCGACGCCACCGGCTCCATGGAGTACGGCACCGCCCGCCTGGACGCCTCCGGCCCGGCCCGGGTGGAGGCCGAGGGCGTCTCCTACGCGTACGTGCCGGGAAGCCCGGTGCTGCGGGACGTGAGCTTCGCCGTCGCGCCGGGCCGCACGATCGCGGTCGTCGGGCCGACGGGGGCGGGCAAGTCGACGCTCACCCAGCTGCTCGCGCGCCTGATCGACCCCGGCGAGGGCGTCGTCCGGGTCGACGGCGTCGACCTGCGCGAGGTGGCCAGGGGGGAGGTGAGCGCCTCGGTGGCGCTCGTGCCGCAGCAGACGTTCCTGTTCGACGACACCGTGCGCGGCAACATCGCGCTCGGCGGGCAGGTGCCGGACGAGCGGGTGTGGGCCGCGCTGCGGCTCGCGCAGGCCGACGGCTTCGTCAGCGCGCTGCCGTCCGGCCTGGACACCCGGATCGGCGAGCGCGGCGCGACGCTGTCGGGCGGTCAGCGCCAGCGCCTCGCGCTGGCCCGCGCGCTCGTGCGCGAGCCCCGGCTGCTCATCCTCGACGACGCCACCTCCAGCGTCGACCCTCAGGTCGAAAAGCGCATCCTGTACGGCCTGCGCGACGGCGCCGCGGAGGCCACGGTGATGGTGGTCGCCTACCGGATGGCGACGATCGCGCTGGCCGACGAGGTCGTCTACCTGGAGCAGGGCGTGGTCGCCGACCACGGCACGCACGAGGAGCTGCTGGTCCGCTGCGCGGGCTACCGCGAGCTCGTCACCGCCTACGAGCGCGAGGAGGCCGAGCGGGCCGCGCTCGACATCCGCGAAGACACCGATGAGGAGGTCGTCGCATGACGCACGGCCACAAGCCACTGACGAGGAGTGTGACGCGGTGACCGCCGTGACCGACCCTGCGACGGGCACGGCCGCAGGACAGACCTCGGCTCTGCGGTCGGCCGACCGGGGCGCCCTGGAGACGCTGAGGCAGGGCCTGCGGCTGTCGCCGGAGTTCCGCCGCGGGCTCGCAGGGACGCTCGTGCTGGCCGTGCTGGCCACACTGGGCAAGGTCGTCGTGCCGATCGCCGTGCAGCAGGTGATCGACCGCGGCCTGCGCTCGGGCGTGCCCGACCTGCCGTTCATCCGGAACGCGGTGGCCCTGTGCGCGCTCGCCGTCGTGCTGACCGCGCTGTGCGGCTACCTCATGAACGTCCGGCTCTACCGTTCCACCGAGGCGGGCCTGGCGGCCCTGCGCGGCAAGGGCTTCCGCCACGTGCACGACCTGTCGGTGCTGACGCAGAACACCGAGCGGCGCGGCGGCCTGGTCTCCCGCGTGACCGGAGACGTCGACCAGATCAGCACGTTCATGCAGTGGGGCGGGCTGATGGTCATCGTGTCCGCCGGCCAGCTGGTGGTGGCGACCGTGCTGATGGCCGTCTACTCCTGGCAGCTCACGCTGATCGTGTGGGCCTGCTTCCTGCCGCTGGTGCTGGCCCTGCCCCGGTTCCAGCGCCTGGTGGCCGGCGCCTACACCCGGGTGCGCGAGCGCGCCGGCGACGTCCTCGCCGCCGTCAGCGAGTCGGTCGTCGGCAGCGCGGTGATCCGGGCGTACGGCTCGGAGGACCGCACGGCCGAGCGGATCGACACGGCGGTGGACGGGATGCGCGCGGCGCAGTCCAGGGCCCAGAAGATCGTCGGGTTCACGTTCCCGGCCACCGAGCTGGTCGCTTCGATCACGGTCGCGCTGGTGGTCGTGGCCGGGGTCTGGCTGGGCGTCGCCGACTCGATCACGGCGGGGCGGCTCATCGCGTTCCTGTTCCTGATCACGCTGTTCATCAGCCCGCTGCAGACCGCGACCGAGGTGCTGAACGAGGCGCAGAACGCGATCGCCGGATGGCGGCGCATCCTGGGCGTGCTCGACACCCCGGCCGACGTGGCCGACCCGGAGAACGGCGCCACCCTGCCGCGCGGCCCGATCTCGGTCCGCTTCGACGACGTGGGCTTCGCCTACCCCGGCGGGCCGCCGGTGCTGCACGAGGTGTCGGTCGAGATCCCGCCGCGCACCCGCGTGGCCGTCGTGGGGGAGACCGGCTCGGGCAAGACGACCTTCGCCAAGCTGCTCACCCGGCTCATGGACCCGACCTCCGGCCGGATCCTCGTGGACGGGACCGACCTGCGCACGGTCAGCTTCTCCTCGCTCAGGGAGCGGATCGTCATGGTCCCGCAGGACGGCTTCCTGTTCGACTCGACGCTTGAGGACAACATCCGCTTCGGACGGCCTTCGGCCACCCGGGAGGAGATCACCCGCGCCCTGACCGAGCTCGGCCTGGCCGACTGGCTCGACGGCCTGCCCGCCGGCCTGGACACCCCGGTCGGCCAGCGGGGCGAGTCCCTGTCGGCCGGAGAGCGGCAGCTCGTCGCGCTCGCCCGCGCCTACCTCGCCGACCCCGACCTGCTGTTGCTCGACGAGGCCACCTCCGCCGTGGACCCCGCCACCGAGGTGCGCCTCGCCCGCGCCCTCGACGGCGTCACCCGCGGCCGTACGGCCGTCTCGATCGCGCACCGCCTGTCCACCGCCCAGGCGGCCGACGAGGTGCTGGTGTTCGAGCACGGCCGGATCGTCCAGCGCGGCCCGCACGCCGTCCTGGTCGAGCAACCCGGCGTGTACGCCGACCTCTACGCCTCCTGGACCACCGCCACCTCTTCCGGGTCCTGATCAGGCCCGCAGCGCGTCGGCGAGGCCCATCGGGTTCCAGCAGTCGCGCAGCAGGAGGATCCGCCCGTCGCGGATGCGGAACACCTGCACGGACCGGCCCTGATAGGGGGCGCCCGTCGCGGTCACCACGGCCCTGGTCTCGAGTTCGACGACGAGCACCTCCGGATCCGTCGTCTCGTAGACGCTCGTGGTCCACATGTCCTCGATCCGCATCGCCGCGGTCGCCTGCCCGGAGGAGAAGGCGCGGATGGCCTCCCGGCCCTCCACGCGCACGGGCATCCCCGGCGGGGCGAACGGCAGCTCGATCACCCCGTCGGGGGCGAACAGATCGGCGAAGCCGTCCAGGTCGCCGTCGACGATCAGGGCGCGTCTGCGGGCGAGGACGTCTCGCGGGGTCGGCCGGTCCATCGGCCCTCCTTCGTTGAACGGCTGTTCATTGAACGACCGTACAACGAAATGCGGGAAGGGATCAATCACGCCGTAGAATCGTCCGGTGACCGAGGCCGGAGCCCGCATGACGCGGGCGGAGCGTCGCCGCAGCACCGAGGCGCGAATCCTCGCTGCGGCGGCTCGCCTGTTCGCCGAGTCGGGATACGCGGACACGACGATCCGGGCCGTCGCCGCGGCCGCCGGAGTGAACCCCGGGCTCGTCATGCACTACTTCGGTTCCAAGGAGGAGCTCTTCCTGCGCGTCGCCCGGGCCCGGCCGTCCGGGCCTCTCGAAGGCGAGCCGGAAGGGGTCGTCGAGGAGTTGCTCGACCGGCTCGCCGCCTCGATGGCCGACGAGCCGGTCGAGTCGCTGGCCGTGCTGCGCTCGATGCTCACCCATCCCGGAGCCTCCGAGGCCGCCGCCGAGGGAGCGGCCCGCTACCGCGCGCAGCTCGCCGAGGCCCTCCCCGCCGCCGACGCGGGCGTACGGGCGGCGCTGGTCAGCGCGGTGCTCATCGGCGTGGTCCTCGGGCGACACCTGCTGAAGCTCGAAGAGCTGCGCGACGCGCCTCCGGAGCAGATCGCCGCCCTGCTGCGCCCCTGCCTGCGCTCCCTCACGGGCGCGGACGGCTGATCCGTCCGCGCGCCCGTCAGTGCGTCTGGGGGTCGCCGCCGGACAGGCGCTGGGCCAGGTAGATCGGGATCACCGACAGCAGGATCAGCGCGGCGGCCACCACGTTGACCACCGGCGCCTGGTTGGGCCGGAACAGGTTCTCGAAGATCCAGATCGGCAGCGTGCGGACACCGGCACCGGCGGTGAACGTCGTGACGATGATCTCGTCGAACGACAGCGCGAAGGCGAGCAGCCCGCCCGCGAGCAGCGCCGAGCGCATCATCGGGAACGTCACCAGGCGGAACGTGGTGAACGTGTCCGCCCCGAGGTCGGCCGACGCCTCCTCCAGGTTCAGGCCCATGCGGCGCAGCCGGGCCAGCACGTTGTTGTAGACGGTGACCACGCAGAACGTCGCGTGGCCCACGATCACGGTCAGCAGCCCGAGGGGGAGGCCGAGCACCGTGTGGAAGGTGTTGCTCAGCGCGATGCCGGTCACGATGCCGGGCAGGGCGATGGGCAGCACGATCACCAGCGAGACCGTCTCCCGGCCGAAGAACCGGTAGCGCTGCACCGCGAAGGCGGCCATCGTGCCGAGCACGAGCGCGATCGCGGTCGCGCCGAGACCGGCCTGGACCGAGGTCCACAGCGCGTCGCGCAGGCCGGCGGAGTCCCAGGCGGCGCCCCACCACCGCAGCGTGAACCCGGCGGGCGGCCAGGAGAAGGTCCGGTCGGAGTTGAACGAGTTGAGCAGCACCACGGCCAGCGGCACGTAGACGACGGCCAGGCCGGCCACCAGCGCCGCCCGCAGCAGCGTCCGGGACGTACGAGACAGGTTCACCGCGCCTCCTTCACAGATTGTCCAGAGCGCCGGTGCGGCGTACGGCCGCGAGGTAGACCAGCATGATCACGACGGGGACGGTGGCGACGGCGGCGGCGAAGGGCAGGTTGTTGGCCGCGCCGATGTTGTCGTAGACCACGTTGCCGATGAGCTGGGTCTTGCCGCCGACGATCTTCACGGTGATGTAGTCGCCCAGCGACAGCGAGAACGTGAAGATCGACCCCGCCACGGCGGCGGGGAAGGTCAGCGGCCAGACCACCGTGCGGAAGGTCCGCCACCCGCGCGCGCCGAGGTCGCCGGCCGCGTCGAGCAGTGAGTTCGGCAGCCGTTCGAGCCCCGCGTAGATCGGCAAAATCATGTACGGCAGCCACAGGTACGACAGGGTCACCACGGTGGCGGTCAGGCCGTAGCCCCAGCCGAGCACGCCGTCCGAGGACAGCATCACCCGCCACGCGTACGCCTTGACCAGGTAGGACGCCCACAGCGGGGTGAGCACGGCGATCACCAGCCAGCGCTGGGCCCGCGGCGAGGCCAGCTTGGCCATCGCGAAGGCCATGGGGAAGGCCACCACCAGGTCGATCAGCGTGACCGCCGCGGCCACGCCGATCGAGCGCAGGGCGACCGTGCGGTAGACCTCACCGGTGACCAGGTCGGTGAAGTTGGCCCAGGTGAACACCTTGACCACGTCGCCGGTGAACACGTCGGTCGACCAGAACGCGGTGACGAGAAGGGCCGCGAGCGCGCCCAGGTAGGCCAGCCCCAGCCAGGCCAGGGGCGCCGACAGCAGCAGCGACAGCCGCACCCCGGCGTGCCGGTGCAGGAATGAGGCGGCCCGCCTGCGCATCCCGGGGGAGGCGGCCGTCGTCGTGAGGGTCGTCATCGTCTTCTCTCCGTGCGGGCGGGGGGACGGCCGGGCGGCCGTCCCCCCGGGGGATCGCTCAGCCCTTGATCTCGGTCCAGGCCCGGGTCCACTCGGAGTAGTCGGTGCACTTGACGTCGGTGCGCCCGTCGAGGCACTGCGCGATCGGCGTGGTCCAGTAGTGGACCTTGGAGAAGTACTCCTCGTCGGTCGCGTGGTAGGTGTCGCAGAACGACTTGTCGGAGGTCTGCTCGCACGCCTTGGCGTTGGACGGCGCCTCGCCGAACCACTCGGCCACCTGCGCGTTGGCCTTGGGGGAGATGATCCAGTCGAGCCACTTGTAAGCGCAGTTGGGGTGCTTGGCCTTCGCGGCGACCATCCAGGTGTCCGACCAGCCGGTGGAGCCCTCCTTCGGCAGCGTCGTCTCGACCGGTGCCTTGTCGGCCTCCACCAGGTTGGCGATCACCTGCCAGGTCGTGCCCACGACCGTGTCGCCGGACTTGAACGACTGCACCGCCTTGGTGTAGTCGGACCAGTACTCGCCGATGTTCTGCTTCTGCTGCTTGAGCAGGTCGACCGCCGCCTGGAGCTGCTTGTCGTCCAGCGCGTACGGGTCCTTGATGCCCAGCTCCGGCTTGGCCGACATGAGGTAGAGCGCGGCGTCGGCGATGTAGATGGGCGAGTCGTACGCCGTCACCTTGCCCTTGTACGGCGAGGCGGGGTCGAACACGACGCCCCAGGAGTCGGGGGCCGGCTTCACCGCGTCCGTGCGCCACATGAGCAGGTTCGCGCCGCGGCCGTGCGGGATGCCGTACGCGACGCCGTCGACCGAGTTCCACGGCTTGAGCTTCAGGCCGTCGAACACGTCCTTGTAGTTCGGCACGAGGGCGGTGTTGACCGGCGCGACCGTGCCCGAGGCGATCAGGCGCAGCGAGGCGTCGCCCGAGGCGGACACGGCGTCGTACTCGCCGGTCTTCATCAGGTTGACCATCTCGTCGGAGGTGCCGGCCGTCTTGGTGTTGACCGTGCAGCCCGTGGCCTTCTCGAACGGGTGGACCCAGTCGACCTTGGGGTCGTTGGAGCCGTCCTCCGCGTACCCGGCCCAGGCGACGAGGTTGACCTGCCCCTCGCCGGGGCCGAGGGACTTCAGGGCCTCGATCTTCGGCGGCGTGAAGGCGCCGCCGCCGGGGGCCGCGCCCGAGCCGCCGGTGGCGGGGGACGACCCGCCGCCGCAGCCCGCGACGGCGGCGAGCGCCAGCGCGGCGGTGACGACGAGGGAAGGCCTGGCGAAACGCGGACGGGGGGACCGCATCGTGGTTCTCCTTGCTGTGAGTGGTGCTGTGGGCGCGGTGGCGGAGCTCAACCGGCGGTGACCGGCTCGGCGGGGGCGTCGATGGGGAACTCGTGCCGGCGGTTCCACACGAGGCGGACGCGGGCGCCGCGCAGGCCCGTCACGTCCATGGACGACGCCTGCAGGTTCTGCTGGAGGGCGATCAGGCGCCCGCCCGCGTCGAGGTCCACGACGAACCGGGTCGCGGGACCGGCGTACACGACCTCGCGGATCACGCCGGCGGCCTCGTGCTCGTCCGGGCCCGGAGGCTCCTCGCCGAGCACGACGCGCAGCTTCTCCGGCCGGACGCTGAAGGTCCCCTCCCTGCCCAGCACGGCCCGCGCGGCCTCGCCGGAGATGAGGTTGGAGGTGCCGACGAAGGAGGCGACGAAGGCGGTGGCCGGGCGCTCGTACACCTCGGCGGGGGTGCCGACCTGCTCGATCCTGCCCTGGTTGAACACCGCGATCCGGTCGCTCATCGTCAGCGCCTCCTCCTGGTCGTGGGTCACGAACAGGAACGTGATGCCGACCTCCCGCTGGATCGCCTTCAGCTCGACCTGCATCTCCTCGCGGAGCTTGAGGTCGAGCGCGCCGAGCGGCTCGTCGAGCAGGAGCACGCGCGGCCGGTTGACCAGCGCGCGGGCCAGCGCGACCCGCTGACGCTGGCCGCCGGACAGCTGGGCCGGGCGCCGCTTCTCGAAGCCCTCCAGCCGCACCGAGCGCAGGGCGGCGAGCGCCCGCTCGCGCCGTTCGGCTCTGGGCACCTTCTTCACGCGCAGGCCGTACTCGACGTTGTCCAGCACGCTCATGTGGGGAAACAGCGCGTAGTCCTGGAAGACCGTGTTCACGTCCCGCTCGAACGGCGCGAGCCGCGTGACGTCGCGCCCGCCCAGCTCCACCGTCCCTGCCGTGGGCGACTCGAACCCCGCGATCATGCGCAGCACGGTGGTCTTCCCCGAGCCGGACGGCCCGAGCATCGCGAAGAACTCCCCGTCGGCGACGTCGAGGTCGATCCCGGCCACCGCCTCGACCGGCCCGAAGCTCTTGCGCAGGCCGCGGAGACTGACTGCTTGGTCTGGCATGACCTGAAACATATGGAGTTAAATGTTTCACGTAAAGACCCGATCCGGTATCACTGTTGTCAACTTTCGCGGGTGTCAACCCTCGCGACGGCGTGGGCGAACAGGAGTGCGACCGTGAACATGGCCCGCCTGGCCGTCTTCTCGCCGGTGGACAGCACGGCCAGAGTGGACGCCGTCGTGCGGCGGCTCGCCGACGCGATCGCGGTCGGCCTGCTCGCCGACGGAGAGCAGCTGCCCAGCGAGACCGAGCTCGCGGGCCGGCTCGGCGTCTCCACCGTGACCCTGCGGGAGGCGCTCATGGCGCTGCGGCAGCGGGGGATGGTCGAGACGCGGCGCGGCCGGGGCGGCGGCAGCTTCGTGCGCCTGCCCGCCGAGTTCGACCCCCTTGCGCGGCTGCGCGTGTTCGCCGCCGACGAGCTGCGCGACTTCGGCGACCACTACGCGGCGATCGCCGGGACGGCGGCGAGGCTCGCCGCCGAGCGCTCGCTGCCCTCGGACGTCGCGCCCCTGTGGCGCACCCTGGACGAGATGGACGCCGTCGCCGCCGCGCCGCAGGCGGCCGGGTCAGGAGAGGCGTGCGCCCGGCTGCGCAGGCTCGACGGCCGGTTCCACATCGAGGTGGCGGCGGCCTCGCAGTCGGCCCGCCTCACTCGGGAGGAGATCCGGTTACAGGCTGACATCGGACCGTTGCTCTGGCTTCCGCACGAGGCCCTGAGCGGGCACGATGAGACGGCGGCACAGCATCGCGCCATCGCCGGGGCCGTCGAGCGCGGCGACGGCGAGCAGGCCAGGGCCGTCGCCGAGCGGCACGTGCTCGACGCGACACGACACCTCATCGAGCTTCGGCTGCGGCTGCGGGAGTAGAAAGCATGAGCACACCGGCGTCACTTGTGCAGGCCGGGCACGACCACGCCGCCGCGGCGGTGGAGCGGGTGCGCGAGGCGGCCGAGGGTGTCTTCGAGGCGCTGCGCGAGGTCCGCGACGCCGCCGTCGCCTGCGTCCTGCCCGCGGGCGGCACGCGCCGCCCGGTCGTGGCCGACCTCGCGGCGCTGCGCCCGCTGCTGTGGGCCCGGCTGCGCGGCGGCGCGCTGCCGGCCGGTCTGCCCGCTCGCCTGCCGGCCCATCTTCCGGCGCTGATCGCGGGGATCGGCTTCATCGCCGCGCCCGGCCTGCTGGCCGACGCGCCGTGGTACCTCGAATGGTGGCAGGAGAACCCCTCCGGCGCCCCGGTGCAGCTGCTGCGGGACATGGACCCGGCGAGCAGCGCCTTCTACGACTACACCCACTGGGACTGGTACGCCGGCCCGTCCTCCGGCGCCGAGCGCACGATCTGCGGCCCGTACGTCGACTACCTGTGCACCGACGAGTACAGCCTCACGCTGTCGGTGCCCGTGACGGCCGGGGGGAGCTTCGCCGGGGTGGCCGCGGCCGACGTGTTCGTCCGGCGGTTCGAGGCCGCGGTGCTCCCCGCGCTACGGGAGATCCCGGGCCCGGCGTTCCTGGTCAACGCCGAGGGCCGGGTCGTCGCGTCCAACACCGCGAGCTGGGTCGCGGGGTCGGTCTACCGTGGCGGCCCGCACGACGGCGACCACGCCGTACGCCGGGTGGGCGACCTGCCGCTCTCGCTGGTGACCGCGACGGCCGGCGCACCCGTGTAGCGCAGCGAGGCGAGCAGGGTGCGCAGCGAGGCGAGCAGGGTGCGCAGCGAGGCGAGCAGGGTGCGCAGCGAGGCGAGCAGGGTGCGGCAGCGCGGAAAGCAGGGTGCGGCAGCGGGGGAGGCCGGGTAGGGGCGGCGGGGGCGGCCGGGACCTGCGGCACAATTGGCCTCATGGCCCTCGACCCGAAGATCGCCGACCGGCTCAAGCGGACGCCGGACGGCCTGGTGCCCGCGATCGTCCAGCAGCACGACACCGGCGAGGTGCTCATGCTCGCCTGGATGGACGACGAGGCGCTGCACCGCACGCTCACCACCGGCCGGGCGACCTACTGGTCCCGCAGCCGGGGGGAGTACTGGGTGAAGGGCGACACCTCCGGCCACGTGCAGTGGGTCAAGCACGTGGCGCTCGACTGCGACGGCGACACGATCCTGCTCAAGGTCGACCAGGTGGGGGCGGCCTGCCACACCGGCGACCGCACCTGCTTCGACGCCGACGTCCTCGACGTGAGCGGCGCGCCGTGACCGCTCCCGCGCCCGCCCGCGACCAGGCGCGCACGGCGCGGCGCTCGCTGCTCGTCTGGCTGGCCGCCTGCGCCGTGGGCGGCGGGGTCGCGCTGCTGGCCGCGGGCCGCGTGTGGGTCACGCTCGGCACGGCGGGAAGCCCCGCGGGAGCGGGCGGCGGCTCCCTCACCGGCGACGACCTGGTCGCCTGGCTCACCCCCGCGGCGCTGGCCGCGCTCGCCGCCGTGCTGGCCGTCCTGGCGACCCGGGGGGTCGCGCGGCGGGTGACGAGCGTGGTGGTCGCCCTGCTCGGCGTGGCGGTGGCGGCAGGGGCGTGGGACGGCACGCGCGGCGTGACGATCGCTTCGGCGGCCGCGCAGCACATGACGACCGCGGTGACGTCCTCCGGTCACATCTCCCTGGAGTCGCGCGCCTGGGTCTGGCCGGTGCTGGCCGCGGCGGGCGGGCTCGTCCTGGCCGTGGCGGGCGTGGCGGCGGCCGTCCTGAGCGTGCGCTGGCCTGGCATGTCGAGCAGGTACGAGCGGAAGGCCGGGCCCGGGGGCACGGGCGGGGCCGCCCGGGTGAAGGACGCCGACAGGGCGATGTGGGACGCGATCGACGAGGGCGAGGACCCCACCGCGTAGCCGGTCCGACGGCGGGGGAGTCCCTCCCGCGCATTGGATCGTTCCCACCTCAGATTACAAATTGTCCACAAAGCGGATTCCTGCCCGGCCCGACCGCCCTGCTGCCGATAGGCTTCGCGCCGACCTCTGATCATCGCAGGAGACCGAATGAGCCACGGGAGCCGGCCGGGCGGCGCGGGCGGCCATGACCGCCCGCGCGGCCGGGATGATCGGCAGCCGGCCTCCGACGGCCATCGCCATCCGCTCCGGCCGGTCCGCACCGGCGCCGGCCACCCTCCGGCGCCGGCGGGAACGGCATGGTCGTCGCGTCGCTCCTCCCCGGCATCCCCGGCCCGTTCCCATGCGGTGCTTCGCGGATTCTCGGGGCCGTCTCCGGTCTCGTCGCGCTGAAGAAGATCCGAGACTCCTTTTCCCCCACTCACGCAGGAGCACCACATGACGTATGGCAACGACCCGGGCTACAACCCGGGTGGTTACCCCCAGAACCAGCCCGGCCCGCAGGGCGGGTACCCCCCGCCGCAGGGCGGCTACCCGCCGCCTTCCCAGGGCGGCTACCCGCAGGGCGGCGGCTACCCGCCGCCGCAGGGCTCGTACCCGGCCGCGCCCGGCGGCGACCAGTACGGCGGCGCGTACGGCCAGCCCGGCGGCTACCCGGCTCCCGAGCTCGCCCACTGGGGCCTGCGCGTCGGCGCCTACCTGATCGACGCTGTGATCGTCGGCGTGCCGTCGAGCATCCTCTACGCCATCGGCGGCTCCATGACCGCCAACTCGCTGCAGGTTGACCCGAACACGGGCGAGCTCACCTCCTCGGGTGGCAGCGGGATCGGCATGGTCATCTACCTCCTCGGCTTCGTCGTCGCCATCGGCCTCGGTCTGTGGCTGAAGTACAAGGAGGGCACCACCGGCCAGACGGTGGGCAAGAAGGTCGTCGGCATCCAGACGGTCAAGGAGCAGACCGGCGAGTACATCGGCTTCGGCATGGCCTTCGTCCGCTACCTCTGCCACATCATCGACGGCCTGCCCTGCTACATCGGCTTCCTGTGGCCGCTGTGGGACGCCAAGCGGCAGACGTTCGCCGACAAGATCGTCGGCACCGTGGTCGTGCGCGCCCCGCGTTAGGCTGACCTTCATGGAGGTGACCGGACGGCGCGCGTGGGACCGGGTGTGGTCGCTGCGCGCGCCGTTCGGCGCCGCGGCCGTTCTGACCGCGGCGGTGACATACCTGGCGGTGGTCGACCCGCACGAGCCGGGTCACTACCCCGTCTGCCCTCTCTATTACCTGACCGGCCTGTACTGCCCCGGATGCGGCGCGCTGCGCGCCGTGCACGACCTTGCCCACGCCGACCTCGCCGGGGCGGCGCGGATGAACCTGCTCTTTGTCTTCTGCGTCCCTGTCGTAATCACACTGTGGGCCCGATGGGCGTTACGATCATGGCAGGGACGGCCCATGCGCCCGGACGGCGCGCGCCCCGCGTACCTGTGGGGACTCCTCGTCGTCGCGGCCGTCTTCGGGGTGGTGCGTAATACGCCTTTCGGGCAATTCCTCGCACCGTGAATCGACCCGGTGGCGGATCGACGCGAGACGGGCCGATACCATCGCAGGGCAGGACACGCAGAGCAGCCGACCGGAGGGACCCTTACGCGTGAGCGAGCGGACAGGCAAATCGCGCGAGCTCCGAGCCGAAGGCGAGGAGGACGCGTGAGTGTTCTTGAGGACATCATCCTGGGCGTGCGGGAGGACCTCGAGGAGCGGCAGCGCAACGTGCCGATCGAGGAGCTCAAGCGGCTCGCCGCCCGCGCCCCCGAGCCCCGGGACGCCTACGCCGCGCTCGGCGGCGACCGGGTGTCGGTCATCGCGGAGGTGAAGCGGTCGAGCCCCTCGAAGGGCGCGCTCGCCGCCATCGCCGACCCCGCCGCCCTCGCCGCGGACTACGAGGAGGGCGGCGCCCACGTCATCAGCGTGCTCACGGAGCGGCGCAGGTTCGGCGGGACGCTCGCCGACCTCGCGGCCGTGCGCGCGGCCGTGGACATCCCCGTCCTGCGCAAGGACTTCATCGTCACCTCCTACCAGCTGTGGGAGGCCAGGGCGCACGGCGCGGACCTCGCCCTGCTCATCGTGGCGGCCCTCGACCAGCAGGCGCTCGTCTCGCTGATCGAGCGGGCCGAGTCGATCGGGCTCGCCCCGCTCGTCGAGGTGCACACCGAGGAGGAGCTGGACCGCGCGGTCGACGCCGGAGCGAAGATCATCGGGGTCAACGCCCGCGACCTCAAGACGCTCGAGGTGGACCGCGAGGTGTTCGCCAAGCTCGCGCCCAAGGTGCCGGACGGCGTCATCAAGGTGGCCGAGTCCGGGGTGCGCGGCCCGCACGACCTGCTCGCGTACGCGCGGGCGGGCGCGGACGCCGTGCTGGTGGGCGAGAGCCTGGTCACCGGCAGGGACCCCAAGACGGCGGTCAACGACCTCGTGACCGCGGGCGCCCACCCGGCCTCCCGGCAGGACACCGGCTCCGAGAGGCACTCGTGAACGACAGCGCATCGGAAGGAGGCCACGTGACCGCGACGGAGGGGACCATCCTCACCTCCGCGGACCTGGCCGGCAACGGGGTCCACGGAAACGACCCGGACGTCAACGGCAAGTTCGGCAGGTTCGGCGGAAGGTACGTGCCGGAGGCGCTCATCCCGGCCCTCGACGAGGTCGCCGCGGAGTACGAGAAGGCCAAGACCGACCTGGGCTTCCTGCGCGAGTTCGACCACCTGCTGCGCACGTACGCCGGCCGTCCCACGACGCTGACCGAGGTGTCGCGCTTCGCCGAGCACGCGGGCGGCGCGCGGATCCTGCTCAAGCGCGAGGACCTGACCCACACCGGCGCGCACAAGATCAACAACGTGCTCGGGCAGGCGCTGCTGACCAAGCGGCTGGGCAAGCGGCGCGTCATCGCGGAGACCGGGGCGGGCCAGCACGGCGTCGCCACCGCCACCGCCGCGGCGCTCATGGGCCTGGAGTGCGTCATCTACATGGGCGCGGTCGACTGCGAGCGCCAGGCGCTCAACGTGGCCAGGATGAAGCTCCTCGGCGCGACCGTCGTACCGGTCACCAACGGCAGCCAGACCCTCAAGGACGCCATCAACGAGGCGTTCCGCGACTGGGTCACCAACGTCGACCACACCCACTACCTGTTCGGCACCGTCGCCGGTCCGCACCCGTTCCCGGAGATCGTGCGGGACTTCGCCCGGATCATCGGCGTGGAGGCCCGCCGCCAGGTGCTGGAGCTCACCGGCAAGCTGCCGGACGCGGTCTGCGCCGCCGTCGGCGGCGGGTCGAACGCCATCGGCGTCTTCCACGCCTTCATCGAGGACGAGGACGTCCGGCTGTACGGCTACGAGGCCGGCGGCCGGGGCGCGGACACCGGCGAGCACGCGCTGACCCTGACCGAGGGCAGCGTCGGCGTGCTGCACGGCGCCCGCACCTACGTCCTGCAGGACGAGGAGGGCCAGACGATCGAGTCGCACTCGATCTCGGCCGGCCTCGACTACCCCGGCGTGGGCCCGGAGCACGCGTGGCTCAAGGACACCGGCCGGGCCACCTACGAGGGCGTGACCGACGAGGAGGCCATGGAGGCCTTCGCTCTGCTCGCCCGCACCGAGGGCATCATCCCGGCCATCGAGTCCTCGCACGCGCTCGCGGGCGCGCTGCGGCTGGGCCGCGAGCTCGGTCCTGACGCCGTCATCCTGGTGAACCTGTCGGGCCGCGGTGACAAGGACATGGGCACCGCTATGAAGTACTTCAACCTCTGATCAGCATCGATAGGGCATCCCGATGACGACACTCCACGCGGTGTTCGACAAGGCCCGCGCCGAGGACAGGGCCGCGCTGGTCGGCTACCTGCCGGCCGGCTTCCCGACCAAGGACGGCGCGGTCGCCGCGGCGACGGCGATGGTCGAGGCCGGCTGCGACGTGATCGAGATCGGCCTGCCGTACTCCGATCCGCTCATGGACGGCCCGACCATCCAGGACGCGGTGCACCGGTCGCTGGTCAACGGCACCCGGATCGCCGACGTGCTGCGCACCGTCGAGGGCGTGGCGAAGTCGGGGGCCGCGACGCTGGTCATGACGTACTGGAACCCGATCGACCGCTACGGCGCCGAGCGCTTCGCGCGCGACCTCGCCTCGGCGGGCGGCGTCGGGACCATCACGCCGGACCTGACGCCCGAGGAGTCCGAGCCCTGGCTCGCCGCGAGCAAGGAGGCCGGCATCGACACGGTCTTCCTCGTCGCGCCCAGCTCGCCGGACGAGCGCATCGCCAGGGTCGCCGCCTGCTGCACCGGCTTCGTGTACGCGGCCTCGCTGATGGGCGTGACCGGTGCGAGGGAGACAGTAAGCTCGGCGGCGGAGGGCCTGGTCAAGCGGACCAGGGCGAACACGTCGCTGCCCGTCTGCGTCGGCCTCGGTGTCGGGAACGGCGCCCAGGCCGCCGAGGTCGCGGCGTACGCCGACGGCGTCATCGTCGGGTCCGCCTTCATCCGGCGCCTGCTCGACGCGCCGGACGAGAAGTCCGGTCTTGCGGCGGTACGCGAGCTCGGAGCCGAACTCGCCCGGGGCGTCCGGCGCTGAGACGCCCTGGGGTTTCCTTCCCGTACACTCGCCGCGAGCAGCCAAGATAAGGCGGCTTACCATGCTCTTATCCAGCACATGGTGAGGTTGGGTCCCGGTACTGTTCAGTCGGTGTTGCCTACCGGGCGAGGAGACTCATGGTTCAGTTGGCATCCGGCGCCTCGGTGTCCGAACGGTTACAGCCTGCGAAACCCGTGCTCTCCTGGGTCACGACCGCCGCACGGGTCGTGCTCGCCGGCGTTCTGATCGTCGCCGGGGCGCTCAAGATCGGAGCGCCCGCGTTGTCGGTGCAGGCGGTGCGGGCCTACCAGCTCCTGCCCGACTCCGTCGCGCAGGTCGTGGGATACGGCCTGCCCGTGCTGGAGATCATCACGGGCCTGCTGCTGCTCGTCGGCCTGTTCACGCGCGCGGTGGCGGTCGTCGGCGGAGTGCTGATGGTGGCGTTCGTCATCGGCATCGCGTCGGCCTGGGCCAGGGGGCTGCGCATCGACTGCGGCTGCTTCGGCGGGGACGGCACGCTGGCCGCGGGACAGGACCCCAACTACTTCTGGGAGCTGCTGCGCGACCTCGGGCTGCTGGTCTGCGCGGCGTGGATCGTGGTCAGGCCGGCGAGCCGCCTGTCGCTGGACTCCGCGCTTGGCTTCACGGGGGAGCGGGATACGGCGGACGAGGACGACTCGGACGGCGGCGAGGGCGACGGTGCGTGACCGCGGACGACGTCGCCGGGCACGGAGACCGATCGCGGGTCCTTCGGCCCTACCGTCCCCGGCCGCACGGGGCCAACGGTAGTGCGCGAAGGGAACCGGACAGCAAAGCCAGGGGGGAAGCTTCGTGAGCAAGCGGACGAGTGAGGCGGCCAGGGCCCGGATCGCGGCCCAGCGGGAGGCCTTGCGCAAGCAGGAGCAGCGCAAGCGCATCACGATGATCGTCACCATCGCGGTGATCGTCGTGATCGCCGCCGCGTTCACGGTGTGGTCGGTGCGGCAGGGAACCGCGGAGGAGGCCTCCGGGGGCGCCGCTCCCGTCACCGTGGAGAAGGACGGGACGGTCGTGATGGCCAAGTCCGGCGTGACCAAGCCCGTGGTCGACGTGTACGAGGACTTCCAGTGCCCGGCCTGCAAGCAGTTCGAGGAGACCAGCGGCTCGACGCTGAAGAACCTGGCCGCCGAGGGCAAGGCCAAGGTCGTGTACCACCCGATCACGATCTTCACCCAGGAGCCGACCAAGAGCAACTCGTTGCGCGCTGCCTCCGCCGCCCGCTGCGTCACCGACGGCCGGCAGTGGCTGGCGTTCCACGACACGCTCTACAAGAACCAGCCGAGCGAGACCGTGACCGGCTTCACCGTCGACGAGCTGATCAAGTGGGGCAAGGAGGCCGGCGTCACCGCCCCCGACTTCGACAACTGCGTACGGCAGCAGCGCAACGTCGCCGCGCACCAGCAGTTCTCCCAGCAGACCATGAGCGCGCAGAAGCTGACCGGCACGCCGACCATCAAGCTCGACGGCAAGGACCTCGACACCAACGTCGCCTTCGTGCCGAGCTCGCTGCGTGACGCGGTGGAGAGCGCCGGCAAGTGACCTCTCACGGGGACGGCCCCACGCGGGCCGTCCCCCCGCCCGGCCGTCGTCAAGAATCGGGCAAGGGCCGCGTGGTCTCCCGTGACCGGGGTATCGAGCGCGATGTCACGAGCTCCGCACGGGGCGGGGGAGGGGCCGGTCCGACCGGAGTCCCGCCCGCGCCTGCCGTGAGCGGTTCCGCCGCGACGAGCTGAGCGAGGAGGCGCCGTGCCCGCCCACACCGGTGAGAAGGCCCGCAAGACCGGCGTCTTCCACTGCGCCGTCTGCGGGGAGAAGGTGTCGGTCCAGGAGGGCGACACGATCCCGAAGTGCCCGAACGGTCACACCGAGTTCGACAGCCGCACCCAGGAGCCGGACAACCGATCATGACGGAGCGGCGGCCGATGCCGGTGCCGCCGGGCCGATGAGCGGGCGCGACCGCCCCGGGGAGCAGGCCGGCGGACACCGCCCCGCCGCGTCGCCCGTGGCCGTTCGCGTCGCCCGTGGTCGTTCGCGTCACCCTGTCGGACTCACGACCGGACTGACGGCGGGGCTCACCGACGAGCAGGCCGCCGAGACCCGGCGCCGGGTCGGCCCGAACGCCGTCCGCGACCACCGCGCCCGCCCGCTGCCGGTGCTCGCGCGGCAGGTGCGCAGCCCGTTGCTGGTGCTGCTGCTGGTGGCGGCCACGGTGTCGTTCTTCGTCGGCGAGCGGACCGACGCGGTGGTGATCGGCGTCATCGTCGCTCTGAGCGTCGGGCTGGGTTTCGCCAACGAATACCGCGCCGAGCGCGCGGTGGAGGCCCTGCACGAGCGCATGCGCCACCGCGCCCAGGTGCTGCGCGGGGGAGCGTGGACCACGCGTGACGTGACCGACCTGGTGCCGGGCGACGTGGTCGGCCTGCGGCTCGGCGCGGTGGTCCCCGCCGACGTACGGCTCGCCGAGGCGCACGGCCTGGAGTGCGACGAGTCGGTGCTGACCGGAGAGGCCATGCCGGTGCGCAAGCAGCCGGGCGACACGGCGCTCATGGGCACCGTCGTCACCGGGGGCACGGCGACCGGGGTCGTCTCGGGGACGGGGGCCGCGACCGCGTTCGGCGAGATCGCCGCCGGGCTCGGCGAGCGGCACGCCGAGACGGCGTTCCAGACGGGACTGCGCCGCTTCTCCGGGCTGCTGGTGTGGGTGGCGGCGGTCCTGACCGCCGGGGTCCTCGCGGTCAACCTCGTGCTGGGCCGCCCGCTCCTCGGCGCGCTGCTCTTCTCGCTGGCCATCGCGGTCGGCGTGACCCCGCAACTGCTGCCCGCCGTCGTGACCACCAGCCTGGCCACCGGCGCCCGCCGGCTCACCCGGCTCAAGGTCCTCGTCAAACGGCTCGTGGTGATCGAGGACTTGGGCGACGTGGAGGTGTTGTTCACCGACAAGACCGGCACCCTGACCCAGGCCAGGATCGAGCTGCGCGCCTCGCTCGCTCCGGACGGCACGGACGACGCGGCCGAACCGCTCCGGTGGGGGCTGCTGTGCGCCGACCCGCCCGGCTCCGATCCGCTCGACGACGCGCTGCATCAGGCGGCGCGGCCCGGCGGGCTCGCGGACGGCGTGGCCGCCCGCGGCTACCGAAGGCTGGCGGAACGGCCGTTCGACCACGAGCGCCGGGTGGCGTCGGTCCTGGTCGAGGACGCGGCGGGGCAACGGACGACGATCACGAAGGGGGCGCCCGAGCAGGTGCTCGCGCGCTGCCGCGCCGTGCCCGGCGGGGCCCGCGAGACGGCGGACCGGCTGTTCGGCGAGGGGGCGCGGCTGATCGCGGTGGCGATCCGGCCGCACGCCCCGGCGAACGGCCCCCAGGAAAACGGACCGCAGGAAAACGGCCCCCAGGAAAACGGGCCGCAGGAGGACGGGCCGCGGGAGAACGGGCCGCGGGACGACAGGCCGTCCGCAGAAGCCGCGGGAGTAGGCGGCCCGCAGGAGTGCGGCCTGGAACTCGCCGGCTTCCTCGTCTTCAGCGACCCGCCCAAGCCCGGCGCGGCACAGGCGGTGGAGCGGCTGGCCGCGCTCGGCGTCACCGTGAAGATCCTCACCGGCGACAACGCGCTGGTCGCCGCGAAGGTCGGCGAGTCGATCGGCCTGCCGGGAGGCGGCGTGCTGACCGGGGCCGACCTCGACGGCCTCGACGACAACGCGCTGGCCGGGGCCCTGGCCACGACCTCCGTCTTCGCGCGGGTCAGCCCCGAGCAGAAGGCCCGGATCGTGGCGGTCCAGCGGCGCGGGGGCCTCGACGTCGCCTTCCTGGGCGACGGGGTGAACGACGCCCTCGCCCTGCACCGCGCCGACGTGGGGATCTCCGTCGACTCCGGCACCGACGTGGCCAAGGACGCCGCCGACGTGGTGCTGCTGGAGAAGGACCTCGGCGTGCTCGCCGACGGCATCGTCGAGGGACGCAGGATCTTCGCCAACACGATCAAGTATCTGCTGATGGGAACGGCCAGTAACGTCGGCAACATGGTCTCCGCCGCCGCGGCGTCGGCGGTGCTGCCCTTCCTGCCGATGCTGCCGAGCCAGGTGCTGCTGAACAACCTGCTGTACGACGCGAGCCAGCTGGCGATCCCGGCCGACCGGGTGGACGCCGAGCAGCTCGCCCGGCCCGCGCGCTTCGACCTGGGGCTCATCCGGCGGTTCATGCTGGTCTTCGGCCCGATCAGCTCGGTGTTCGACCTGCTCATGTTCGCCGTGCTGCTGCGGGTGTTCCACGCCGGGCCGGCGCTGTTCCGTGCCTCGTGGTTCGTGGAGTCGCTCGCCACCCAGACCTTGGTGATCTTCGTGGTGCGCACCCGGCGGGCCCCGTTCTGGCGCAGCCGTCCCGGCGCGGCCCTCGCCGCCGCCGTCACGGCGGTCGTGCTCTCCGGCCTCGTCCTGCCGTACACCCCCCTGGGCCCCGACCTCGGTTTCGCCCCCATCCCTCCGGTGATCCTCGGCACGGTCACCGCCGTCCTCGTCGTCTACCTGGCGCTCGTCGAGACGGTCAAGCGCCGGTTCCGGACGGGGCCGCCCGCGCCGCAGCGGGAGCGCCTACCGCACCTCCGGCTGCACCGCAGGGCCGCGGTCTTCAGCCGCCGCCCCGCACAGCGACGTCGCGGCGCCGCCTGACCCCGCCGCCGTCCCCGGCCGACCGGCCGCGTTGATCTCTCTCCGGGTTTCGCCTCCGTGGCCGCGGTTAGCATGCCCGCATGCCGTACGACGACCGGTCTCCCCTCACCGAACCCGCGGGCGCCGCGAGGAGGATCCACGGGGCGATGATCGCCTTCGCGGCGGGCGACGCGCTCGGCGTCCCCTGGGAGGGCCGCCCGCCGGAGAGCATCGACCCGGCCGAGGTCGTCCGCCTGCCGGCTACGGACCGGGGGTGGCCGCGCGGCTCGACCTCCGACGACACCGCGCAGATGGTGCTGGTCGCCCGGTGCCTGGCCGACACGGACGGACGGCCCGCCTCCATGGACTTCCTGACCCGGCTGGCCGACGCGGCGCCCGGGGTGCGCGGCCTCGGGCCGACGACGAAGCGGGCCCTCGCGCACTTCCACGCGACGGGGGAGCTCCCCGCGCCCTCGGCCGGCGACCTGCCCACCAACGGCGCGGCCATGCGCATCGCCCCCGCCGGCTGGGCCGTTCCGCCCGACCGGCCCGAACGCCGCCGGAGCCTGTGCGAGGCGCTGTCGGCCGCGACGCACCGCGCGCCGGCGGCCATGGCGGCGGCCTGCGTGATCGCGGCCATGGCGTCGTCCGCGGTGGAGGGCGCGGGCGCGGCCGATCTGCTGGACGCGGCGGCGGCCGAGGCCCGCTGGGCGGGTGAGCGCTACGGGCCGATGGACGCCGTGGCGGACGCCGCCCACGGCCGGTGGTCGCCCCCGCCCCAAGGGGTCTCCCTCGACGCGGTGGAGACGGCCGCCGCGGTGGTCCACGTGATCCGCGAGGCCCCGGACCTGGCCTCGGCGCTCCCGTACGCCGTGTCGCTCGGCGGAGACACCGACACGGTCGCGGCGCTCGCGGGCGGCGTCCTCGGCGCCCGCGACCCCGAAGGGGTCACCGCGCTCGGCTGGCTGGGGCTGGTGGATCTCGGCGAATACCCGGGCCTGGGGGACCTGGCCGCACGCCTCGCCGCCCTGCGCCGTACGCCTGCCGCCGAGCTCTGAACCGGTGCGGGAGACGGTCGTCGCAGGTCGCGGGACCGATGCCCGTGCCTCGCGCCGGACCAGCCCTGTCTTGCGGTAACGTCACATTACATGCCCCTCCTCGCCTCGATTCCCAGCCCGTCACAGGGGGTCTGGAATCTCGGACCGATCCCGATCCGCGCGTACGCGCTGTGCATCGTGCTCGGTGTCATCGTCGCCGTCTGGATCGGCGAACGCCGCTGGCGCGCCCGTGGCGGCGCCCCCGGGACCATCACCGACCTCGCGGTCTGGGCCGTGCCGTTCGGCCTCGTCGGCGGACGTCTCTACCACGTCATCACCGACTGGCAGATCTACTTCGGCTCGGAGGCGCCCAAGCGCCCGATCGACGCCCTGTTCATCTGGGAGGGCGGCCTCGGCATCTGGGGCGCGGTCGCCCTCGGTGCGCTCGGCGTGTGGATCGCCTGCCGCCGGCGCGGCATCTCCTTCACCGCCGTCGCCGACGCCTGCGCACCCGGCGTGGCCGTGGCGCAGGGCATCGGCCGGTTGGGCAACTACTTCAACCAGGAGCTGTTCGGCGGCCCCACCGACCTGCCGTGGGGCCTGGAGATCGAGCCGGGCCGCCCGGGCACCGTCCCCGGCGCGACCACCTACCACCCCACGTTCCTCTACGAGTTGCTGTGGGACTTCGCACTCGCCGGTGTGCTGATCCTGGCCGCCCGCCGGTTCGGGCTGCGGCACGGCCGGGTGTTCGCGCTGTACGTCGCGGGCTACACGCTCGGCCGGTTCTGGATCGAGGGGCTGCGGGTCGACCCCGCCCACCACGTCCTCGGCCTGCGGCTGAACCAGTGGACCTCGGTCGTCATCTTCCTGTGCGCGCTGGCATACCTGTGGCTGGCCCGCAACCGCACCGGCGAGGAACCGCTGGGCGCGCAGGCCGGCGACGCCGGCGCGGACCACGCCGACCCGGCCCACGGGCGAGACCAGGCCGACGAGCCGGAACTCCTGCGCGACGAGCGGGAGGACCGGGAGGCGCGAGGCGGCGCCGACGACCCGGCGCCGGACGCCGACGCGGGCTCCGCCAAGCGCACGGCGACCGCGGGAGCGGGCGACGGCGCGGCGGCGACACCGGAGGCCGGCCAGCGATGACGAAGGCCACGACGGGGGCGCGGGCCGAGATCCACCACGAGCATCGGGACGTCAACGGCGGCTGGTTACGTCCCGCCGTCTTCGGCGCGATGGACGGGCTGGTCTCCAACTTCGCGCTGATCGCGGGCGTGGCCGGCGGCACCGCGGAGACCAGGATCGTCGCGCTCGCCGGCATCGCCGGCCTGGCCGCCGGAGCGTTCTCCATGGCGGGCGGCGAGTACGTGTCGGTCGCCAGCCAGCGCGAGCTCGCCCAGGCGGAGATCGACGTCGAGCGCCGGGAGCTGGAGCGGCACCCCGAGGCCGAGGAGGCCGAGCTCGCCCGGATGTACGAGGAGCGGGGCGTCGACCCGGAGACCGCCAGGGAGGTCGCCCGGCAGATCTCCCGCGACCCGGAGGAGGCCCTGGCGGTCCACACGCGCGCCGAGCTGGGCGTGGACCCCGACGACCTGCCCTCGCCCGTGCTGGCCGCCGTGTCGTCGTTCCTGTCGTTCAGCCTCGGCGCACTGGTCCCGCTCCTGCCCTACCTGCTGGGCGTGCGGGGGCTGTGGATCTCCGCCGCGGTGTCGATGGCGGCGCTGTTCGCCGCGGGCGCCGTGGTCTCCAGGGTGACGGCCCGCAGCTGGTGGTTCAGCGGTCTGCGCCAGCTCGTGGTGGGGGCCGTGGCGGCGGCGCTGACCTGGGGCCTGGGCTCGCTGATTGGAACCGGCGGTCTATGACCAAGCGCAAGCGCCGGTCGTCCGCGCCTGCCGAGGGGCGGGCCGGGGCCGCCCTCGCCGAGCTGGGGCTGGACGACCGGCAGCAGCGTGTCGTCATGTGGTCGGTCACCGCTGTGGGAGTGCTGGCGATCGCCCTGGTGCTGACACTGGTGATCAACGCGATCGGCGGCGGGCAGTCGCAGCCGGCGCAGGCGTCGGGCGACGTGTCAGGGGAGGGCCTGCCCGCGTCCTTCCAGACCTGGCCGTCCCTCAAGGAACTGGCCCCGATCGCCGACAGGAAGGCCGACACCGCGGCGCTGACCGCCCAGGAGGTGTTCGGCGCGCGGACGCTCAAGGCCGGCAAGGTCACGCTGCGCAGGCTGGCCAGCCGCCTGGACCAGGCCTGCGCGGGCGCCGTATGGGGAGCCGACCTCGCCGACGCCCTGGCCGAGGCCGGATGCAGTCAGGCCCTCCGCGGCCTGTACGCCACCGCCGACGGGGTGTACGTCGCGCAGTACACCCTGTTCAACCTCGCGGACGTCGCGGCGGCCGAGTCGCTGGCGCAGTCGCTGGCGTCGCTCTACCGGGGCGCCTGGGTGCAGCCGCTGGAGTCGCCGCGGGCGAAGTTCGGCGCCTACAGCGAGGGAAACGCCTACGTCCTCGGGCACTACCTCGGGGTGGCCTGGATCGGCCGGGCCGACGGCGCGGAACCGGGGGAGAAGGACGACTTCATCATGCTCGGCCTGGCCGTGCGTGAGGCCGAGAAGGCGGTCTTCCGGCGCGTGGTCAAGGTGGCCGGTGTGCCGTCGGACCCCGCGCAACCGCCGGGCCCGGACGACAGCGCCCAGCCCGCCGAGGAGCCTCCCTCCGATCCCGGCGCCTCTCCCGCGGTGTCCGCGCCCGGCGCGAGCACGTCCGCGCAGCCGTCCGTCCCCGCCGCCCGGTAGATCTCCCGGCCCGGCCTCGTCAGTGCCCGTTCGGCCTCGTCAGGCCGTGGTCAGAGCGTCGATCTGCGCCCTCATCCGGGCGAGGCGGTGGAGGGGGAGTTCGAGCGGGGTGGCGTCGAGGGCCCACGGCGCGGCCTCCTCGACGGCGGCCCTGGCCTGCCTCTTGGTGAGCCCGGCCGTCCCGTCCGGCCCAGGTTCGGTCAGGGCCTCGCGCCAGGCGTTGGCGACCTTCCCGTGGGCGCTGTCCATGATCCTGCGCGCCACCCGGTCGGGGCCGCCGTCGGGGGGCGAGAGCCGTACGGCGTCGAGGACGTGGCCCTCGGCGGCCAGGCGATAGACGGGGGCGAGCAGGTCGGCGAGCGCGGGCAGATCCGCCACCGTGTCCGCCACCGCGTCCACCACCGGGCCCGTGGTGAGCACGCGCACGTGCCGGGCGCGCGTCGCGAGCAGCAGGCGGGGCAGCGCGGCCTCCAGCCCGGCCGGCACGGCGATCGCCACCCGCTCGGGGTCGGCGGCGTACGGCTTGGCCAGCAGGGTGGCGAGCCGGGTGCGTGGCACCTGCGGCAGCAGGCCGCGCGGCCAGTCGCCGGCGAGCAGGTCCGGCCCGAACGCGGTCACGGCCGCCTCGTCCGGCGGCGCCGCCGGGGCGGACTCGACGGCCTGGGGGCCCTGTGTGTAGATGGCCGTGGCGAGGCGGTCGAGCCGGGCGGCGATCGCCGGCCACGTCTTCGTGGTGGGCCGAAGCACGTACAGGTCCGCCGCGCTGCCGATCGCCTCCGCCCCGTGATACCGGTTGAAGTGCGGAAATATCGCCTCGTGCAGCAGGTTGAGGTCGAAGAGGGCTTTTTGCACCTTCAGCGCGAGCATCGGAGTGCGCTCGGAGGCGCCGTACGCCACGAGGATCCGCCCCCGGTCGCGGTCGCGCAGGCCCTCGGCGGCGCGGGCGGCGAACAGCCCGATCCCCTCGGGCGTGTACGGCGGGTCGGTGATCGCGAGGTCGGCCCAGCCGCGCAGCGACGGCGGCAGGCCGAGGCGCAGGTCGGCCCAGCGGGTGCGCACCCCCAGGTCCTGGGCGTCGATGTACTCCAGGATGCGGTCGTCGACGTCGGCCACGGCGACCTCGATCTCGGGGTGGACCATCCGCACGGCCAGCGAGGTCAGATCGTGGTCGCCGACGCACAGCAGGCGGGCGCCGGGCAGCCAGAACCGCCGCCCCAGCAGGAGGGCGCGGCGCAGCACGGTCTCGGCGGTCGCGGAGACGTGGTCGAGCGCGTGCCGTCCCCGGGGGGCCCCGGCGATCAGCCTCTCCAGGCGCTCGAGCGTCTCGGTGTGCGCCGCTACCATTCCGGCCACCGGATTCCCAAGACCGGAAATATCCGCATCGATGCCGACGTTGTAGCGGTTGACCTGATCAATGGGAATACGGACGCGATCGCCGCTGTGCTCAAGGGGGAGCACTCGCAGCAGCGACTCGATCGTCCGCCGCGGGGTCGCGGTCTCCCTGACCAGGTCGGCCAGGGTCCACCAGCGGCCGCCGGACAGGAGCGCCAGTGCTCCGCGCAGGCGCAGGCCGTCCACGCCGGCCTCCGCCAGCAGTTCGTCGATCGCCTCATGACCACCCATGCGCAAACCATATCCACGGCGCTGACCTGTCAAGGTTCGCGAAGCGGACCTGGGGGGCACTATTCCGGCAGCGTGTTGTAATCTCTAAGCACCACAACCGCAGCAGGGCCAGCGTCGTCCCTCTGTTCCACGCAGACGTTGACGACGGGAGTGACTACATGCCTGCTGCCCGCCTTGGCCTTCCCGGAGGTCTCCCCGAGCCCCAGGGACTCTACGACCCCGGATTCGAGCACGACGCCTGTGGCGTAGCCATGGTGGCCGATGTCGCCGGCCGCCGCAGCTACGACATCGTCGCCAAGGCACTGACCGCGCTCCGCAACCTCGACCACCGGGGTGCCAGCGGCAGCGAGCCGGACACCGGCGACGGCGCGGGCATCCTCACCCAGATCCCCGACGCGTTCTTCCGCGCGGTGGTCGCCGATCTGGGATGGCACAGCGAGCTTCCCGCGGAGGGCGCCTACGCCGCGGGCACCGCGTTCCTGCCGCTGGACGAGCAGGCCAGGCAGACCGCGGTCGGCCTCATCGAGCAGATCGCCGCCGAGGAGGGCGTCACCATCCTCGGCTGGCGCGACCTGCCGGTGGACCGCGACCTGCCCGGCGCCACCGCTCGGGCGGTCATGCCACACTTCGCCCAGCTGTTCGTGACCTCGCCCGGCGGCGAGACCGGCGTCGACCTCGACCGGATCGTGTTCGCCTTCCGCAAGCGGGCCGAGCACGAGGCGGACGTCTACTTCTCCTCGCTGTCCTCGCGGACCATCGTCTACAAGGGCATGCTGACCTCGCTGCAGGTCGAGCCGTTCTTCTCCGACCTGTCCGACGAGCGCTACGTCAGCGCCATCGCGCTGGTCCACTCGCGCTTCTCGACCAACACCTTCCCCTCCTGGCCGCTGGCCCACCCCTACCGGTACGTCGCGCACAACGGCGAGATCAACACCGTGCGCGGCAACCGCAACTGGATGCGCGCCCGCGAGGCCATGCTCGCCACCGGCCTCATCCCCGGAGACCTGCGGCGGCTGTTCCCGATCTGCGACCCCGACGGCTCCGACACCGCCTCGTTCGACGAGACGCTGGAGCTGCTGCACCTCGGCGGCCGGTCGCTGCCGCACGCGGTGCTGATGATGATCCCGGAGGCGTGGGAGAACCACACCGAGATGGACCCGGCCCGCCGGGCCTTCTACGAGTTCCACTCCACCCTCATGGAGGCGTGGGACGGCCCCGCGTCCATCACCTTCTCCGACGGCACGGTGGTCGGCGCGGTCCTCGACCGCAACGGCCTGCGCCCGGGCCGGTTCTGGGTCACCGACGACGGCCTGGTCGTGCTCGCCTCCGAGGCGGGCGTGCTGTCCGACATCCCGCAGGAGAAGGTCGTCCGCAAGGGCCGCCTGCAGCCGGGCCGCATGTTCCTGGTGGACACCGCGCGCGGCCGGATCGTCGAGGACGACGAGATCAAGGCCGAGCTCGCCGCCGCCGAGCCGTACGGCGAGTGGTTGCACGCGGGCCTGGTCCGCTTCGAGGAGCTGCCCGAGCGCGAGCACGAGCACCCCACCCACGAGGCGCTGGTCAAGCGGCAGCAGACCTTCGGCTACACCGAGGAGGAGCTGCGGGTCATCCTCACGCCGATGGCCAAGAACGGCGCCGAGCCGATCGGCTCCATGGGCACCGACACGCCCGTGGCGGTGCTGAGCGAGAAGCCGAGGCTGCTGTTCGACTACTTCAGCCAGCTGTTCGCGCAGGTCACGAACCCGCCGCTGGACGCCATCCGCGAGGAGCTCGTCACCTCGCTGCAGTCGACGATCGGCCCCGAGGGCAACCTGCTCGACCCCGGCCCGGCCTCGTGCCGCCGGCTCGTGCTGCCCTACCCGGTGATCGACAACGACGAGCTCGCGAAGATCGTCCACATCAACGACGAGGGCGCGCTGCCCGGCTTCCAGCCGTACGTCGTGTCCGGCCTGTTCGACGCGGCCGGCGGCGGCGAGGCGCTGGTGCGGCGGCTGGAGGAGATCCGCCAGGAGGTCTCCCGGGCCATCGAGGACGGCGCGCGGATCATCGTGCTGTCCGACCGCGGGTCCTCTCGCGAGAAGGCGCCGATCCCGTCGCTGCTGCTCACCGGCGCGGTGCACCACCACCTCATCCGGGAGAAGTCCCGCACCCGGGTCGGGCTCGTGCTCGAGACCGGCGAGGCCCGCGAGTGCCACCACATGGCCCTGCTCATCGGCTACGGCGCCAGCGCGATCAACCCCTACCTCGCCCTCGAGACGGTCGAGGACATGATCGCCACCGGTCAGCTCGACCTCGACCCGCGCAAGGCCGTGCGCAACCTGATCAAGGCGTACGGCAAGGGCGTGCTGAAGGTCATGTCCAAGATGGGCGTGTCCACGGTCGCCTCCTACACCGGCGCGCAGATCTTCGAGGCCCTCGGCCTCGGCGCCGAGGTCATCGACCAGTGCTTCGCCGGCACCACCTCCCGCCTCGGCGGCGTCGGCTTCGACGTGCTCGCCAAGGAGGCGCTGGAGCGGCACGCGCGGGCCTACCCCCGCGCGGAGAACCCGCACCGGCGGCTGGAGGTCGGCGGCGAGTACCAGTGGCGCCGCGAGGGCGAGCCGCACCTGTTCAACCCGACCACCGTCTTCAAGCTGCAGCACTCGACCCGGACCCGGCGGTACGAGATCTTCAAGGAGTACACGTCCCTCGTGGACGGGCAGTCCGAGAAGCTCATGACGCTGCGCGGCCTGTTCAGGCTGCGCCCGGCGGGCGCGCCCGTGCCGATCGACGAGGTCGAGCCGGTCGAGTCGATCGTCAAGCGGTTCTCCACCGGCGCCATGTCGTACGGCTCCATCTCCATGGAGGCGCACGAGACGCTGGCCATCGCGATGAACCGGCTCGGCGCCAAGTCGAACACCGGTGAGGGCGGCGAGGACCCCGAGCGGCTGCACGACCCCGAGCGGCGCAGCGCGATCAAGCAGGTGGCCTCCGGCCGCTTCGGCGTGACCAGCGAATACCTCGTCAACGCCGACGACCTGCAGATCAAGATGGCGCAGGGCGCCAAGCCCGGCGAGGGCGGTCAGCTGCCCGGCCACAAGGTGTACCCGTGGATCGCCAGGACCCGGCACTCCACGCCCGGCGTCGGCCTCATCTCGCCGCCGCCGCACCACGACATCTACTCGATCGAGGACCTGGCCCAGCTCATCCACGACCTGAAGAACTCCAACCCGCGCGCCCGCGTCCACGTGAAGCTGGTGGCCGAGGTCGGGGTCGGGACCGTGGCGGCGGGCGTCAGCAAGGCCCACGCCGACGTCGTGCTGATCTCCGGCCACGACGGCGGCACCGGCGCCTCCCCGCTGACCTCGGTCAAGCACGCGGGCGCCCCCTGGGAGCTCGGCCTGGCCGAGACCCAGCAGACGCTGCTGCTCAACGGCCTGCGCGACCGCATCGTCGTCCAGGCCGACGGCCAGCTCAAGACCGGCCGCGACGTGATCATCGCGGCGCTGCTCGGCGCCGAGGAGTACGGCTTCGCCACCGCTCCGCTGGTCGTCTCCGGCTGCGTCATGATGCGGGTCTGCCACCTCGACACCTGCCCGGTGGGCGTGGCCACCCAGAACCCCGAGCTGCGCAAGCGGTTCACCGGCAAGCCCGAGTTCGTGGTGAACTTCTTCGAGTTCATCGCCCAGGAGGTGCGCGAGTACCTCGCCGAGCTCGGTTACCGCTCGCTGGACGAGGTCATCGGCCGGGCCGACCTGCTCGACACCACCCAGGCGATCGAGCACTGGAAGGCCTCCGGCCTCGACCTGTCGCCGATCCTGCACCAGCCGGAGCTGCCCGAGGGCACCCCCCGCCGCAAGGTCGTCGAGCAGGACCACGGGCTCGACAAGGCGCTGGACAACACGCTGATCCAGCTCGCCGAGGGCGCGCTGAACTTCGGCGACCCGGTCACGCTGGAGCTGCCCATCCGCAACGTCAACCGCACGGTCGGCACGATGCTCGGCCACGAGGTGACCAAGCGGTACGGCGGGGCCGGCCTGCCGGACAACACGATCGACGTGTCGTTCACCGGCTCGGCGGGCAACTCGTTCGGCGCGTTCGTGCCGCGCGGCATCACGCTGCGGCTGACCGGCGACGCCAACGACTACCTCGGCAAGGGCCTGTCGGGCGGCCGCATCGTCGTCCGCCCGCACCCCGACGCGCCGTTCGAGGCCGAGACGCAGGTCATCTCCGGCAACGTCGGCCTCTACGGCGCGACGTCCGGCGAGGTCTTCGTCCGCGGCATCGTGGGCGAGCGGTTCTGCGTGCGCAACTCCGGCGCGACCGCCGTCGTGGAGGGCGTGGGCGACCACGGCTGTGAGTACATGACCGGCGGCCGGGCCGTCGTCCTCGGGCCGACCGGCCGCAACTTCGCCGCCGGCATGTCGGGCGGCGTCGCGTACGTGCTCGACCTGCGGCCCGAGCGGGTCAACCGCGAGATGGTCGAGCTGGAGGCGCTGGACGACGACGACGCCGAGTTCCTGCGGGAGATCGTCGAGAAGCACTTCGCGGAGACCGGGTCCACGGTGGCCAAGGCGCTGCTCGCCGACTGGGACGCCGCGCTCGGCCGGTTCGGGAAGGTCATGCCGACCGACTACAAGCGGGTCCTGCGGGCGCGGGCCGCCGCCGAGGCCGAGGGCCGCGACATCGACGAGGCGGTCATGACCGCCGCCCACGGGTGACGCCGATGCGAATCATCGCGACCGTCTCCACGACCGTTTCCACGCAGGGATAGAGGGGGGTAACACCGTTGGCTGACCCGAAGGGGTTCCTGACACACGGGCGCGAGCTGCCGGCGCGCCGCCCGGTCGACGTCCGCATCCGCGACTGGCGCGAGGTCTACGAGGACTTCCCCCGGCCCGCGCTCACCAAGCAGGCGGCCCGCTGCATGGACTGCGGCATCCCGTTCTGCCACAACGGCTGCCCGCTCGGGAACCTCATCCCCGAATGGAACGACCTCGTCTACCGCGACGACTGGCGTGAGGCGATCGAGCGGCTGCACGCGACCAACAACTTCCCGGAGTTCACCGGCCGCCTGTGCCCGGCGCCGTGCGAGTCGGCGTGCGTCCTCGGCATCAACTCCGACCCGGTCGCGATCAAGCGGGTCGAGGTCGAGATCGTCGACCGCGCCTTCGCCGAGGGCTGGGTCACGCCGCAGCCGCCCGCCGCCAGGACGGGCAGGAAGGTCGCGGTCGTCGGCTCGGGCCCGGCCGGGCTCGCCGCCGCGCAGCAGCTCACCCGTGCCGGGCACGACGTGGTCGTGTTCGAGCGAGCCGACCGGATCGGCGGGCTGCTCCGCTACGGCATCCCCGAGTTCAAGATGGAGAAGCGGCACGTCGACCGCCGCATCGCCCAGATGGAGGCCGAGGGCACCGAGTTCCGCACCGGCGTCAACGTCGGGGTGGACGTGACCGTGGCCCGGCTGCGCGAGGAGTTCGACGCCGTCGTGCTGGCGGGCGGCGCCACGGCCTGGCGCGACCTGCCGGTGCCCGGCCGCGAGCTCAAGGGCGTCTACCAGGCGATGGAGTACCTCCCGCCCGCCAACAAGGCCCAGGAGGGCGACTACGCCGAGTCGCCGATCTCGGCCGAGGGCAAGCACGTCGTCGTGATCGGCGGCGGCGACACCGGCGCCGACTGCATCGGCACGGCGATCCGCCAGGGGGCCCTGTCGGTCACCCAGCTGGAGATCATGCCGAGGCCGCCGGCGACCCGTCCGGGCAGCCAGCCGTGGCCGACCTACCCGATGCTGTTCAAGATGGAGAGCGCGCACGAGGAGCTGGAGGCCGGGGCGGGCGACCGCGTGTACGCGGTGTCCACCACCGAGTTCGTCGGCGACGACGAGGGCAACGTGCGGGCGCTGCGCCTGGTCGAGGTCGAGGGCCCGGCGTCGGGGTTCGCGCCGATCCCCGGCACCGAGCGGGAGATCCCGGCCGAGCTGGTGACGCTCGCGATGGGCTTCCTCGGCCCGGAGAAGGGCCCGCTGCTGAACGACCTCGCGGCGCTGTCCGGCGACCCGGAGTCGTTCTTCGACGCCCGGGGCAACGTGGCCAGGAACGCGTCGTACGAGACGTCGGTCGAGGGCGTGTTCGCGGCCGGCGACATGGGCCGCGGCCAGTCGCTGATCGTCTGGGCGATCGCCGAGGGCCGGTCGGCGGCGGCGGCGGTGGACGGCTACCTGAGCGGGCGGACCGCCCTGCCCGTCGCCATCCCGCCGACGGCGCGGCCCCTCGTCTGAGAACCGACCGGACAGCCGTGGTCCCAGGGGACCGGACCACGGCTGTCCGGCTTTGAGGGGATAAAACGGGCATATCCCAGTTCGGTGGCCGGGTTGCGAGCACGTGCGGCTGCCGGGAGGATGCTGAGCCCGGATCGAGGGGCCCCGGCACCAGGGGCCCGCAACCGAGGAGGATCGTTGTACGCACGGGGGCGGCTCGCCGGGGCCATCATGTCCATCACGTTGCTCGGCGGGCTGGGGGCCGCAGGCCTGCCGGGGGCGGCGACCGCGTCCGAGCCCGCGCGGAACTACCTGGTCTTCTACAAGGACGGCGGCCGGGACGCCGCGCAGCGGGCGGCCGAGGCGGCCGGAGGAACGATCCAAGGACGGGACGACAAGCTCGGCTATTTCGTCGTGCGCGCGTCCGACCCCGAGAGGATCGGCGCCGACCCCTCCGTGGTCGGCGTCGCGCTCGACCGTCCCATCGGCAGGACCGCCGGCGCGGCCGTCTCCTCCGGCGCGGCTGCCTCTACCGGCGCAACGGGCGCGGACCATGCCCGGCGGGCACCCGGGGGCGACCCGCTCTCGGACCGCCAGTGGGACATGAAGATGATCGGCGCCACCCCCACCGGGTCGTACGCCAAGGCCCGGGGCAGCCACAAGGTGCTCGTGGGCGTCATCGACACCGGCGTCGACGGCGGGCACCCCGACATCGCGCCCAACTTCAACCGGGCGCTCAGCCGCAACTTCGTCGCCGACCAGCCCACCGACGACAACGGCAAGCAGCTCGACGGGCCCTGCGAGCACAAGGGCTGCAAGGATCCGGCCGACGTCGACGACGACGGCCACGGCACCCACGTCGCGAGCACGATCGGCTCGCCGATCAACGGCATCGGCGTCAGCGGGGTCGCCCCCGACGTGTCGCTGGTCAACCTCCGCGCCGGCACCGACTCGGGCTTCTTCTTCCTCAAGCCCACCATGGACGCCCTGGAGTACGCCGCCGACGTCGGCGTCGACGTGGTCAACATGAGCTTCTACGTCGACCCCTGGACGTTCAACTGCGCGAACAACGCGAGCGACACGAACAGGGAGCGCCTGGAGCAGCGGGCGATCCTGGAGGGCATGCGCCGCGCGGTCAAGTACGCCCGCGCCCACGGCGTCACCCTCGTCACCGCGATCGGGAACGAGGGTCTCGACCTCGGCAAGGTGAAGACCGACACCTCCAGCCCGGACTTCCCGAAGGGGTCGGAGAAGAAGCGGGCCGTCGACAACTCCTGCCTCAACGTCCCGGCCGAGCTCGACGGCGTCATCTCGGTGTCCTCCGTCGGCCCCGGCGGGCGCAAGGCGCCGTACTCCGACTACGGCGTCGAGCAGACCGACATCGCCGCGCCCGGCGGCGACATCTTCGACGGTGGCACCGATCTCAAGGGCGCGAGCCGGGAGATCCTGGCCGCCGCCCCCGAGAACGTCCTGCGCGCCAAGGGCCTCATCGACGCCGCGGGCAGGCCGAAGACGTCCTCGGTGATCCGCGACTGCCGCGACGGCAAGTGCGCCTACTACCAGTACCTGGAGGGCACCTCCATGGCCGCGCCGCACGTCACCGGGGTGGCGGCGCTGATCGTCGGCCGGTTCGGCAAGCCGGGCAAGGGCGGGCTCCAGATGGACCCCGCGCAGGTAGAGCGCATGCTGTACGCGACGGCGACCCCGAAGGGCTGCCCCGCGTCCCGCACCTACCGGTACGGCACCGGCGAGAGCCAGGTCTGCGAGGGGCCCACGGCGAAGAACGGCTTCTTCGGCCACGGCCTGGCCGACGCCGCCCGGGCCGCCACCGCCGCGCCCTGAGCTTCCTCTGGGACTCGTTCTGGCGTCGTCTCCACCTGAGTACGCGCCTGAGTAGCCCGCCGGATGTCCGGCGGGCCACGGCGGCCTACCCTCCTTCGCGGAGGAGGGCAGATCATGATCTACCGGCTCGTCTGGCAGGCCACGATGGTGGCGCACTTTCTCGTCATCGCCTACATCGCCCTGGGTGGCTTCCTCGCGTGGTGGCGGCCCCGGCTGGTCTGGCCGCACCTCGCGCTGTGCGCCTGGGGGCTGGTGCAGCTCGCCGGGCTCGTGGAGTGCCCGCTGACCGCGCTGGAGAACTGGGGGCGGGCCAGGGCGGGGGAGCACGGCCTGCTGCCCGGAGGGTTCATCGACACCTACATCGAGGGCGTGGTCTACCCGGAGGCGTACATCTGGCACGTGCGGCTGGCGGTGATCGCCGTCGTGCTCGCCTCCTGGGCGGGTCTCGCGATCAGGATCCGCCGACGCCGCACACGTCCTGCGCGTACGACAGGAACGCCTGCTGCACCGGAGGCGGAGGCGTCGCGATGAGGTAACGCCTCTCGCCGCCGCCCACGATGCCGTAGACCGGGAACAGGTAGGCCTTCTTGGCCTCGGCGAACGCGTGCCAGTCGCAGCGCATGGGGGTGACCTCCACCGGGATCTCCAGTCGCGTGGCGCCGGCCGCGAGCACCGCCACCGGCCGGCGCCTGCCGGAGCGGGGGAGCATCGTGTAGTGCGTGGTGGCGCCGAGGTCGTCGATCGTGACCGGCTCCGACCCGCCCTTCCTGGTGACGACGAGGTTCCCGTGCAGGGTGCGGCCCACGCGGGTCCAGGTGTCCCCGAACGTCACGTCCACCGACTGGCGCAGGATGTAGGCCCCGCACTCGGCCTTCACCAGCCCGTCCAGCGTGGGATCGGGGTGGTGGACCGGGAACTCCACCTTGCGCACGGTCCCGCCGCCGACCTGGATGTGCGCCACCACCGTGGCCGGGCGCACCGGCGGGATCTTCGCCGGATCGCAGCGCGCCTCGCCGTACGGGATCCGCAGGTCGGTGCGCGGCGTCTTGCCGAGAGTGGTGTCCACACGGGTCGGCGGGAGCGTCGCGAACGAGCCGGTGACCAGCTGGACGTCCTCGAAGCGCACCTGCGTGCCGGTGTCGTTGCGCACCGACACCTCCAGGTCGTGGGACGTCTCGTCGCTGCGCCACTGGTTCAGCGACACCGAAACACCCGTCGGCGGCGCGGTCGATTCGGTACCCTGGCCTCCGCACGCGGCCAGGGTGAACAGCGCCGTTATTACCCCCCAGGTCCGGGTACGTCCCATGGCTGCCAAGGCTAGGGCACGCGGATGATCGCGTGAAGTGTCTGAACATTTGGCGACAGCTGTGTGCGCCGTCACTGCAAGTGGTCTGTACCAATTAGGGTAGTGCTGTGAGTCGTCGAGCAAAGATCGTCTGTACCCTCGGGCCCGCCACCTCCTCACCGGAGCGCCTACGCGAGCTCATCAAGGCGGGCATGAACGTCGCCCGCTTCAACCTCTCGCACGGCAGCCATGAGTTGCACAAGGAGGTGTTCGACCGGGTCAGAGCCGCCGCCGACGAGCTGGGCTGCGCCGTGGGCGTCCTCGCCGACCTCCAGGGTCCCAAGATCCGCGTCGGACGCTTCGCCTCCGGTCCCGTACGGCTCGGCTACGGCGACGTCTTCACGATCACGACCGAGGACGTCCCCGGCGACCGTGACATCGTCTCCACGACGTACGAGGGCCTGCCGGGCGACGTCAAGCCCGGCGACACGATCCTCGTGGACGACGGCCGGCTGAACCTCGAGGTGACCGCGGTCGAGGGGCCGCGCGTCGTCACCCGTGTCGTCATCGGCGGCATGATCTCCGACAACAAGGGTCTCAACCTCCCCGGCGTCGCCGTCAGCGCTCCGGCGCTCACGGAGAAGGACGAGGAGGACCTGCGCTGGGCGCTGCGCACCGGCTTCGACATGATCGCCCTGTCGTTCGTCCGCTCGCCGGACGACGCCGCGCTCGTCCACGCGATCATGGAGGAGGAGGGCGTCAGGCTCCCGCTCCTCGCCAAGATCGAGAAGCCGCAGGCCGTCGACTGCCTCGAGGAGATCGTGGACGCCTTCGACGGCGTGATGGTCGCCCGTGGCGACCTCGGTGTCGAGCTGCCGCTGGAGCAGGTGCCGATCGTTCAGCGCCGCATCATCGAGCTGTGCCGCGAGAAGGCCCACCCGGTCATCGTGGCCACCCAGATGCTCGACTCGATGATGGGCGCCCCCCGGCCCACCCGCGCCGAGGCGTCCGACGTCGCGTACGCCGTGATGGACGGCGCGGACGCGGTCATGCTGTCCGGCGAGACCTCGGTCGGCAACTACCCGATCGAGTCGGTCTCCACGATGGCCCGCATCGCGGTCGCCGCCGAGGGCACCACGCTGCAGGCCACCCACACGCTGGAGCGCCTGCCCGAGACGACCGGCGGGGCCATCGCCCGCGCCGCCGCCGAGGTCGGCGCGATCGTCGGGGCCAAGGCCCTGGTGGCGTTCACGATGTCCGGCGAGACCGCCCGGCGGCTGGCCCGCTACCGCTCGCCGATCCCGCTGCTGGCGTTCACCTCCAACCCGCAGGTGCGCGGCCAGCTCGCGCTGACCTGGGGGGTGGAGACGTTCGAGGTGCCGTTCGTGCACCACACCGACGACATGGTCCGCCAGGTGGAGGCCTCGCTGCTGTCGCTCGGCGTCTGCGAGAAGGGCGACAAGGTCGTCGTCGTCGCAGGCTCCCCGCCCGGCAACCACGGCTCCACCAACGCCCTGCGCGTCCACACCATCGGCTCGGCGGTCGCCCACCCGTCGACCTGACCCCGGCGGCCGGGTTCCCCCGGGCCGTGCGGCCTGGGGCACCCGGCGGCGGGAGAAAACCCCTTGAAGGCGTGGCGCCCTTCGACGGAGCATGGCAGGAGCGAGTCGACCTTTCCTGTCAGACGCCGGAGGAGCGCGCGCCCGTTGATGGACTCCCCTCAGGCACTGGACTCCCCTCAGGAACCTGGGCCCGACGCGAGGGACGACACCGCCCGCCGGTCGTCGTGGCGCTCGCTGTGGCGATTGCGGTCCTACCTGCGCCCGTACGTGGCCAGCCTGGTGGTGTCCTGGCTCGCCGCACTGCTCGGGATCGCCGCGGGCACGGTGATCCCGCTGGTGAGCAAGGAGATCATCGACGGCCCGGTGGCCCACGGGGACCTCGCCGGGCTGGTCCCGCTCGGGCTGCTGGCCCTCGGTCTCGGCGTCGCCGAAGCGGTCCTCACGTTCGTCCGCCGCTGGTCCCAGGCCGGGCCGGTCCTCGGCCTCGAGACCGCGATCCGCGACGACCTCTACCGGCACCTGCAGCGGCTGCCGATGAGCTTCCACGACGGATGGCAGTCGGGCCAGCTGCTGTCCAGGGCGACGACCGACCTGTCGACGATCCGCAGGTTCCTCGGCTTCGGCGTGCTGTTCCTGATCATGAACATCCTGCAGCTCACCGCGGTCACCGTGGTGCTCCTGCGGATGTACTGGCCGCTCGGCCTGCTCGTCGCCGTCTCCGCCGTCCCCGTCGTGGTCCTGTCGCTGCGGTTCGAGCGGCGCTACATCGTCATCTCCCGGCAGGTGCAGGACCAGCAGGGCGACCTCGCCACGCTGGTCGAGGAGTCGGCCGTGGGAATCCGCACGGTCAAGGCGTTCGGGCGGCGCGAGCACGTCTTCGCGAACTTCGCCGCCGCCGCCCGCGAGATCCGCCGCACCTCGCTGGCGAAGGTGCGCCTGGCCTCCCGGTTCTTCACCTTCCTCGAAGTCGTGCCGAACGTCACGCTCGCCCTGGTCCTGCTGCTCGGCGCGATCGCGGTCGGCGCCGGTGCGCTGACGCTCGGCACCCTGGTCGCCTTCACCACGCTGGTCCTCCAGCTCGTCTGGCCGGTCGCCTCGCTCGGCTACATCCTCGCCATGGGCCAAGAGGCCATGACCTCGGCCGACCGGGTGGTCGAGGTGCTCGACACGGTGCCCGCGATCAGCGGCGGGCCGGCCGTCATCGATCGCCCGCGCGGCCACGTGCGCTTCGAGGGCGTCGGGTTCCGCTTCCCCGGCGCCGACCGGCCGGTGCTGCGCGACGTGTGGCTGGAGGTGCGGCCGGGGGAGACCGTCGCCCTCGTGGGGGCCACCGGATCGGGCAAGACGACGCTCACCGCGCTCGTGCCCCGCCTGCTCGACGTCACCGCGGGCCGCGTCACGGTGGACGGGCACGACGTGCGGGACCTGTCGCTGACCTCGCTGCGCTCGGTGGTCGCCACCGCGTTCGAGGAGCCGACGCTGTTTTCGATGAGCGTCCGCGAGAACGTGACACTCGGCCACGGGCACGCCACAGAGGAGGAGATCAGGCAGGCCCTGGAGATCGCGCAGGCGACCTTCGCCTACGACCTGCCCTGGGGGCTCGACACCCGCATCGGAGAGCAGGGGGTGTCGCTGTCGGGTGGTCAGCGGCAGCGGCTCGCGCTGGCCAGGGCGGTCCTCGGCAGGCCGCGGGTGCTCGTCCTCGACGACACCCTGTCGGCGCTCGACGTGGAGACCGAGGCCCTGGTCGAGGAGGCGCTGCGGCGGGTGCTCGCCGAGGCCACCGGCATCGTCGTGGCGCACCGCGCCTCGACCGTGCTGCTCGCCGACCGGGTGGCGCTGCTGCGCGACGGTACCGTCACCCACGTCGGCCGCCACGGCGAGCTGCTGTCGGCCGTGCCGGAGTATCGCCGGCTGCTCGCCCAGGACGCCGACTTCGACCCCGAGGGATCGATGCGATGAGCCAGGAGACCGGCAGCGACACGGGGACCACCGAGCGAGCCGGAGGCGATGCGGGAGGCACCGAGCGAGCCGGAGGGGACGCGGGAGACACCGAGCGAGCCGGAAACCACGCGGGAGACACCGAGCGAGCGGTACGTGATCGCCTCGACGGCGACGCGGGGGACACCGCGTGGCGCGGGGTCGCCGCCGAGGAGCGCGACGAGATCTCCGAGCGCGTCTCCCTGCTGCTGCGCACCCGGTCGCGCCGCCTGCTCGGCGACCTGCTGCGCCCGCACCGCCGGGCGATCGCCGTGCTCACGGCGGTCATCGTGGTGTCCAACGCCGCCGGCCTGGCCCTGCCGTACCTCGTGAAGGAGGGCATCGACGACGGCATCCCGCCGATGCTGCGGGGGCAGGGCGCGGGCACGCTGCTCGCGATCGTCGGCGCGGTGCTGGCGGCCGCGATCACCCAGGCGCTCACCCGGCAGGCGTTCCTGCAGATGTCGGGCCGGATCGGCCAGGACATCCTGCTGGAACTGCGCCGCCGGGTCTACGACCACTTCCAGCGCCTGTCGCTGTCGTTCCACGAGAAGTACACCTCGGGGCGGGTCATCTCCCGGCTCACCTCCGACGTGGACGCCATCGCGGAACTGCTCGACTCCGGGTTCGACGGCCTGGTCACGGCCGTGCTCACGCTGTGCGGCACCGCGGTCATGCTGCTCGTGCTCGACGTGCGCCTCGGGCTGGTGGCGCTGCTGCCGCTGCCGGTCCTGCTGCTGTTCACCCGGTGGTTCCGCCGCGAGTCGAGCGTGACCTACCGGCGTACGCGGGAGGCGGTCGCGCTGGTCATCGTCCACTTCGTGGAGTCGATGACCGGCATCCGCGCGGTGCAGGCGTTCCGCCGGGAGCCGCGCAACCAGGAGATCTTCGAACGGCTCAACGCGGACTATCGCGCCGCCAACACCCGGGGCATGCGCCTGGTCGCCGTGTTCATGCCCGGCATCAAGCTGATCGGCAACGTCACCGTCGCCGCCGTCCTGCTGTACGGCGGCCTGCTCGCGCTGCGCGGCACGGTCACGGTCGGCGTGCTCGCCGCCTTCCTGCTCTACCTGCGCCAGTTCTACGAGCCGATGCAGGAGATCAGCCAGTTCTACAACGCTCTGCAGTCGGCGGGGGCGGCGCTGGAGAAGCTGTCGGGCGTGCTGGAGGAGCGGCCCTCGGTGGCCGAGCCCCGCCGCCCGGCGCCGCTGCCGCGCGCCGCCGGGGCGTTGCGCTTCGAGGCCGTCAGGTTCGCCTATCCCGGCGGCCCGCCGGTGCTGCCGCTGCTCGACCTGGAGATCCCCGCCGGGCAGACCGTGGCCGTGGTCGGCACCACGGGCGCGGGCAAGACGACGCTGGCCAAGCTCATCGCCCGGTTCCACGACCCGGTCGCCGGGCGGGTGCTGCTCGACGGGGTGGACCTGCGCGACCTCGGCGAGGACACCCTGCGCCGCCACGTGGTGATGGTCACCCAGGAGAACTACCTGTTCAGCGGGACGGTCGCCGACAACGTGCGGTTCGGGCGGCCCGGCGCGCCGGATTCGGAGATCGAGCGGGCCACCGAGGCCATCGGCGCCCACACGTTCGTCTCCGCGCTTCCCGACGGATACGGGACGCAGGTCGGCAAGCGCGGCGGCCGCATGTCGGCGGGGCAGCGGCAGCTCGTCGCGTTCGCGCGGGCGTTCCTCGCCGACCCCGCCGTGCTGATCCTGGACGAGGCCACCTCCAGCCTCGACGTGCCCAGCGAGCGCCTCGTGCAGCGGGCGCTGCGGACGATCCTCGCCGACCGGACCGCACTGATCATCGCCCACCGCCTGTCCACCGTGGAGATCGCCGATCGGGTGCTCGTGATGGAGCACGGCCGGATCGTGGAGGACGGCCCGCCGGACCGCCTGATCGCCGGCGCCGGGCGGTTCGCCCGCCTCCACCGCGCCTGGCTCGACAGCCTCGCCTGACCCCTGCCCTCGCGGGCTACTCCCGGGGTCTTAGCCCCGGCGCGCCGAGTTGATCCCGGTGGGGTAGCGGCAGATGCCTCCGTGGGTGGGACGCCGCCGACCACCGGCTGGACGACGATAGCCGTTCATGGGAACCCCATTCAGGTACGTCCACGGGGCGGCGTTGCTGGCCACCGGCCTGCTCGCGGGCGCCTTCGCGTACGGCGCGGCCAACGTGATCCCCACCTTCGGGGCCGTTCCGCTGGATGTGCGCCTGACCTTCCACACCACGATGATGAAGGTCAACGAGCCGGTCATGCAGAGCGCGATGGCGCTGGCCATCGTCACGACCTTCGGTCTGGCGATCGCCGGCCGTGGCCGGGCGCGCCGGCTGGCGCTCGGCGCCGGTGCACTGGCGCTGACCTCGCTGCTCGTCACCGTGTTCGGCAATGTCCCGCTGCACGCGCGTTTCCGGGAGTGGGCCGCCGGCCCGGTCCCGGACGGCTACGCCGAGATCTTCCGGCGGTGGGAGCTGTTCCACGACCTGCGCACCCTGACCGCTTTGGCCGCCTTCGTCCTGATCATCGCTGTCGCCGTCGTCCGGCCCTCCAGCCGTTAAGGAGAACGTCCATGTTCCGTCGCCGCCCTGGTCGCCGTGCCGCCGGCCCTCCCGAGCCCGGCGAGGTGGAGAACCCCGGACCCGGGGGCACGCGCACGACGAGCGTGCGCGAGGTGGCCTGATGCCCGACTTCCACGCCTTTTTGACGCGCCTGCCGTACGAACTGGCCTTCGGCCGGGATGACCCGGCCACGATCGTGGACCGCTACTACACCCCCGACCTCGAATATCGCAACGACGGCGTCGTCCTCGACCGGCAGCGGCTGATCGACCACGCCCGCCCGGCCCGGAGGAACGCCCGCGAGCTGGAGATCCAGGTCCATGACTCGCTCGTCGACGACGAGCGGGCCGCCGCCCGCTACACCATGACCGTCCTGACCAGAAAGGACACGACCCTGCAGATCGAGGTTCACCTGTTCGCCCGGTTCGCCCCCGACGGACGGGTCCGGCGCGTCGACTCGATCACCCGGACGGTGAAGCCGTGAACCTCACTCTCGTCGGTTCCACCGGCCGCACCGGCCGTTACGTCCTGGCCGAGGCGCTGCGCCGCGGCCACCGGGTCACCGCCTTCACCCGCAACGCCGCAGCCCTGGAAGCGCGGCCGCACCTCGTCGTGGAGGGCGACGGCCGCGACCTGGAGAAGATGCGCACGGCCGTGGCGGGCGCGGACGCGGTGATCTCCATCATCAACGGCGGCGACAGCCGCGACCCGCACCGCGCGGCCGAGGCCACCCGCACCGTCATCCGGGCCATGACCGAGACCGGGGTCCGGCGGCTGGTCGTCACCACCCCCTACCCGATCGTCGCCCGCAGGCCGTTCCCGGCCATGTGGCTGCTGCGCCGCCTGCTGGCTACGCAGTATGCCGACGCCCGCGAGCTGGAGCGGGCCGTGAGCGCCGGCGAGCTGGACTGGACCATCGTCCGGCTGACCAGGCTCACCGACCGGCCCGCCGCAGGGGCGGTCGTGATCCGCCGCGAGCTGCTGGCCAAGCCGCGTGCCCTGACCCGGGCGGACGTGGCGACCACCCTGCTGGACATCGCTCAGGAGGACCACCTGAGCGGCGTGGCGGTCAACGTCCACGGGCGCTGAGCCGGCGACGCGATCACGCCGGAGGCGGGGAGAGGAGCAGGCGTTCCATGGCGGGGCGCAAAGGCGGGCCGATCTCCACGGGGCGGCGGGTGCGCCGGTCCACGAAGACGTGCGTGAAGTCGCCCTCGGCCACCAGCGTGTCGCCGGCGAGCAGGGCGAGCTCGTAGCGGACGCTGGACCGGCCGAGGTGCCCGATCCGCAGGCCCACGCTGATCACCTGCGGGAAGGACACCGAGGCCCGGTAGGAGCAGCGCGACTCCACGCACAGCCCGATGGCCGGGCCCTCGTGGATGTCCAGCCCGGCCTCCTCGATCAGCCACGTGTTGATCACGGTGTCCATCAGGGAGTAGTGCACGACGTTGTTGACGTGCCCGTAGACGTCGTTGTCCTTCCAGCGGGTGGGCACCTCCCGCCAGTGGGGATACGCCGTCCGGTCGTTCACGGGCCCGTTCACAAGCCGAGGTCCCGGCCGATGATCTCGCGCATGATCTCGTTGGATCCCGCCCAGATCCGGGTCACCCGGGCGTCCATCCAGGCGCGCGCCACGCGGTACTCCTTCATGTAGCCGTAGCCGCCGTAGAGCTGCACACAGGCGTCGATGACCTGGTTCTGCACATCGGCGGTCCACATCTTGGCCTTGGCCGCGTCGACCGCCGTCAGCTCCCCGTCGGCGTGGGCGGCCACGCACTGGTCGACGTACGCCTGGGTCACCTCCACCTTCGTCACGAGGTCGGCGAGGGTGAACTTGTTGTGCTGGAAGCTGCCGATCGCCTGGCCGAACGCCGTGCGCTCCTTCACGTACGACAGGGTCTCGGCGAGCACGGCGGCGGCGTGGGAGATGTTGGTGACGGCGCTGCCGAGCCGCTCCTGGGGCAGGCGCTCCATCATCGCGACGAACCCCCGGTCCACCTCGCCGATCACGTTGCCGGCGGGCACCCGCACGCCCTCGAAGAACAGCTCGGCCGTGTCGGCCTCCGGCTGGCCGACCTTGTCCAGCTTGCGCCCCCGGTGGAAGCCGGGCATGCCCTCCTCGACCGCGAACAGCGTGATGCCCTTGGCCCGCTTCTCCGGGCTGGTCCTGGCCGCCACCACGACGAGGTCGGCCTGGTAGCCGTTCGTGATGAACGTCTTGGAGCCGTCGACGATCCAGTCGGAGCCGTCCCTGACGGCGGTCGTGCGCAGCGCCGCCAGGTCCGACCCGCCGCTCGGCTCGGTCATGCCGATCGCGGTGATCATCTCCCCCGAGCAGAACGGCGGCAGCCAGCGCTTCTTCTGCTCGTCCGTCGTCAGCTCCACCAGGTAGGGCGCGACCACGTCGAAGTGGATGCTGAAACTGGACGCCAGAGCCATGCCCACCCCGGCCAGTTCCTCGGTGAGCACGGCGTTGAAGCGGTAGTCGCCCGCGGCCGCGCCGTCGTACTCCTCGGGGACCTCCAGGCCGAGGAATCCCTGCCGGCCGGCCTCCCGCCACACCTCGCGATCGATCAGCCGGCGCTCGATGAACTCCTCGGCCCTCGGGGCGACCGAGCGGATCACGAACTGCCGCACGGAGTTGCGGAAGGCCTCGTGGTCCTCGCCGTAGATGGTGCGTCGCATCGATTCTCCAGACGATTGTTCGGTATGGGGATACTAGCGAGTAACCTCCGGCGCGGACACGGCGGCGGTCGCGCGTCAGCCCACCGGCACCGGGTAGTCCTTCGCGAGCTCGGAGACCTCCGCCTCCCTGAAGACCACCGCGCCGCCGAGCGCCGCCTTGTCGGGCTTGAGCACGTACGACGACCGGGAGGCGGGCTTGTCGAAGAAGGTGAAGTTCATCGGCGTGCCGAGGTCGCCGCCGAAGTTCGCCTGCGAGCGGTGCGCGTTCAGGACGCCCTCACGGGTGAGGTCCTTGGCCTCACACCCCTTCCTCATCGCCTCGTCCACGATCATCGCCGCGCTCCAGCCGGTCGGCACGCCGCTGTCGAGCGTCTCGCCGGGATACTTCGCCTGGTAGTCGGCCACCAGCTTCTGCATCGCCGGGTTCTTCGCGCTGACCGGCGTTCCCGCCGACACGTAGTAGAAGTCCTTCAGCAGGGCCGGCCCGGCAGGGGTCGCGAGAAGCTGCGGGGAGTAGGCCGAGTTGCTGCCGACGAACGGCACGTCCATGCCCTTGGCGAGTGAGACGCCGACCAGCGAGGCCGTCTGCCGGGGCCCCACCGAGACGAGCACGGCCTTCACCCCGGCCGCCTTGAACGCCGCCACCTGGGCGCTCATGTCCTGGTCGGTCGCCTTGATCTTCTGCTCGACGATCTTCAGGCCGAGCTTGTCCGCCGCGTACTTCGAGCCGTTGAGCGAGCTCTCGCCGTAGTCGCCCTCGAAGTACAGGTGCCCGATCTTGTCGCCGGATTTGATTCCCTTCTCCTTCGTGAGGAACTCGACGGCGTTGATCATGTCCACGTCGTACGTCGTGCCGGTCACCTGGATGGCCCGGCTGCCGAGCAGCGTGGTCGCCCACGCCATCGGGATCGTGAGCAGCTTGTCGCCGTCGATGCGCTGCTTCAGCGCGGTGATCATCGGGGATCCGATGAACTGCGCGATCGCCGCCGACCTGGGCGCGATCTCGGTGTAGGCGGCCACCGCCTTCTGCGTGTCGTAGCCGTGGTCGCGGACGACCAGCTCGTACTTGCGGCCACAGACCCCGCCGCCGGCGTTGACCTGGTCGAAGTACAGCTGCTGCGCCTGCGTCTGGCTCTTGCCGAACGACGCGTACGGGCCGGTCAGGTCGGTGAGCGCGCTCACGGTGATCGTGGTGTCCGTGACGCCGGGGCCGGTCTTGACCCCGTCCGCGCCGGCCGCCGCCCCGGTGCCGCCGCCACCACCGCCGCCATCGCCCGTGGCCTTGCCGCTGGCGCACCCCGCGACCGAGGTCGCGACGGCCAGGGACAGCAGGGCTAACGCCGCGACGCCGGCGTGGGTGCCGATCTTGCCCATCTGAGCTCCTTGAGTCGAACGCGGCCGAGCCGCGTGGCGAGCCCGGCCAGACCGCCGGGCAGGAACAGCACCACCGCGACGACGGCGGCGCCGTAGAGGATCCGCGCGGCCTCGGCGGGGGAGACCCCGCCGGAACCCGGCTCGGCCACCAGCGGCAGGGCGTCGCTGTAGCGCGTGAGCAGCTGGGGGAGCAGGGAGACGAACGCGGCCCCGACGACCGCCCCGGCGACCGATCCCAGGCCGCCGATCACGATCATCGCGAGGTAGTCGAGCGACAGCAGCATGCCGAAGTAGTCCGGCACGACCTGCTGGAAGACCAGGGCGACCAGCACCCCGGCGAGTCCGCCGTACATGGACGACAGGACGAACACGCCCGCGCGGTATCGGGCGACGGGGACGCCCATGACCCCCGCGGCGATCTCGTGGTCCCTGATCGTGTTCATCGCCAGGCCGGGACGGCCGCGCAGCACGCCCCTGGCGAACACCCCCGCGCCCGCGAGCAGCGCGAGCCCGAGGAACCAGAGCCGTTCGAGCGAACCGAACGGCACGTTCAGCACCACCAGCTCCGGGGTGTCGGCGAAGACGAAGCCGAACAGCTCCATCGGCGGCACCGGCCGTCCGTTGAAGCCGCCGGTCACCGGCTCGGCGTTGAACAGGATGTGCTGGCCGACGAAGATCAGGGCAAGTGTGGCGATGCCCAGGTAGGCGCCCCTGAGGCGGCCCGCGATCGGGCTGAACAGGCCGCCGGCCACGCCCGCGACGATCACCGCCGCCACGGCCGCGAGCGGCGTCGGCAGCCCCAGGTCGGACGACAGGGAGACGTAGGAGTACGCCCCGACCGCGAGGAAGAAGGCGTGCCCCAGGGACAGCTGCCCGGTCGCCCCGGTCAGCAGGTTGATCCCGATCGCGCCGATCGCCGCCGACATCGCGAACAGGCCCGCCTGCAGCCAGAACCCCTCTAGGTAGAAGGGGACCGCGACGGCCCCCGCGAGCACCGCGAGCCACCGCACGGCCCGGAGGGGCCCCGCCCCGAGAAACGGCACGGTCCGGAGGGGCAGGGACGCGCCGCGCGCCGCCGGCGTCACGGCTGTGGGCGTGGCGCCTGTGGGTGTGGGTTCAGACACGGGCCGGCTCCTTCGTGCCGAACAGCCCGGAGGGCCGCAGCAGCAGGATCACGATCATCACGAGGAACGGCGCCGCGTCGCCGATGCCGCGGCCGAGGAAGGCGAGCTCGCTCTGGTAGCCGCTCATCAGCGTCTCGGTGACGCCCACGATCAGCCCGCCGGCCAGCGCGCCCGTGGTCGAGTCGAGCCCGCCCAGGATGGCGGCGGGGAACGCCTTCATCGCCGCCGCGGCCGTGCCCCTGTCCAGACCCGGCGTCGGGAAGACGCACAGGAACATCGCCGCGACCGCGGCCAGCGCCCCGGCGACGGCCCACGCGCTGAGCGAGACCCGGCCGAGCCGCACGCCCATCAGCGCGGCGGTCTCCGCGTCCTCGGCCGTGGCGCGCATCGCCACGCCCCAGCCGGTGAACTTGAAGGCGAGCAGGAACACCACGATCAGCGCGGCGGCGACCGCGAGGGCCACGACACGGGTCTCGGCGACCGTGACCGGGCCGAGACGCAGCACACGGTCGCCCCAGGGATCGCCGAGGGCGAGCACCTCGGTGCCGATCCGCCGGGTGAGCTCGGTCGTGAGCAGGATGTCCACGCCGATCGTGACGATGGCCAGCACGCCGCGGGAGCCGACGTGCGCCCGGCGCAGGATCAGGAACTCCACCAGCGCGCCGACCAGCGCCGCCGCCGCGATCCCGGCCGCGAGCGCCGCCCAGAACCCGATCAGCGGGTGCAGCCGGGCGACCACGTAGCCGCCCGCGAGCAGCAGCGACGCGTGGGTGAAGTTGACCACCTCGGTCGCCTTGAAGATCACCACAAAGCCGAGCGCGATCAGCGCGTACACGGCTCCGACCGAGATCCCGTTGACGAGCAGCTCCAGGAAGACCGCCATCACGCCTCGCCCCGCTCACCGGAGGGGCCGCCGAAGTCGCCGAGATAGGCGCGGATCACCTCGGGGTCGCGCTGGACCTCCTCGGGCGACCCGTCCGCGATCCGCCTGCCGAAGTCGAGCACGGTCACCGCGTCGGCGATCCGCATGACCATGCCCATGTCGTGCTCGACCAGCAGGATCGAGATGCCGAGGCTCTCGCGCACCGACTCGATGAGGCCGGCCATCTCCCGCCGCTCGCCGCCGTTCATCCCCGCCACCGGCTCGTCCAGCAGGAGCAGCCGTGGCTCCATGCACAGCGCCCGGGCCAGCTCCACCCGCTTCTGCACGCCGTACGGCAGCAGCCCCACCGGGAGGGGCAACGCGTCTTCGACGCCGGCGAACTCCGCGATCTCCGCCACGCGCGCGCCGTGCCGTACGGCCTCATGCCTGGCCGAGGGCAGCCGCAGGCCGGCCGAGACGAAGCCGGCACGGGTCAGGCTGTGCCGGCCGAGCATGAGGTTGTCGCGGACCGTCAGGTGCGGCGACAGGGCGATGTTCTGGAACGTGCGCGCCACGCCCAGCGCGGCCACCCGGTGCGGGCGCAGCGAGGTCAGCTCGACGCCGCCGAAACGCACGCTGCCCGAGGTGGCGCGGTAGACGCCCGACAGCACGTTGAAGCAGGTGGACTTGCCCGCGCCGTTCGGCCCGATCAGCGCGTGCACGCTGCCGGGGGCCACGGTGAAGCTCACCGCGTCGAGCGCGGTGAGCCCGGCGAAGCGCACCGTCACCTCGCTGACGACGAGTTCCGCAGGGCCGTCGCCGCCGGCCGTACCGACCGGTTGGTTTCTCGTGGGCATGCGCAGGCGCCTCGTCGGGCGTGCGCGCGGTTCGCCGCGGCGGTGGGTCATGCCGTCCATCTCGTCAGCCTGGTCCTCTCGTGCCTTCCACGGCCGTGGCCGGGTTCGGTACCGACCGGTCGGTCTGTCTCGGGCGCGCCGACGCCGAGATAACGGCGGCGCACCTCGTCGCTGGCCGCGAGGTCCGCCGCGGGTCCCGACAGCGCCACCTCGCCCACCTCCAGCACGTACGCCCGCTCGGCCAGCGCGAGCGCCATGGCCGCGTTCTGCTCCACGAGCAGCACCGACGTCCCCTGGGCGTTGATCTGCCGCACGGTGTCGGCGATCCGGGCCGCCATCAGCGGCGCGAGCCCGAGCGTGGGCTCGTCCAGCAGCAGCAGCGAGGGCCCGGCCATGAGCGCCCGGCCGATCGCCAGCATCTGCTGCTCACCGCCCGACAGCAGGCCCGCCCGCTGATGGGCCCGCTCGGCCAGCACCGGGAAGAGCTCGAGCACCCGCGCACGGGCCGCCGCCGCGCGCCTGCCCGGCACGCCCAGCGCTCCGGCGCGCAGGTTCTCCGCCACCGTCATCCGGGCGAACACCCGCCGCCCCTCGGGCACCTGGACCACGCCGCGCCGTACGACGGCCGCGGCCGGCACCCCGTCGAGGCGGGATCCGCCGAAGGCGACCGTCCCCGACGTGATCGCGCCCCGGTGGAACCGCAGCGTCCCCGACACCGCCCGCAGCAGCGTCGTCTTGCCCGCGCCGTTCGCGCCGAGCACCGCGGCCACCGCACCCCGGGGCACGGCCAGGTGGACGCCCCGCAGGGCGCACACAGGGCCGTACCGCACCTCAAGGTCCCTGATCTCGAGACCCCCGATCTCCGGGTCTGCGATCTGCGGGCCGGTCCCCGGATCCGCCTCACCAGACATCCGCGCCTCCTGTGCCTTCGATGAAGGCACACCCAACCCATCGGGGTCGAGGGCCGTCCAGCGCCGGGAGTCAAGTCGGGACCCCAGCCCATGCCCGCCGGTCGTGCCCTGTGCTCCAGCACAATCCCGCATCACGAAACGAAAACCGAACCTTGTTCCGGACGCTGCCGGCTGGCACATTCGGGGGCATGAGGTCCAGGACGGACGCCGAGGTCCGGGAACTGCTGCGGACCTCCGCCGCAGGCCTGCTGGAACGGCTCCCCGAGCTCGCCGACGAGCTGGTGAAGCGCGGCAGGGACAGCGACGAGGCCTACCGCATGACGGTCCCCTACGAGGACCACTGGAAGAGCACCCACGAAGGGCTGCGCATCGGCATCACCGCGATCCTGCAGCCCCGGCACGAGCGGCGCGACGTCGCGTACGCCCAGACGGTCGGGCGCAGGCGGGCCGAGTTCGGGCTCCCGCTTGACTCTCTCATGCGCAGCTACCGCCTGGCGGCGCAGGTCACCTGGAACGGCGTCATCGACATCATCGGCGACCAGGGCCAGGAACGGCTGCCCGCCCTGCTGCGCAGCGCCACCCACGTGTGGCACGCCATCGACCGCCAGGCCGTGGCGGCGGCCGACGCCTACCGCCGCCGGGAGAACGAGCTGCTCGGCCGGACCAACCAGCGCGTCAACGCCATGCTCGACGCCCTCCTGGAGGGCCGCGCCGACCCGGCCGTGGCCGGCGTGGCCGCCGACGCCCTCGGCCTGCCGGAGCACGGCCGCTATGCGGTCGTCACAACGCGGCTGCCCGCGCAGCCGGACCGCGTGCACCGCCCCGACGAGATCGGCGGGCTGCGCTTCCTGTGGCGCATGCGCCCGGACCTGGAGATGGCGGTGGTGCACCTCGGTGACCGGGAGCTGGACGATCTGGTGGCCGCGATCACCCCGGTCGTCTGCGCGAGCGCCGGCGTCAGCCCGGTGGTGGAGAGCCTCGCCGACCTCGGCACGGCCCGCCGCCTCGCGGAGGTGGCCATGCGCACATGCTCGGGGACCGCGCCGGAGATCGCGCGGCTCGACCGGCGGCTGCCCGCCGCCCTGGTGGTCTGCCAGCCGGAGCTGGCCGGGCACCTCGCGGGCGGCGTCCTCGGCCCGATCACCGCCTCACCCGACGGTGGCGTGCTGCTCGCGACGCTGGAGGCGTGGCTGCGCTGCGAGGGGTCGGCCGCACGCGCGGCGGCGGAGCTCTACTGCCACCGCAACACCGTCTTCAACCGGGTGCGCCGCATCGAGCAGCTCACCGGCAGGTCGCTGGCCCGCCCCCTGGACGTCGTCGAGCTCTCCCTCGCCCTCGACGCCGTCCGCCTCCTCCCCGGCACCTGAAAGCACGCGGCTCCGTACTCGGGGTCTTGTGACATGTCGAGGCACAGGCTCGTCTGAGCCGCCGGGGGAGCGGAGCGAGGAGATGGAAGACCCGGCGGCGGGCCGGGAAACGTACACGTTCCCGATCGTCGCTGTCGCCGCCGACAGTTCTCGGATGACCGCGAGGAGTGAAAGTGCCCCGGGTGGGACTCGAACCCACACTGTACGGGTTTTGAATCCGCTCCCTCATGCCAATTGGGGTACCGGGGCTTCAATTCGGACTTATGTAACTTGTCCGAACCCGTCGCGCAGAAGCCTACCAAACGGGTGATCATCCACGAGGCCCCTGGCGTGGTTCTAATGTAGCGGACGTCGGTAACCTCTTGTGCGTGAGTACGCAGCGGCGAGTGGTGATCGCGGAAGACGAGGCGCTGATTCGCCTCGACCTGAAGGAGATGCTCGAAGAGGACGGTTACGCCGTGGTCGGCGAGGCCGGCGACGGCGAGACGGCGGTCAAGCTCGCCATGGAGCTCCGACCCGACCTGGTGATCCTGGACGTCAAGATGCCCGTGCTCGACGGGATCTCAGCGGCGGAGCGCATCGTCTCCGAACGCATCGCACCGTGCCTCATCCTCACCGCGTTCTCGCAGCGCGACCTGGTCGAGCGGGCCAGGGACGCGGGTGCGATGGCCTACCTGGTCAAGCCGTTCACCAAGGGCGACCTGGTTCCGGCCATCGAGATGGCGGTCAGCAGGCACGAGGAGATCGCCGCGCTGGAGAAGGAGGTCTCCACGCTCTCGGAGCGGCTGGAGACCAGGAAGCTCGTGGAGCGCGCGAAGGGCCTGCTCATGGCCCAGCACGGGTGGACGGAGCCGCAGGCCTTCCGGTGGATCCAGAAGGCGTCCATGGACCGGCGCATGAGCATGCGCCAGGTGGCCCAGATCGTGGTGAACGAGAACGGCGGTGAGACCCAGCCGCCCGCCTGAACGCCGCTCTGCTGATCGCGGAGGAGAAGACTCCTGGTCAGGGGCCGTCCCGCTAAGTTGAGGAGTTATTACGACTCCGCATCCAAGTGCGGACAGTTCTGATGCATCCCTGGTCGGGCCGCGCCTGGCCTATGTACCTTTCAGCCATTCGATCGGGACCAGTCGGCTGCGCTGACGATTCCCGGGCCTGGATGAAGGAGATGCTTCATGATCCGCATTGCCCCCCTCGGGCGGGCGCTGGCCGTCGCCGCGGCCGCCAGCCTCGCGCTGACGGCCTGTGGCGGTGGTGAGGACAGCGCCGCGCCGGCTTCCTCGGCACCGGCGGCCCAGTCCTCCGCGCCCGCTGCCGCCACCGCCCAGGGCGATGGCGTTCTCACCATCGGTACGCTGCTGCCGCAGACCGGTTCGCTGGCCTTCCTCGGCCCGCCGGAGTTCGCGGGTGTCGGGCTGGCGGTCAAGGAGATCAACGACGCCGGCGGTGTCCTCGGCAAGCCGGTGACCGAGGTCGACACGGACTCGGGTGACACCTCCACCAACATTGCGTCCCAGTCTGTCGACAAGTTGCTGCAGCAGAAGGCCGACGTGGTCATCGGTGCCGCCTCGTCCTCGGTGTCGCTGTCGGTCATCGACAAGATCACTGGTGCGGGCGTTGTCCAGATCTCGCCGGCGAACACCTCCGACCAGTTCACCACGTACAACGACAAGGGCCTGTACTTCCGTACGGCTCCGCCGGACGTGCTGCAGGGCCGTGTCCTCGGTGACCTCATCCTCGCCGACGGCAACGACACGGTCGGCATCCTGGCCCTCCAGGACGCGTACGGCACCGGCCTCGCGGAGAACGTGCAGAAGGCGGTCGAGGGCGGCGGCGGCCAGGTCGTGGAGAAGGTCGTCTACGACCCGAAGGCGGCCGACTACTCGGCGGACGTCGCCAAGATCAAGGAAGCCAACCCGAAGGCCGTCGCGCTGATCGGCTTCGACGAGACCAAGAAGATCATTCCTGAGCTCGTCAAGCAGGGCCTGACCGCCAAGAAGGTGAAGTACTACTTCGTCGACGGCAACCTGTCCAACTACGGCACGGGCAAGGACGGCTTCCCCAAGGGAACGCTCGACGGCGCCAAGGGCACCCAGCCGGGCGCCCAGGTCTCCGACGACTTCAAGGAGAAGCTGAAGACGATCGACCCGAACCTCAAGGACTTCAACTACGGCCCCGAGTCGTACGACGCGACCATCCTGACCGCGCTCGCGGCGGTCGCCGCCAAGAGCGACGCGCCCAAGGACATCGCGGCCAAGCTGCAGGAGGTCTCCACGGGCGGGGAGAAGTGCAAGGACTTCAAGTCCTGCAACGACCTGCTGTCGGCGGGCAAGGACATCGACTACGACGGCGCGTCCGGCCCGGTCGAGTTCAACGAGGCCGGTGACCCGGCCGAGGCGACCATCGGCATCTACCAGTACGGCGCCGACAACACCAACAAGAACATCGCCTTCAACACCGGCAAGATCGCCGGCTGATCGCGGCGCACGAGGGGCCCGCTCCGATGGAGCGGGCCCTTTCCGCGTCTTCGGGCCTTCCGTACGCCCCGGGCTGTCCGCCGCGCGCCGCGGGCTTTCCGCCGGTGCGCCGCGCGGCTCAGGTGCGGCCGCAGGCGGAGAGGACGGCGGCGGACGCCTTGCGATAGCGGCGCAGCAGGTCCGGGCGCAGCGAACCGGCCGTGTCGGCCCGGGACAGGGTCTCGGCGAGGCCGTCGATGGTCGTGACGGCGGCCGAGGCCGAGGCCGGCAGGCGGGGTCCGTACATCTCGAGCGTGCCGCGCAGATAGCCGAAACGGCCGCGTACGTCCCCGTCCCAGTGCTGGGCCTTCTCCTGCCCCGGCGGCAGCAGCGACAGCCCCAGGTAGCCGATGGCGGACACCACGCGGGCGCAGGGGTCGTCTCCGGCCTTCGCGCCGGTGACGTAGACCGCGCCGCCGGTCTTCCCGGACGCGGCGCCCATCGAGGACACAGTGGACGACACAGTGGACGACACTGCGGACGACACGCCGCCCGCCGGGTTCGCGGGCTCCGGGGACGGGGACTGGCAGGCGGACAGGCCCACCGCGAGCGCCGAGACGACCAGTGCCGTGCGGAGGGGGGTTCGGGTCATACCGGTCATTGTCGCCCGGGTGGTTGCCGATCAGGTGGAAATACGGTCACAGCAATACGACGAGGGCCCCGGCGGAGGATCCGCCGGGGCCCTCGTGAGAACGCTCAGGCCCGGGCGAGCGTGCCCAGGTAGAGCTGGATGACCTTCGGGTCGTTGATCAGGTCGCGACCGCTGGCCATGTAGGCGTTGCGGCCCTGGTCGAGCACGTAGCCCCGGTGGCAGATCTGCAGGCAGCGGCGCGCGTTCTGCTCCACCATGATCACGGTGACGCCGGCCTTGTTGATCTGCTGGGCCTGGATGAAGACCAGGTCCTGCAGCTTGGGCGACAGGCCCGCGGACGGCTCGTCCAGGAGCAGGACCGACGGCTCGGTCATGAGCGCCCGGCCCATGGCGACCATCTGCCGCTCACCGCCGGACAGCGAGCCGGCGCGCTGCTTGCGGCGCTCCCGGAGGGCGGGGAAGATCTCGCAGACGAACTCGAACCGCTCCTTGAACTTGCCGGGCACCTGGAAGGCGCCCATCTCCAGGTTCTCCTCGATGGTGAGGCTGGGGAAGACGTTGTTCGTCTGCGGGACGTAGCCGACCCCGCGGGCCACCAGGGAGTGCGCCTTGAGGTTGGTGATGTCCTCGCCGTTCAGAGTGACCGAGCCGGTGCGCACCGGCACGAGCCCGAACAGGGTCTTGAGCAGGGTCGACTTGCCGGCGCCGTTCGGGCCGATGATGCCGATCAGCTCGCCCTTCTTCACGTACAGGTCGGCGCCGTTGAGGATGTTGACGCCGGGGATGTAGCCGGCATACAGCTCGTCGGCCCGCAGCAGCGCGTTCTCGGCTCCGGCGAGGTGGTCGGAACGGTCGACGACGGCCGCCTGCGAGACGGCTTCGGCGCCGTCCTCGTCCGCCGCCGCGACCGGCGTGCCGGTGTGGTCCCGCTCGGCGGCGTCGTCCGCCGTCGGGGCGCGGTCCGGCTCTGCGTGGTTTTCCGGCGTGGGGGCGGTCATGCCTTCTCCTCGATCTCGGACTCCAGCTCGGCCTCGGCCTCCTGCAGCTGCTCCTCGAACTCCTCGGCCGACATCGGCGCGTCGTGGTGGGCGCCCAGATAGGCGTCGATCACGCGCGGGTCCGACATGATGGTGTCCGGCGGACCCTCCGCGATCACGGCGCCCTGGGCCATCACGATCACCCAGTCGCTGATGTCGCGGACCATGTCCATGTCGTGCTCCACGAAGAGCACGGTCATGCCCTCCTCGCGCAGGTCCTTCACGTGCCCGAGGAGCGACTGGGTCAGGGCCGGGTTCACCCCCGCCATGGGCTCGTCCAGCATGACCAGCTCGGGGCCGACCATCAGGGCCCGCGCCATCTCCAGCAGCTTGCGCTGGCCGCCGGACAGCGAGCCGGCGAAGTCGTCGCGCTTGGCGTCGAGCTTGAAGCGCTCGAGGAGCTCCTCGGCGCGCTCGGTGATCTCGTCCTCCTGGCGGCGCCAGCTGCCCGGGATCAGGGCGCGGAAGAAGTTCTCGCCGCGCTGGTTCTGCGCGCCGAGCCGCATGTTCTCCATCACGGTGAGCTTCGACAGGGCCTTGGTGAGCTGGAACGTGCGGACCATGCCCGCGCGGGCCACCCGGTGGGCGGGCACGCCCTTGAGCTGCTTGCCGTTGAAGGTCCAGGACCCCTCGTCGGCGCTGTCGAAGCCGGTGAGCTGGTTGAAGAACGTGGTCTTGCCGGCGCCGTTCGGGCCGATGAGCGCGGTGATCGACCCGCGCTGGATCTCCACGTGGTCGACGTCGACGGCGGTGAGGCCGCCGAAACGGCGTACGACCTTGTCGACGACGAGGATGGGGTCGGGCTTGGGCACGCCGGGCTCGTGCTCGAGTCCCGCGAAGGCGGCCAGCGCCGCCGCCTTCCTGCTCTGGGTGGTGTCAGCGTGCATCGAGAGCGATCTCCCTCTTGTCACCGAAGATGCCCTGAGGCCGGAAGATGAGCAGGAGCATCAGGCCGAGACCGACCAGCATGAAGCGGACCGCGCCGATGTTGTTCACGGTGAACAACGAGGGAAGCAGCCCGGCGCTCACGGCCTCGCTGAGCGTGTTCCCGACGAAGACCAGCAGCACCCAGAAGATCGCGGCGCCGACGACGGGGCTGAAGACGCGGGCCGCGCCGCCGAGGATCACGATCGTGTACGCGTAGAAGGTGAACTCGGTGCTGAACAGGTCGGGCTGCACCGAGGCCTGGCCGAGCGCGAACAGGAAGCCGCCGAGGCAGCCGACCACGCCGCCGAGCACGAGCGCCTGCATCTTGTAGGAGAAGACGTTCTTGCCGAGGCTGCGCACGGCGTCCTCGTCCTCGCGGATGGCCTTGAGCACGCGGCCCCATGGGCTCTTCATCAGCAGGTAGACCAGCCCGCAGGCGATCGCGATGAGCACCCAGCCGACGGTCAGCACCCACGTCACCCGCTCGTTGAAGCTGATCGGGCCGATGCCGTACGTGCCGGGGGAGTAGGGGTTCATCGCGAAGAAGTCGCCGGAGAAGTTCTGCCGGCCGTCCGAGCCGCCGAAGACGCTGCTGAACTTGACCGACCTGAAGATGAGCCGGACGATCTCGGCCGCCGCGATGGTGACGATGGCGAGATAGTCGGCGCGCAGCCGCAGGGTGGGGATGCCGAGCAGGAAGGCCAGCACGATGGTGGCGGCCAGGCCGATCAGGATGCCGAGCCAGAACGGCAGGTGGAAGGTGGCCACGGTGACGGCCATGCCGTACGCGGCGACGCCGAGGAAGGCCGCCTGGCCGAAGTTGAGCAGCCCGGCGTAGCCGAACTGGATGTTGACGCCGATCGCGGCGAGCGCGTAGACGACGGTCTCCAGGCCGATCGAGGCCTTGACCGTGGTGACGAAAATGGTGTTCCAGTCCACGTGTGGTCTCCGATCAGCCGATGCGCTCGCGCCGGCCGAGAATGCCCTGCGGCCGGAAGAGCATGACGAGGATGAGCACCAGCAGCGCGCCGACGGTCTTCAGCTCGGTCGGCACCACGACGGTGGACAGCTGGATGAACAGGCCGACGACGATGGAGCCCACCAGGGCGCCGAAGGCGGTGCCGAGACCGCCGAGGGTGACCCCCGCGAAGACGAGCAGCAGGATCTGGAAGCCCATCTGGTAGCTGACGTTCTGCGACAGGCCGAGCATGACGCCCGCGAGCGAGGCGACGGCGCCGCCGACGGTCCAGATGATCCGGATGACGCCGTCGACGTTGATGCCGGAGGAGGCCGCCAGCGCGGGGTTGTCCGCGACGGCCCTGGCCGCCTTGCCGATGCGGGTCTTGAGCAGCGCGACTCCGACGATCACGAGGACGGCGAGCTCGATGCCCATCGCGATGAAGTTCTTCGGCGCGGCGGAGATCGGGCCCACCTGGATGCCGGGCTGGGCGTTGTAGTCCGCGTACGGCGCGCCCTCGCCGCCGAAGAAGAACAGGAAGACGTAGCGGAGGAACAGGGCCAGGCCGATCGAGATGATCATCATGGCGACCAGGCTGCTGCCCCGCTTGCGCAGGACCCCCCAGAAGAACCGGTCTTGTGTGTACCCGAAGACCCCGCCGATCACGACCGAGATCACCGCGGCCCAGACGAGCGGTATTCCCACGACCACGTTGAAGAAGTAGGCGCACATCGCGCCGAAGGTGAGCAACTCGCCGTGGGCGAAGTTGGTGAGCCCGGTGGTGCCGAACACCAGGGACAGGCCCATGGCCGCGAGGGCGATGATGAGCCCGAGGTTGAAGCCCTCGAAGGTGAGCTGGGCGACCCGGTCCCAGAAGGAGGAGGAGTCCGACGAGGACTGCGCCGCGCCTGCGCCCTTCTGGCCTGCGGGGGCGAGGGCGAACAGGACGTTGCGTTCGCTGCCCTCGTAGACCTGCACGTCCAGAGTGGCCCGGTTCTGGAACTTCAGCCCGATTCCCTTGGGGAGCGTCGCCTGGTCAAGGGTGACCTTGTATCTGCCCGCCTTGGGGACCGGCACCTCCCACTTGCCGTCCGCACCTGTGGTGGCGTCGCCGACGGGTTTGCCGTCTTCGCCCGCCACGCTGATCTTCACGCCGTTCACCGGCTGGCCTTGGTTTTGGAGTGTGCCCTTCAACGCCTCCCCGTCCGCCCAGGCGGGGGAGGAGAGCAGAAAGACGAGTCCACCCAGGAAGGCCGTGAACGCGATCACGGCTCTGCGCAATGGTGCTCCCTCTGTTTCAGGTCATGGCGGGGTCGTGCCCCCCACTGCGGACGCGCAACATCGGCCAGGTTGCTGCGATGTTGTGGCCGGAGCATAAGCCTGAGACGCCCGTTTCGGGGTCGTTCGTCACCAATTGGTGACCATGGTGTGTCACTGACGTGAGAAAGGGTTCGCAGGTCAGGGCATGTAAGGAGTCAACCCGAGGGTCGGTGCTGTAGAAGAGCATGAGCCCGTGGGAGGACCTTTGGGACCGTACACAGCTTCCCCGGCTCCGCACGTTGTCTACTCGGTCTTCCCACGGGCTCTGGAGCCACAACGGTAGCGACCGGAGCGACTCCCGTGCAAAGAGAGTCGCAAGCCGTTCCGTTATCAGGTCCAATGCGTCGTAAGGGGGTTTCGTGGTGCTTGCCCGGCCGGCTCGCGGGCGAGCAGGGGGCGCGAGGCTCCGTGCCTCAGTGGGCGTCCCTGAGCATGCAGGTCAGGCGGGCCGTGCAGACCGCCCGGCCCTCGTCGTCGGTGATCTCGATGACGTACGTCGCGAGCGTCCGCCCGCCGTGCACGCGCGTCGCGACGGCGGTGACGTGCCCGGAGGTGGCGGAGCGGTGGTGGGTGGCGTTGATCTCGATGCCGACGGCGATCCTGCCCGCGCCGGCGTGCAGGGCGGCGCCGGTCGAGCCGAGGGTCTCGGCCAGCACGCAGGACGCGCCGCCGTGCAGAAGCCCGTGCGGCTGCGTGTTGCCCTTGACGGGCATGCGGCCGACCACCCGCTCGGCGCTGGCCTCCAGGATCTCGAGGCCCATCCGCTGGTGCAGGTGGTCCCCGGGCGCGTTCATCGACGCCACGAACTCCTCGGGATTCGTCAAGGTCAAGGGGACGCCTCCTGTGGGAAGAGCACGGGTTTTCTGTCGTACAGGGAGACTAGGCTGCGGTTGTGCCGAAGAGTGAAGCGACCCCCACCCGTCCGTGTCTGCTGCTTCTGGACGGGCATTCTCTTGCTTATCGCGCGTTCTACGCGTTGAAGGACGCGAACCTCATGACCACCGACGGTCAGCACACCGAGGCGGTGTACGGCTTCACCTCGATGCTGGCCAACATCCTGCGCGACGAGCAGCCGAGCCACGTCGCGGTGTGTTTCGACCGGAGCGAGCCGACCTTCAGGCACGAGGCGTACGACGGCTACAAGGCCAACAGGGCGGAGACCCCCGAGGACTTCCGCGGTCAGATGCAGCTCATCTTCGAGCTGCTCGACGCGCTGCGGATCCCCCGCATGTCCGTGGCCGGCTTCGAGGCGGACGACCTGATCGCGACGCTCGCGACACGGGCCTCGGGCGAAGGCATGAACGTGCTCATCGTGACCGGCGACCGCGACGCGCTCCAGCTCGTGGACGACAAGGTCACGGTGCTGATGACCAGGCGGGGCATCAGCGACATGACCCGCTTCACCCCCGAGGCCGTCATGGAGAAGTACGGTCTCACCCCGGCGCAGTACCCGGACTTCGCGGCCCTGCGCGGCGACCCGAGCGACAACCTGCCGAGCATCCCGAGCGTGGGGGAGAAGACCGCCACCAAGTGGATTTCCGAGTACGGCTCGCTCGACGAACTGGTCCGGCGGGCCGACGAGGTGAAGGGCAAGGTCGGCGACAAGCTTCGCGAGCACCTCGGCCAGGTGATCCACAACCGGATGCTGACCGAGCTGAAGCGCGACGCCCCGGTCGACGCCGAGGTGTCCGCGCTGACGATGGGCCTGTGGGACCGCGAGGAGGTCAACAAGCTCCTCGACGCGCTGCAGATCCGCGGCGAGCTGCGCGAGCGCCTGTTCAAGACCCTCGGCACCACGGAACCGGAGGCGGGCGAGGGCTTCGAGCTCGAGGTGACCGTGCTCGAGCCGGGCCAGGTGGCCGGCTGGCTGGCCGCACTCCCCGGGGACCGCGCCGGGCTGGCCTTCCAAGGCGCGTACGGCAGCGGCACCGGGCGGTTCGAAGGCCTGGCGATCGCCTCGCCGGGCGGCGCCGCCTACCTCGACCCCACGCGCCTCACCCAGGAGGACGAGGCGGCGCTGCACGCGTGGCTGGCCGACGACGACAGGCCGAAGGCCGTGCACGACGCCAAGGGGCCGCTGCTCGCGCTGTGGGCCCACGGGCACGACCTGCGCGGCCTCACCTGCGACACGGCGCTCGCCGCGTATCTCGCGATGCCGGGGCAGCGGTCGTTCCCGCTCGACGACCTGGTCCTGCGCTACCTCCACCGCGAGCTGCGGGCGGAGTCCGCGCCCGGCGGGCAGACCTCCCTGTTCGAGGACGCCGACGAGGGCGTGGCCCGGGACCTCGCGCTGCGGGCCCAGGCCGTGCGCGACCTGGCCGACGCGCTGGAGGCCCACCTGTCCAAGCGCGGGGGCACCCGGCTGGTGACCGAGGTCGAGCTCCCGCTGGTGCGGGTGCTGGCCGAGCTGGAGCGGGCCGGCATCGCCGCCGACCGGCAGTATTTCGCGGCGCTGGAGGCCGAGTTCGGCGCGGCCGTCAAGCAGGCGGTCGAGGCTGCCCACGAGGCGGTGGGGGAGCAGTTCAACCTCGGCTCGCCCAAGCAGTTGCAGGAGATCCTGTTCGGCAAGCTCGGCCTGCCCAAGACCAAGAAGATCAAGACGGGCTACACGACCGACGCCGACGCGCTCGCCTGGCTGGCCCAGCAGACCGACAACGAACTGCCGGTGATCCTGCTGCGCCACCGCGACCAGACCAAGCTGCGCACCACGGTCGAGGGCCTGATCAAGGAGATCGCCGACGACGGGCGGATCCACACCACGTTCAACCAGATCGTGGCGGCCACCGGGCGGCTGTCGAGCGAGAAGCCCAACCTGCAGAACATCCCGATCCGCACGGTCGAGGGCCGGCGCATCCGCAAGGGCTTCGTGGTGGGGGAGGGCTACGACACGCTGCTGACGGCCGACTACAGCCAGATCGAGCTGCGGATCATGGCCCACCTGTCCCGGGACGAGTCGCTGATCGCGGCCTTCGAGTCGGGCCACGACTTCCACCAGGCCACCGCGTCCCGCGTCTTCGATCTGCCCCCGGAGCAGGTGGACGCCGACCTGCGCGCCCGGATCAAGGCCATGAACTACGGCCTGGCCTACGGCCTGTCCGACTTCGGCCTGTCGGGGCAGCTCAACATCCCCGTCGCGGAGGCCAGGGCGCTCAAGGAGGAGTACTTCGAGGAGTTCGGCGGCGTCCGCGACTACCTGGAGTCGATCGTCGCCCAGGCCCGCAAGGACGGCTACACCGAGACCATCCTCGGCCGCCGCCGCTACCTGCCCGACCTCACCAGCGACAACCGGCAGCGCCGGGAGATGGCCGAGCGGATGGCGCTCAACGCGCCCATCCAGGGCTCGGCCGCCGACATCATCAAGGTCGCCATGCTGAACGTGCAGAAGGCGATCGAGGGCATGCGCTCCCGCATGCTGCTCCAGGTCCACGACGAGCTGGTGTTCGAGGTCGCGCCGGGCGAGCTGGAGGAGCTGACCGAGGTCGTGCGCACGCAGATGTGCCAGGCCTACGACCTGAGCGTGCCGCTGGAGGTCAGCGTGGGCGTCGGGACCACGTGGGAGGACGCCGGCCACTGACCAAACCACGGTCCGTGCCGGGGATCGGCGGGCGGGTCGCTAAAACCGGGCCGCCGAAACCGGGTCGCTGAACCGGGCCGGGCTCGCCGAACCGCGCCGACTCCCTGGGCCAATTCCCTGGACCGGCTTCCCGGTGCGGCTTCCCGGTGCGGCGGGCGACGGGTCAGGGGCGGCCGGTCGGGCGGGTGGGCCTGTGGTCCCGCCCGGCCAGGGCCAGGCCCGCCTGTTCGATCTCCAGCAGGCTCGCCTCGTGCCGCTCCGCCTCGTACGCCGCCCGCCCGCCGCGCAGTCCGAACAGGCGTTTGCTCAACGCGATGTACAGCACGGCCGCGATGTTGATCAGGAGGATCACGATCCGGAACGGGCTCACCTTCTCGGCGATCTCGTAGATCTCCACCGGGATGAACGCCGAGGTGACGATCACCGAGAAGTACTCGCCCCATCGCCTCAGCAGCCACAGGCCGACCCCCTCGGTCAGCAGCAGGGCCGCGAGGGCGAGCAGGGCGAGGAAGACCCAGGTGAGGGTCGTCGTCCGGGCGCCCAGCGCGGTCCGCAGCGTGTGCACCACGCCCGACTGGTCGAGGTTCCACCCGAGCTTGTGGGCCAGCGGCCTGACCAGCGGGAGGTCCTGGTCGAACGCCCGCCGTACGGCGTCGTGGTGGGCCCGGAACCGCCACACGCCGTACGCTCCCGCGATCACGAGCACGGCCTTGGCCCAGCGGAAGACGGCGATCAGCCGGAGCACGGCGGCGTCCCGCAGGGCCCGCCCCCGCAGCACGACGGGCGCGTCGCCGGCCGGTCCAGCCCCGCGCGGAGGGCCCAAAGTGAAGTCGCCGCAGCGCAGGCAGCGCCAGGCCTCGCCCAGGGCGGTCTCGGCGCGCAGGCGGCTCCGCAGCGCCTCCTCGTCCGGGGCGTAGGTGACGTGCCCGTGCCGTCCGCAGGCGCGCAGGCTCCAGTCCACAGGAAAATTGCAACACATGTGAATGCGGACACGCCGGGCAGTAAGGTCAAATGACTGTGCGCAATCTTGCCCGAATGACTGCAGTCGCCAATGTCGTCGTTGTCGTGATCGGTCTTGTCGCGCTCGTGCTGCTGCCCCGGTCCACGGGCGAGGAACGGTCACAGGTGCGGGCGGCGCAGCCGGGGCCGCCGTCGGCCAAGCCCAGCGCGGCCCCGCAGAAGGCCACCGCCGAGTCGGCCAGGAAGGCCAAGGCGAACGAGGCGGGCCTGGTGCCCGTGATCATGTATCACCGGATCCTGCCCAAGCGGCTGGCGTCCATCGACCGCACCCCCGCCCAGTTGCGCAAGGAACTGGAGCGCCTGGCCAAGGACGGCTACGTGCCGATCACCGCGGGCGAACTGGTGGCCAGGAAGATCGACATCCCGGCCGGGACCCATCCCGTCGTCCTGACCTTCGACGACGGCCACCCCAGCCACTTCGCCATGGACGGCAACGGCATGCCGAGGAACGACACGGCCGTCGGCATCATCTACGAGGTCGCGGCGAAGTACCCGAACTTCCGGCCCACCGCCACCTTCTGGGTCAACCGCGACCCCTTCGGCCTGCGCGACCGGGAGCGGCAGAGACAGGCGGTGAAGTGGCTGCTCGACCACGGCTTCGAGGTGGCCAACCACACCTACTCTCATCCCGATCTCCACCGGCTCTCCAACAAGCGGGTCGGCGAGCAGATCGTCCGGCAGGAGCGGCTGCTGAAGAAGATCGGCGTGCCGGCCTCGACGACCTTCGCGCTGCCGTACGGGTCGCGGCCGAGGAAGCTGAGCAGGGCGCACGACGGCACGTGGGACGGCACCCGCTACCACTTCGACGCCGTCTTCCTGGCCGGGGCGCAGCCCACGGTTTCGCCCTACGCGAAAAGTTTCCCGCGATACGCGATCCCGAGGATCCAGTCCAACGGAAAACACGGCGACTGCCGGCGCTGGTGCACGACCTACTGGCTCGATTGGCTCGACAAACACCCAGGAGAGCGTTATACGTCGGATGGCGATCCGGCCCGAGTGTCGGTGCCGCGTAAACTCCGGGGAACGCTCTCACCGGCCCGGGCGAAGTCGGTGATCGCGTACTAGGCGTCCGTCTGGTTGCCTCGGATTGACCCAGCTCGCTCCGTCTCATATGCTGATCGCTGCGCTGTGGGCTCGCGCGCGTCACGGACGGAGCGGGCTCGCGCTCGGTCATCTGGTGGCTACCAGGAAGCAGCATCATCCGGTGAACGAAAAACGGCCCGCCGCGCTTCTGTCACAACGACATCTGTCCGGTTCGGAGCAATTCCACACATGACGAGCAGCACTGAGGCCACCTCGAGCACCCCGCAGGTAGCGGTCAACGACATCGGTTCCGAGGAGGCCTTCCTCGCCGCGATCGACGAGACCATCAAGTACTTCAACGACGGAGACATCGTTGAAGGCACCGTTGTCAAGGTCGATCGAGACGAGGTCTTGCTCGACATTGGCTACAAGACCGAGGGCGTTATCCCGTCGCGCGAGCTCTCGATCAAGCACGATGTCGACCCGGCCGAGGTCGTCGAGGTCGGAGAGCACGTCGAGGCCCTGGTTCTCCAGAAGGAGGACAAGGAAGGCCGCCTCATCCTGTCCAAGAAGCGCGCCCAGTACGAGCGCGCCTGGGGCACGATCGAGAAGATCAAGGACGAGGACGGCATCGTCACCGGCACGGTCATCGAGGTCGTCAAGGGTGGCCTGATCCTCGACATCGGCCTGCGCGGCTTCCTCCCCGCCTCCCTGGTGGAGATGCGCCGCGTCCGCGACCTGCAGCCCTACGTCGGGCGCGAGCTCGAGGCCAAGATCATAGAGCTGGACAAGAACCGCAACAACGTGGTCCTGTCCCGCCGTGCCTGGCTGGAGCAGACGCAGTCCGAGGTTCGCCAGACGTTCCTCAACACCCTCCAGAAGGGCCAGGTCCGCAAGGGCGTCGTGTCCTCGATCGTCAACTTCGGTGCGTTCGTGGACCTCGGCGGCGTCGACGGCCTGGTGCACGTGTCCGAGCTGTCCTGGAAGCACATCGACCACCCGTCCGAGGTCGTCGAGGTGGGCCAGGAGGTCACGGTCGAGGTTCTCGACGTCGACATGGAGCGCGAGCGGGTCTCGCTGTCGCTCAAGGCGACGCAGGAGGACCCCTGGCAGCAGTTCGCCCGGACCCACCAGATCGGTCAGGTCGTGCCCGGCCGCGTCACCAAGCTGGTGCCGTTCGGTGCCTTCGTCCGGGTCGAGGAGGGCATCGAGGGCCTGGTCCACATCTCCGAGCTGGCCGAGCGCCACGTGGAGATCCCGGAGCAGGTCGTGCAGGTCGGCGACGAGATCTTCGTGAAGATCATCGACATCGACCTGGACCGCCGCCGCATCTCGCTGTCCCTCAAGCAGGCCAACGAGGGCGTCGGCGCCGAGGTCGAGTTCGACCCCACGCTGTACGGCATGGCGGCGACCTACGACGACCAGGGCAACTACATCTACCCCGAGGGCTTCGACGCCGAGACCGGCGAGTGGCTCGAGGGCTTCGACAAGCAGCGCGAGGAGTGGGAGCGGCAGTACGCCGAGGCCCAGGCCCGCTTCGAGGCGCACCGCTCGCAGATCGAGAAGGCCCGCCAGGAGGAGGCGGCGGCCAGCGAGGCCGCTCCGTCGTCCTACAGCGGCGAGACCAGCTCGCAGACCGGTGGCGGCGCCCTGGCCTCCGACGAGGCCCTCGCCGCCCTGCGCGAGAAGCTGGCGGGCGGCCAGAGCTGACACCCGGTCTCCTGACCGGAGGTCACGGCCCGTCCTCCACGGCATCACGGAAGGCCCCGCTTCGGCGGGGCCTTTCCCTTTTCTCGCGGTCCCTCGCGCGCCGGGACGCCGGCCGGTGTCCGGGGGCCCGGCCGCGCATGGTCGTGGCGGGTCTGCCGATAGGGTGGCCCTCGTGGTGGAGATCGCGAGGGCCGTGCCCGCCGACGCTGGGGAGATCATCACCCTGCAGCGGGCCGCGTACGTGACCGAGGCGCAGCTCTACGGCGACCCGTTCATCGCGCCGCTCGTCGAGTCGCTCGACCAGGTGCGTACGGTGATCGAGACGGCGGTCGTGCTGAAGGCGACCGACGGCGGGCGGCTGGTCGGCGCGGTCCGGGGCCAGATGTCCGGCTCGACCTGCCTGGTGGGCCGTCTCGTGGTCGCGCCCGACCGGCAGGGGCAGGGGATCGGCAGCGCGCTGCTGGCCGCGATGCACGAGGCCGTGCCTGAGGCGGCGGCGTTCGACCTGTTCACGGGGCACCTGTCGGAGGGCAACCTGCGGCTCTACCGGCGTCTGGGCTACCGGGAGACCCAGCGGGAACGGGTGCAGGACCACCTGACGCTGGTCCATCTGCGCCGAATGCCCCAGCCCGCCCGATAGGCTGCGGCACGTGCTGAAAGTTGGGCTCACGGGCGGCATAGGGTCGGGCAAGAGCGAGGTGTCGCGCCGGCTCGCGGCCCGCGGCGCCGTCGTCGTCGACGCGGACAAGATCGCCAGGGAGGTCGTGGAGCCGGGCACGCCGGGGCTCGCGGAGATCGTCGAGGCGTTCGGCGAGGACGTGCTCCGTCCCGACGGCACGCTCGACCGGGAACGGCTCGGCGCGATCGTCTTCGCGGACGCCGAGAAGCTGAAGGTCCTCAACGGGATCGTCCACCCGAAGGTGGGCGAGCGCAGTGAGCGACTCCAGCGAGAGGCCCCGGACGACGCCGTCGTCGTCTACGACGTGCCGCTGCTTGCCGAGAACAACCTGGCCCCCCTGTACGACGTGGTGATCGTCGTGGACACCCCGGACGAGGTGCGGCTGGAGCGTCTGCTGCGGTTTCGCGGCATGCCGGAGGCGGACGCCCGCGCCCGGATCGCCGCCCAGGCCACCCGCGAGGACCGGCTGAGGATCGCCGACATCGTGATCCGCAACGAGGGCTCCCTGGACGACCTGGACGCCCAGGTCGACGAGGTCTGGCACGACCTCAGCGCCCGGGTCTCCCCAGCGAGCTGACCGGACTGCCCGCGCCGGGAACTATCGTTGATCTACAACGTAAAGCCGACGGGCGGTTACAAGCCCCCGCGTGACCCGCGGCGACATGCTCATTCCACCCACGACCTGTAGGCGTCCAGGACGAGGCCGTGGAAGTGGTGCACGCCGTGCTCGGACAGCCCGGAGCCGGACGGGTCGTAGACGATGCGGCCCTGGTCGAAGGCCGGAGTGTTCATGCCCCGCTGGACGCTCTCCACGATGGAGATGTCCTGCTGCTGCAGCACCTCGTCGATGTATCGCACCGCCTCCACCTCGGCGTCCAGGATCTCGGCCGTCTCGAAGTAGAAGTCCCAGGTCTCCAGGGTCCGGTCGGGACCGGCCGGAATGACCTGCAAGACCATGAAGTTGCCGCGGCCGGGGTAGCGCAGCAGACAGGTGTTGGGCCACAGCCACCACACCGCGTGCTGCGTGACCGACGCACCCGCGACGTCGTACGCGGCGTTCTCCTGCTTGCCGGCCTCGGCGAAGTGGCTCGACCAGATGCCGTGGGTCTTCACCTCGTAGGTGTCCATGTCGACGAGGTCGACGAACTCCTTGTGGGCGATATGGCAGTGGTAGCACTCCAGGAAGTTGTCGATGACGTTCTTCCAGTTGGACGCGATGTCGTAGGTCAACCGCTTGGCGTGGGTCAGGCCGGCCACGTCGGGGGCCCACCTGGCGATCTCGGCGGCCAGATCCCCGGCCTGCTCGGCCAGGGGAGCGGCGCCCCGGTCCAGGTTCACGTAGACGAAGCCGCCGAACTCCTCAACCAGCACCTGGTCGAGGCAGATCTCGCTCTTGTCGAAGGTCTCCATCTTGTCGGCGCGACGCGCCGCCTTCAGCTGCCCGTCCAGGCCGTAGGTCCAGGCGTGGTAGGGGCAGACGATGGTGCGCGTGGTGCCGGAGCCGGTGAGCAGCTCGTGGGCTCGGTGCTTGCACACGTTGTAGAACGCGCGCAGCGCTCCGTCACGATCGCGCACGATCGCGATCGGCATGCCGGCCACGGTGGCCGACACGTAGCTGCCGGGTGACGCGAGCTTCTCCACGTGGCAGATCCACTGCCAGGTGCGGGCGAAGATCGCCCGGATGTCGACGTCGAGCCACCGCGGGTCCGTGTACGTCTCGGCCCGCAGTGACATCGATCGTCCTGGGTCCTCGTGGAATCCGGTGCCGACACGGCGTACGTCGTCCATCGTGATTCGTGCCATGGGGGGAGCATACGAGCGCCTGAACGATCGTTCAATATGTCCTGGACGTTCGTTCAGGAACCCTGCCCCGTGGCCGGTCGGCCGGCGAGCGCGATCTCCTCGCAACGGGCGACGCTCCTGCTGATCGAGGCGCGGTCGAGCCCCAGGAGGGCCGTGAGCCACACGCCGTTCTGGATGACGTCGATGTCGGCGGCCCGCTTGTCGCACTCGTCGGCGGACAACTCGGGCCGGGCCGCGCGGATGAGGGCGGCGAGCCCGGCTCGGTAGCGTTTCTGGGCGGCCGTGTTGATGCGCTCGAAGTCCTCGTGGGCCTGGGCGAGCGCCCAGAGCTGAAGCCGCAGGGACAGATACTCGGTCGTCAGGAACTCCGGGTCGGCCACCCGGGTGAGCGCGGCGCGCAGCCGCTCCTCCGGTTCGAGGGCGAGGTCCGGCTCGACCAGCGCGATGTCCTGCTCCTCGATGCGGTGCAGGGCCGCGCGGATCAGGCTCGTCTTGTCCTCGTAGTGGTAGTTCACCAGCCCCAGCGAGACCCCGGCCTCGCGCGCGACGGCACGCATGCTGACCCCGGATATGCCCTGCAGGGACAGCAGCCGAAGCACCGCCTCGAGGATCCGCGCCTGCCGGTCGACCTTCTCGTCGGCATCGACTGCGCGCACGGGCCTCGGGCTCACGTGCACAACCTTAACGCCGTACGGGTCGCCTCCAGCTCCGCGTCCGCGACCACCGCGTCCGTCGAAGGCGTCGGTGGCGTCGGTGGCGTCGGTGGCGTCGGTGGCGTCGGTGGCGGAGGTGTCAGGCGGCGGTGCGTTCGCCGGCGGGGCGGCGGCGCAGGCTTGTCCGCTGGAGAGCCGGGGGCACGAAGGCCTGGTCGAGCGTGCCGACGTCGGTGCCGGGCGGGACGATCTCGTCGATCCGGTCGAGGATGTCGTCGGTGAGCGCGACGTCGACGCCGGCGAGCAGGTCGTCGAGGTGGCTCATCGTGCGCGGCCCGACGATCGCGCTGGTCACGCCGGGATGAGCGATGGCGAATGCCATGGCGAGGTGGGTCAGCGGCAGCCCCGCCTCCTGGGCGAGCGAGATGAACTGCTCGACGGCGTCGAGACGGCGCTCCTCGTTGAGATGTTTGGAGAAGGCGGCGCGGCGGAGTTCGTTCTGCCGGCCCTTGCGGACGCGTCCCGTGAGCAGTCCCTGCCCGAGCGGGCCCCATACCAGCGTTCCCACCCCGTAGCGCTGGGCGACCGGCAGCACCTCGCGTTCGATGCCGCGGTTGAGCAGCGAGTACGGCGGCTGCTCTGTGTGGAACCGTTGCAGGCCGCGCCGCTCGGCGACCCACTGGGCTTCGACGATGTCGGACGCCGGCATCGCGGACGTCCCGATCGCACGGACTTTCCCGCTGTGGATCAGGTCCGAGAGCGCGGAAAGCGTCTCCTCGATGTCCGTGGCGGGGTCCGGCCGGTGGATCTGGTAGAGATCGATGTGGTCGGTCTGCAGGCGGCGCAGCGAGTTCTCGACCGCGGTCATGATCCAGCGCCGTGAGGCGCCCTGCTGATTGGGGTCATCGCCCATCGGGCGGCTCACCTTGGTCGCGAGGACGACGTCGTCCCGTCGTCCCTTCAGCGCCTTGCCGACGATCTCTTCGGAGTCGCCGTAGGCGTCGGCGGTGTCGACGAGGTTGATTCCCGCGTCCAGCGCCTTGTGGATGATGCGGGCCGAGTCGTCGTGATCGGGGTTGCCGATGGACGTGGCGAACATCAATGCGCCGAGCGCGTAGGGGCTGACCTTGATACCGGTCCGGCCGAGCGTGCGGTACTGCATGCGAAATCTTCCCTTTCCGCAAAAGGATCCGAATCGTGAATGGCGGAGGTACGTGCGGATGCCGCATGTGGCATGCGACACCTCTGCGGTGCTCGTCTCGCCGCGTCTGCGGGGCGCCGGCGGTCCGGCGAGCCGGCTTCCAGCGTGCGGCGGTGCGGGCGCCGGCGGGAGAGACGTCCTTATCCGGGGACGGGCGGTCCCTGGCTGCGTCCGGCGTCCCGGGGCATGGTGGGGGTGTGGACAGAACCGAGCTGGCCGACTTCCTGCGCCGCTCCCGTGCCCGGCTCACCCCTTCCGACGTGGGGTTGTCGCAGGGCGCGCGGCGGCGCACCCCGGGACTGCGCCGCGAGGAGGTGGCGCAGCTGGCGGGCATGTCCACCGACCACTACACCCGGCTGGAGCAGGCCAGGGGCTCGCGCCCGTCGCGCCAGATGCTCGCCGCCGTCGCCCGCGCGCTGCGGCTGACCGGCGACGGACGGGACCACCTCTTCCATCTGGCCGGCGAGGAGCCGCCGCGGGACCGGCCGACCACGGAGCATGTCCGCCCCGGCCTGCTGCTCGTCCTCGACCGGCTGATCGACACCCCCGCCCGGGTGGTGAGCGACCGCGGCGACGTCCTCGCGCAGAACGCGATGGACAAAGCACTTCACGGTGACACGTCCGCCTGCCCCGAGGCGGAGCACAACGTCGTCTGGCGCTACTTCACCGACCCGTCCGCGCGGGAACTCTTCCCGGCGGAGGACCGTGACCGCGCCGCCCGCACGGCGGTGGCGGATCTGCGCGCCACATTCGCCCGCCGCCCGGACGACGCGCGGCTGGCAGGGCTCGTACGCCGGCTCCGTGCCCGCAGCGAGGAGTTCTCGGCGCTGTGGGACACCCACGACGTCGCCGTGCGCCGCGCCGACGTCAAGCGCTTCCTGCATCCGGTCGTCGGCCTGCTGGAGCTGGACTGCGAGGTGCTGCTGAGCCCGGAGCAGGACCAGCGGCTGGTCGTCTACACCGCCCGCCCGGGCAGTGAGTCCTACGAGCGGCTGGAGTTGCTGCGCGTGGTCGGCCTCCAGGGCCTGACCCGCGGCTGAACCGCTGAGCCCGGGGCCGGCCGGTGCCCGTGAACCCGAGGGGACCGCGTCTTGACGCGCATCGGCTAATGGCATTAGCCTTTCAGCTATGACGTTGAGCCTGGAGGGCGACATGACCGAGTTCCTGAAGATCGGTGAGGGTGAGATCGCGTACGACGTGACGGGGGAGGGCCCGCTGGTCGTGATGGTCCCCGGCATGGGGATCACCCGGAACACCTACCGATTCCTCGCCCCGGCGCTGGCCGCCGCCGGGTATCGCGTGGCGACCACGGACCTGCGCGGGCACGGCGAGTCGAGCCTCGGCTGGGACTCCTACACCCGCACCGACACCGCGCACGACATCGCCGCGTTGATCGAGCACCTGGGCGGGCCGGCCGTCGTTGTGGGGCACTCGTTCGCCGGCGGGGCGGCCACCATCGCGGCGGCACAGCGGCCCGACCTGGTCAGCGCCCTCGTGGAGATCGGTCCCTTCACCCGGCCGCAGAAGCCCGACCTGGGCGGCCTGCTGCGCAACGGCCACCACCGCAGGGGCATGACGCGGCTCATGGGCGCGGGGCTCTTCCGCAGCGTCGGGTTGTGGAAGAGCTACCTCGATCACGCCTACCCGGGCGTCAAGCCCGCGGACTGGGCCGGCTACCTGTCCGCCCTCGACGAGGATCTGCGCAGGCCGGGCCGGATGGGCGTGGTCAGCACGATGGGCATGTCCGCGCCCACGGACGCCGGCGCCCACCTCGGCGGCATCCGCTGTCCCGCCCTGGTCGTCATGGGCACCCGCGACCCCGACTGGGCCGACCCGCGGGCCGAGGCGGACGGGATCGTCGCCGGCATGCCGTCCGGGCTCGGCGAGGTGGTGATGATCGAGGGCGCCGGGCATTACCCGCACGCGCAGTACCCCGCCGAGGTGGCCGCCGCGATGCTCGCGTTCCTGAAGGAACGGACGCGTGCCTAGGGCGGCGCTGTCCCGGGACGCCGTCGTCGGCCTCGCGCTGCGAATCGTGGACGAGGAGGGCCCCGGCGCGCTCACCTTGTCCGCGGTCGCCGGCCGGGCGGGCGTCGCCACGCCCTCCCTCTACAAGCACGTACGCAACCTCGCCGAGCTGCGCGTCCTGGTGTCCGGGCGGGTGCTGGGCGAGCTGACGGAGGTCGCGAGCGAGGCGGTGCTCGGCCGGTCGGGCGACGAGGCGCTGCGCGCCCTGATGGACGGCTGGCGCTCCTACGCCGCCCGGCATCCGCACCGCTACTCGGCGCTGATCCAGGCGCCGCGGCCCGAGACGGCCGAGGCGGGAGACCGGCTCGTCGGCATCATGATCGCCGCGCTGCGGGCGTACGGGCTGGAGGGCCCGGCCGCGATCCACGCGGTCCGCTGCCTGCGCGCCGCGATGCACGGCTTCGCCGTCCTGGAGGCGGCGGGCGCGTTCCAGCTCGCCGAGAACCTCGACGAGAGCCACGCCCTGCTGGCCCACATGGTCGTCTCCGGGCTCCGCAGGGCACCCGAGGCCTAGAACGGCTCGTCGAGGGCCAGCCGCCTGACCTCGGGCAGGTATTCGTCCAGCTCTCCGGGCTCGAACCGGCACATGCCGATCACGTACCAGAACTGGCCCGTCACGTCGCCTTCCAGCTTGTACAGCCCGCCGGGCGAGAACGCGGCCCATCCCTCCGGCAGGCCGAGCAGCGTGGCGCGGCGTTCGCGCCGGGGGACGTCCCACAGGATCACGACGCCGTCGTCCCCCGCGCTGGCGAGCAGGTCGCCGGAGGGGTGGAACGCGACCGACCAGATGCGGCGGCCGTGACCGGCGAGGGCGCCGACGCGCGCGCCGGAGGCCGGGTCCCACAGGTGGACGGCGAGGTCGTCCCCGGCGGTGGCCAGCAGGTCGCCCGACGGGCTGAAGGCGGCCGTCCACAGCCGCCCGCCGCCGGCGAGGACGTGCAGGCACTCGCCGGAGGCGACCTCCCACAGGCGGGCGGTGCCGTCGTTGCTCGCGCTCGCCAGCAGGTCGCCCGACGGGGAGAAGGCCACCGCGTAGACCCGGTCGTCGTGGCCGCTCAGCGTCGCCGTCCACTGGCCGGTCGACACGTCCCACAGCCGCACGTTGCGGTCGTCGCAGCCGGTGGCCACGAGCCTGCCGTCGGGGCTGAAGGCGATCGACCTGACGCGCCCCCGGTGCCCGGCGAGGTTGGCGACCTGCCGGCCGGAGGGGCGATACCACAGCCGGACGCTGTCGTCGTCGTTCGCGGTGGCCAGCAGTTGCCCGTCGGGACTGAACGCCTCGGCCCACACATGGTCGGTCTCCACGTTGAGCTCGCGCTCGTACGTGCCCGCCACCGGGTTCCACAGGTAGACGCCGCCGTCGTTGCTCGCGGTCGCCAGCAGCGGACCGGCCGGGCTGAAGACGGCCGACACGAGCCGGTCGGCCGCCCCGGTGAGGGAACGCAGGCGGCGGCCCGTGAGCGGGTCCCACAGGCGTACGTAGCCGTCGTTGCCGCAGGCGGCGAGCATCCCGCCGTCGGCGGAGAAGCGGACCGACGTGATGCGGCGGCCGTGGCCGCGCAGCGTCTGGACGCACTGACCGGTGTGGGGGTCCCACAGGCGGGCGGTGCCGTCGTTGCTGGAGGTGGCGAGCTGCCGGCCGTCGGGGCGGAACGCGAACGGCCACACCGAGCCCCGGTGCCCGGTCAGCTCCGCACGCGACTGCCCGGTGCGGTGGTCCCAGATCCGTACGACCCCGTCGCTGTCGCCGGTCGCCAGCAACGCGCCGGTGGGGTCGAACTGGACCTGGTAGACGGCGCCGAGGTGCCCGGGCAGGCTGCCGGCGGCCTCGCCCGTGGCCGGGTCCCACAGCCGTACGGCTCCCTCCGTGTCGCCGGAGGCGAGCAGCCGGCCCTCCGGATGGAAGGCGAGGGAGTAGATCCGGCCGGGGTGACCGGTCAGCTCGTGCAGCGGGAGGCCGGTGCGGGGGTCCCAGATGCGCAGCACGCCCTGGCCGTCCCCGGCGGCCAGGCGGGTGCCGTCGGGGCTGAGGACCAGGCGGTAGACGGCTCCGCTGTGGCCGTGGAGGTGGTGGCGCACCCGCCCGGTGGCGAGGTCCCACACGCGGATCGCCCCCGCGCTGTCGCCGGTCACCAGCAGCCCCGGCAGGAACACGGCCGTGTAGATCGGTGCGGTGTGGCCCGGCAGCTCCCACGCGAGTTCCCCGGACGCCCAGACCCGCATGATCCCGTCCGCGCCGCCGGCCGCGATCAGGTCGCCCGAGGTCACCACGGGCCACACGCCCTCGGGATGGCCGTGCAGGACGTGCGACGGCTCTCCGGTGGCCGGATCCCACACCCGGACGGTCCCGTCGCTCGCGCCGGTCACCAGCCCGGTCTCGCCGTAGGCGACCTTGTAGACGCGGCCACGGTGGCCCTGCAGGGTGCGCAGGGCGGCCCCGGTGACGCTGTCGCAGACCAGGACGCCGCCGTCCTCCCCGCCCAGGGCGAGCACGCCGCCGGCGGGGTCGTAGGCGACCGGTTCGGGCAGGCGGCTGCTCTCGAAGTGGTAGCCGTACGGCACGCCGACGACGGCGGGGGCCAGCTCGGCGCCGACCCGCCCGCCGTCCGTGCCGGGGACGCCGGGTGCCACGGCCGCGCCGCGCAGCTCCGGCGCTCCCCGGGGGACGCCGGTGACGTCGATGAGCGCGGCCCGGTCCCAGCGGCTGCCCTCGACGGCGACGTCCCGCAGGTCGGCGCGGGCGAGCCGGGCCCGGGTGAGGTCGGCGCCGCGCAGGTCGGCGCCCACCAGCACGGCCTCGTCCAGGCGCGCCCCGGCCAGCCGGGCGTCCCTGAGCACCGCGTGGGAGAGGTCGGCCCCGACGAGCCGGGTGTCGGTCAGGTCGGCGCCGGTGAGGTCCACGCCCTGCAACTCGCGATACGACAGGTCCTCGCCGCTGAGCCGGGCTCCGCGCAGGTCGGTCCTGGCCGAGGTGCGCAGCCGGGTGGTCACCTTGATGGCGTTGGCCCGCGCGACGTCGCCGGCGCCGGGGGAGGCGAGCGTGCGGGCCGCCCACGCCTGCAGCCGCGAGGCGTCGGCGAGGTCGCACAGGAAGTCGACGGCCAGCGCCGACAACGGCCGCAGGCCGAGCCCCGGCGCGTGCCCGGTGCCGAGCGACCCCGCGAGGTGCCGGGCCACCAGCCACTCCACGACCGAGGCGTGGATGAACCCGAACAACCCCTCGTCCGTGCGGACCAGCAGGCTGCCGGCTCCGACGGCGTGCGCGGCCTGCTCGGGCGTCAGCCGCGAGGCGCCCTGCCCTTCTGCGACTCCGGCGCCGTCCGCGCCGGCCGGGCCTGTGCGCTCCGCCTGCTCGGAACCGGTCCCCGGTCCGTACGGCACGCGGCCCTGTGCGTCGGCGGCCAGGCCGGTGAGCGTGTCGGCGGCCTCGGCCAGCTCCGCCGGCCGCAGGTAGGTCTCGCCGGTCTCCCACAGCCGCAGCGCGAGAGCGGTCGCGGCCCGCCACAGCTCCTCGCGGGTCAGCCCGCCGGGGGCACCGGCCACGCCGCGTACGCGCTCCTCCTCGAAGGCCAGCCACGTGTCGAGGATCTCCTGGTAGAGACCGGCGGCGCTGATCGCCTCCCCGGCCTGGGCGACGGCGCGCAGCCGTTCGGCGGGCAGGTCGGCGATGAAGCTGAGCATGCGGGGGTTGTGCGCCAGGCCGAGCAGGTCGCCGATGCCGGTGAGCAGGGCCATCCGGTCGCCGGCCGCCTGCTGGGAGCCGTAGCGGTTGACCAGGTAGGCGCGGATCTGCTCCTCGGTGAACTCCTCGATGCTGAGCACCCGGCGGTTCGGCAGCAGGCCGACCTTCTCCCCGAGCGCGGTCATCACCTGACTGCGGGACTTGAAGTGCTGGGTGCGCCCGGCCACGAGGATCTTCGCCTTGTCCTCCGCCGCGCGCAGCAGGGTGTCGAGGTGGTCGGTCGCCCGCTCGTACGTCACCCGGGTGACCAGCTCGTCGAAGCCGTCGAACAGCAGCACGATGCGGCCCTGGCGCAGCATGTAGTGGAACGCCTTGAGGTCGATCAGCTCCTCGCCGTGGTTGGCGAGGTGCGCCGCGACCAGCCCGGCGACCGAGTGCGCCTTGTCGAGGGCGCGCAGCTCGATGAGGATCGGCGTGAGGTGCGGCAGCTCGGCGGGGATGCGCCTGGCCACCTCGCGCAGCGAGAACGTCTTGCCCCGGCCGAAGTCGCCGAGCACGAGCACGAACCGCCCGTGGTCGGCCGCGAGCAGCCGCAGCAGCTCGTCGGTCAGGTCGTCGCGCACCTCGCCGCCGGTCCGGTCGAGCTCCCTGAACCGCTGCGGCACGTACAGCTCGGGCGGGTAGCGGCGGTCGCCGCGCAGTCTGGCCGTCTGCCCGGCCACGTAGGACGAGAGGTCGAGCAGGCCCTGGAACTCGGTGAAGCTGCGCAGCCGCAGCCCGCGCCGCAGCGCGTCGTCGCGTAAGGCCCGGGACGGCTGCGGTCCCTGGTAGACCAGCTCGGCCGCGTGCTCCAGCCCCGCCGCGTGGACGTGACCGAGGAACGCCTCGACCCGCTCCTGGTCCAGCTCCCCGGCGTGCGCGCCGATCAGGACCTGACGGACGAACCCGTCCTCGGGGTGGGTGACGAGCAGGCGCGGCGGGTCGCCCGCGACGCGACGGATCTTGGCCCGCTCGAAGCGGGTCTCGCAGACCTCGGCGATCCGGTCCAGCAGCAGGTCGGCCGGGCCCGCGGGCTCCTCCGGCTCCCGCGCCTGCGGTTCGGGTGCCGGCACGGCGGGGGTCTGCGGCCGCCAGCCGCGCCAGCCGTACGGCAGGACCTCGGGGTCGCCCAGCTCCGGCCGGTCCCGGGTCCACCGGCGCAGCCCCTCAGGCGTGATCTGGAGGATCTGATGGCGGCCCGGGGCGAGCGCGGGCACGCACGGCAGCCCCTCCAGCTCCCAGACCTCCTCAGGGCCGCCGCGCCGGGCGTCCCGGCCGTGGACGAGCAGGTCGAGCCGGGAGCCGAGCAGCCGCTCCAGGGTGGCGGCGTCGCGCAGGCCGGGACGCGGGGGATGGGCGACGACGCCGATCCGCAGCCATCCCTCGAACGGCCGCAGCCGCTCGGCGAACCACGCCGCCTGGGCCTCGCCGACGAAGCCGTGGTCGTCCTCCTCGCGGTGGCTCATCGCGATCGTGGAGTTGATCCCGGCGACGACCGTGCGCAGCTCGGGCAGCTCGAACAGCGTCCACGGCTGGGCGCTGTCGAAGGCCGGGCCGTCGAGGCCCTGGTAGAGCTCGCCGAAGAGCGTGGAGAAGTGCCGCCACTTCGGCCAGTAGGGCGGCTGCGGGCGCACGTCGTCGGCCTCGCAGGTCGCGAAGTAGGCCCGGCAGGCCGCCTTGGTGACGTCGCGCGGCCCGGGGACGACCACCAGCCGTCCGGGTTCCAGCCCCAGCAGCACGCGCAGTCCGGTGAGGAACGCCAGCGCCTGCTCGCACTCGCGGATGCTGCCCGACTCGGTGAGGTCGCCGGTCACCACCAGGAGGTCGGGCCTGGGCACCCCGGCGTCGGCGAGGCGGGTCAGGTCGGCCCACACGCTCGCCTGCAGCTCGCCCGCGTCGAGCGGCTCGTCCGCCTCGGCCAGGCCGCGCCCGAACCGCGGCCCGGCGACGTGCAGCACGGTCACCGCGGAGGCGCCGCCCGCGCGCTCGGCCGTCGGGAACGCCGGCTCGGCCGCCGGGGTGCGCCGGGCCCGGGGCACCCGTACGGCGGGGGGCGCGGGGTCGGCGGGCGGCTGGAGGGCATGCGCGCCCGGCCCTACGGGGAACCGGGGCGGCTCGGCCGGCTTGGCCCGGCCGGCCAGCGCCTGCCTGATCCGGGTCAGCAGCAGGCGCCGCGCCTCGGCGGGATCGGTCACCCCGAGGAGGTCCACCCAGGTGATCGTGGACAGCAGCCCGTCGAGCGGGCAGTCCTCCAGCCGGACCGTCACGAGCTTGTTGGACGGGTTGCCGGGATCGGCGCGCAGCGCGGCCTGCCATTCGAGCCTGCCGTACCGGGAGCCCAGGTAGTTGCGGGTGAGCACGGCGACGACCAGGTCGGCCTCGCTGACCCCGCGGTCCATGAAGTCGATGAAGTTGGTGCCCGGCACGAAGTCCCACGCCTGCAGCATCGTGCGGTAGCCGGCGGCTTCGAGCTGCCAGGCGATCCACGTCGCCCACCGCTCGTCGGCGGGGGAGTAGCTGACGAAGATCTCGGTTCGCGCGTCCCCCCGCCCCGTGTGCGTCATGGGCCCAGTATCCCCGCTGCCACCGACGGTTTGGAGGGGTTCGATCATCTCGGCGGGCGGCGAGATAGGGTGTGCGCGTGGCGACCGGGCTGCGGCGACTGAGCGTTCTCGACTGGATCAGGTTCGGGCTGCTCGCGGCGGGCCTGGTCTTCGTGGCCACCGGCCTGCTGCCGGCCGAGGAGGCGAGGGACAGCGTCGAACGCATCGCCCCCCTGCTCCTGTTCCTCGGCGCGGTGATCGTGCTGGCGGAGCTGACCAAGGAGGCGCAGGTCTTCGACGTCATCGCGACCCGCATCGCGATCGTCGGCCGGGGGAGCTATGCCGTTCTCTTCCTGCTCTGCACGGCCTTCGCCTCGCTGGTCACGATCGTCTTGAACCTGGACACCACGGCCGTGCTGCTGACGCCGGTCATGCTGGCCCTGGCGCCACGCGCGAAGATCGCGCCGCTGCCGCTCGTGATGACCACGGTCTGGCTGGCCAACACCGCGAGCCTGCTGCTGCCGGTCTCCAACCTCACCAACCTGCTCGCCATGAACCGGGTCGCGCTGACCACGCAGGAGTTCGCCGCGCGGATGTGGGCGCCCCAGGCCGTGTCGATCGCGGTGACGATGGCGTTCCTGTGGGCGTTCTACTGGCGGCGCGGCGAGCGGGGCGAGGACCGCTACGTGCCGCCGCCTCCGGTGCCGGTGGCCGACCGGGTGCTGTTCGGCGTCGCGGGGGTGGCGTGCCTGCTGTTCGTCGCCGCGATCCTGGCGGGCGTGGAGATCGGCGTCGCGGCGCTCGTCGCGGCGGTCGCGGTGGTCGCCGCGTTCGCCTGGCGCGACCGCGCGAAGCTCGTGTGGGGCCTGATCCCCTGGCGGCTGCTGGTCTTCGTGACCGGGCTGTTCCTCGTGGTCCCGACGCTCAGCCGCCTCGGCCTGGCGGACGTGATGCGCGCGCTCGTCGGCGCCGGCGGCGACGGGGACGGCGCCTACCGCGCGGCCGCCGCCGGAGCCGCGCTGTCCAACGTGCTCAACAACCTCCCGGCGTACGTCGCGGGCGAGCAGGTCATCCCGGCGGCCAACCACACGCAGCTGCTGTCGCTGCTCGCGGGCACCAACCTGGGCCCGGTGATCACGCCCTGGGGCTCGCTCGCGACGCTGCTGTGGTTCGAGTGGTGCCGGCGCGGAGACGTGCGGGTGCCGCTGGCCAAGTTCGTCGCCACCGGCGCGGGCCTGGCCGTGACCGGTCTGGCCGCGACGGTGACCGCCCTGATCCTCACCGCCTGAGGCGCCGCCCCGGCCGGGCGGGCCCAACCCTCGCGGATCACGTCCCCGCGTCGTCGTAGCGTCGCCGTGCCCGTTCGACGTGCTCGAGGTTGGCGGCGCCCCACTCGGCGATCTGGGCGAAGAGGGGGGAGAGGGTGCGGCCGAGCTCGCTGATCTCGTATTCGACGCGCGGCGGCACCTCGGGATGGTACGTGCGAACGACCAGGCCGTCGCGCTCCAGTTGGCGCAGGCGCTGGGTGAGCACCTTGGGCGTGATGTTCTCGATGCGCCGCTCCAGCTCGACGAACCGCTGGCGGCCGAAGGCATGGAGCGACCAGAGGATGGGCGAGGTCCACCGGCTGAACACGATGTCGACGACCGGGGAGATCGGGCAGGCCAGCTCGGGGTCGGCGGTGGCATCGGCCGCCGGCCGGCTCGTCTCGGTCGTCATAGGTGGCACCCCTCTGAGGTAGTTACTTTCCTCTAGGTACCTACTATACCGAGGGTGTTAGCGTCGCCGTCATCGCGATGAGCCACAGGGAAAGACGCGGGAGTTGATCATGATTGTGGTGACGGGTGCGACCGGGAACGTCGGTCGGCCGCTGGTGCGGGCCTTGGCGGAGGCCGGGGAGCGGCTGACGGCGGTGTCGAGGGGGACAGCCCCGGTGAACCTGCCGAGGGGGACCAGGCACGTGCGGGCCGACCTGGCCGCGCCGGAGACCCTGCGGCCCGCCCTCGACGGTGCCGAGGCTCTGTTCCTGCACGACGGCGGCACGGGCGGCGTCGGGCTCGACCCGAGAGCCATCCTGGACGTGGCCGGGGCCGCCGGGGTCCGGCGAGTGGTGCTGCTCTCCTCGCAAGGCGTGGTGACCAGGCCGGAGTCGGCGTCGCACGGAGGCGTCATGCGGGCGGCCGAGGAAGCGGTGCGTGAGTCGGGCCTGGCCTGGACGATCCTGCGGCCCGGCGTCTTCGCGTCCAACGCCTACGCCTGGGCGGAGTCGGTACGCGCCGAGCGGACGGTCGCCGCGCCGTTCGGTGACGTCGGGATCCCGGTGATCGATCCGGCGGACATCGCGGAGGTCGCGGCCGTGACCCTGCGCAAGGACGAACACGTGGGTCATGCCTACGAGTTGAACGGGCCGGCGGCCGTCACGCCCCGGCAGCAGGCCGAGGCGATCGGCGCGGCGCTCGGCGAGTCGGTGCGGTTCGTGGAGCTGACCCGGGCCGAGGCGCACGCGTGGATGGCCGCGTCCATACCGGAACCGGCCGTGGAGACCTCGCTGGCCGTCCTCGGCGAGCCCAACGCCGCCGAACTGCGGCTCAGCCCGGGCGTCGAGCACGTGCTGGGCCGGGCGCCCCGCTCGTTCGCCGAGTGGGCCCGCCGCAACGTCGATGCCTTCCGGTGAACCGTGACAAGGTCGCCCCCGAGCTCCGGGCACGGGGCGGCCGGCGGCTATGGGCGCCGGTGAGAACGACACGGCGGAATGTTGTGGGAATCCTCATGCGCCCAACGGAGCGTCTTGGTATGGGATCGATCCGTGACAGATGAACAGAGTCCGCATCGGCGGCGCTTCCCCGCGGCGGACGTCGCCAGGGTCAGCGTCTTCGCCGCGCTGATCGCCGTGCTCGGCATGCCGGGCGCGCTGAACATCTTCGGCGACGCGGTGCCGATCACACTGCAGACACTCGGAGTCATGCTCGCCGGGGCGATCCTCGGCACGTGGCGGTCCCCCCTCGCCGTCGTGGTCCTGCTCGTGCTGGTCGCCGCGGGGCTGCCCCTGCTGGCCGGCGGGCGCGGCGGGCTCGGCGTCTTCACCGGGCCGTCGGCCGGCTTCCTGATCGGCTGGCTTCCCGGCGCCGCCCTGACCGGATGGATCGTCGAGCGCGGCGGACGCACGCCGTCCACGGTGCGACTGGTGACCGCCTGCCTGGCCGGCGGCGTCGGCGTGGTCTACCTGTGCGGCATCCCCGTGCAGGCGCTCGTCACCGGGCTGTCCCTGGGCAAGACCGCGCTGCTCAGCGCCGTCTTCCTGCCCGGCGACCTGGCCAAGGCGGTGCTGGCGTCGATCGTGGCGCGCGGCACCCAGCGGGCCTACCCCGACGCGGTGCCCGCGGTGCACCGCGAGCGGCTGCGGGCAGGGGGGCGGTGACCCGCCCGTGCCGGTAGCCGCGCAGGTCATGCGGCACGCCTCCGCCCGCCCCGGGCGGATCGCGGTGTCCGGCCCCGGAGGCGACCTCAGCTACGCCGAGCTCGCGGCCAGGGCCGGCCGCACCGCCCGCCGTCTGGCCGACGAGGGCATCGGACGCGGCGCGCTCGTCGCGGCCGGCCAGGCCGATCCGGTGGCCCTGCTCGTCGCCGTGCTCGCCGCCGACCTGGCGGGAGCCACGCCGCTGCTGTGCGACCACTCCTGGAGCGAGGAACGGCGGGCCCAGGTCATGGCCGCGGTGCCGGTCGTCGCCCGCTTCGACGCCCCGCTGCCGGAGGCGGACGGGCCGCCCGTACGGCACCGGCCCGCGCCGGGCGACCTCACCTGGGCCTGCTTCAGCTCCGGCAGCACCGGCAGGCCCCGAGCCGTGGTGCGCGGCCGGGCCTCCTGGACCGCGTCGTTCGCCCACCTGGACGCGCTGACCGGGATCGGCCCGGACGACGTCGTGCTGATCCCCGGCCCGCTGGTCTCCTCCCTGTACGGCTTCGCCGCCGTGCACACGCTGGCGGCAGGCGCGACGGCCGTGGTCCCCGGGCGGTGGTCCCCGGGCGGGCTGGCGGAGTGGTTGCGGCGGGTCACCGCGGTCCACGTGGTGCCCCACCGCCTGCCGGCCGTGCTGGACGCACTGGAGAGGGCAGGAGGCCCGCTGCGCACCGCCGTGGTCGGCGGTGCCGCCCTGGACGCCGCCGCCAGGACCCGGGCAGCGGCCGCCGGAGTGCGTGTGGTGTCCTATTACGGCGCCACCGAGCTGTCGTTCGTCGCGGTGGACGCCGACGGCGCCGGGCTGCGGCCGTTCCCCGGCGTCGAGATCGACGTCAGGGTGCCGCCCGGGCAGGCCCTCGGCGAGGTGTGGGTGCGCTCCCCGTGGCTCTGCGAGGGCTACCTGGCCGGTGCGACCGGCCCCCTGCGGCGGGATGACGGCGGCTGGATGACGGTCGGCGACCTGGCGGAGCCGCACCGGCCCGGCGAGGTCCTGCGGCTGCGCGGCCGGGGCGACGGCGCGATCCAGACCGGCGGCGCCACGGTGGTGCCCGAGGACGTCGAGGAGGTGCTGAGGAAGGTGCCGGGAGTGGACGACGTGGTCGTGGTCGGCACGCCGCACCCCTACCTGGGCGCCGTGGTCACCGCGGTCGTCGAGGGCGAGGACGTGGTGAGGGCGGCGCTGGAGGCGGCGGCGCGGGCCGACCTCGACCCGGCGCAGCGGCCCCGGCGCTGGTACGCCGCCGCGTCCCTGCCCCGGACCCCCACAGGGAAGCCGGCCCGCGGCCTCGTCGCCGCCCGTCTCGCCGCCGGCGACGACCCCGGCCTGCGGCGGCTCGCCTGACATGGACGAGCACGCGGTCGTCGTGGCGGCCCGCCGCACTCCCATCGGCACCGCCGGCCACGCGTTCCGGAGCCTGACGGCCGACCGGCTCGCCGCGCCCGTCATCGAGGCGGTCGCCCGCGACGTGGCGCATCTCGGCGTCCCGGTGGACGACGTGGTGCTGGGCAACTGCACCGGGCCCGGGGGCAACCTCGCCCGGGTCTGCGCGCTGGCCGCCGGGCTGGGCCACGAGGTGCCCGGCGTCACCGTCGACCGGCAGTGCGGCAGCGGCCTCGCCGCGATCCTGCTGGCCGCCCAGACGGTCCGCTGCGGGGATGCGGACCTCGTCGTCGCCGGGGGTGTCGAGAGCGCCTCCACCGCGCCGCTGCGGGTCCGCCGGCGTGAGGGCGAGCCGGGCGTGCCGTACGAGCGGGCGCCGTTCGCCCCGGAGGGGCACCCGGACCCGGACATGGGCCCGGCCGCGGAGGCGCTCGCCGCCGCCCGCGGCGTGACCAGGGAGCGCCAGGACGCGTACGCCTGCCGGAGCCACGCGCGGGCGCTGGCCGCGCGGGAGGCCGGACGGTTCACCCGCGAGATCGTCCCCGTCGGCGGCCGCACGGACGACCAGCGCCCGCGCGCGCTGCGGCCGGAGTCGCTGGCCCGGCTGCCCGCCGCGTTCGTGCCGGGGGGTACGGTGACGGCCGGCAACTCCTCCCCGGTGAGCGACGGCGCCGCCGCCGTCGCGGTCGTGCCCGAGCGGCTGCGCGCGGCGGCCGGCCTGCCCGGTCTGCGGCTGCTGGCCGGCGCCGTCGCCGGATGCGACCCCGCGCTCCCCGGGTGGGGGCCGGTGCCCGCCGTACGGCGCGTGCTGCGGCGGACCGGAACGGACCTGGAGAGGGTGGCGGCGGTGGAGATCGTGGAGGCGTTCGCGGCGCAGGTGCTCGCGGTCACCGACGCGCTCGGCCTCGATCCCCTCGGCGCGGACGCCGGCCGCGTGTGCGCCGACGGCGGCGCGCTCGCCCTCGGCCATCCCTGGGGCGCGAGCGGAGCGGTGGTGGTGACCCGGCTGTTCAGCCGGCTCCTCGGGTTCGGGTCCGGGGCCGGCGCGCCGCCGGGGACGCTGGGCCTCGCGGCGGTCGCGGTCGGCGGCGGTCTCGGCATCGCCGCCCTGTTCGAGGTGGTGTGAGTGATCCGGCTGGAGGACGTCCATGTGCGGCTCGGGCAGCGCGAGGTGCTGCGCGGCGTCACGGCCTCGCTGACCGAGCGCCGCGTGGGCGTGGTCGGGGCCAACGGCTCGGGCAAGAGCACGCTCGCCCGCCTCGTCAACGGCCTGGTCCTGCCGTCCTCGGGCACCGTGACGGTGTCCGGGCTCGACACCCGCCGTCACGCGGCCCGCATCAGGCGCAACGTGGGATTCCTGTTCACCGACCCCGACGCGCAGATCGTGATGCCCACGGTGGCCGAGGACGTGGCCTTCTCGCTGCGCCGCAAGCGACTGACGCGCGAGGAGGTCGAGCGCCGGGTGCGGGAGGTCCTGGAGAGGTACGGCCTGGGAGAGCACGCCGACCATCCCGCGCACCACCTGTCCGGCGGGCAGAAGCAGCTGCTCGCGCTCTGCTCGGTCCTGGTGCTCGAACCGGAGATCCTGGTCATGGACGAGCCGACAACGCTGCTCGACCTGCGCCACTCCCGGCAGGTCGCCGCGCTGCTCAGGACCCTTCCGCAGCAGGTGGTCGTGGTGACCCACGACCTCGCGCTGCTGGAGGACTTCGACCGCGTGCTCGTGATCGACGAGGGGCGCGTCGTCGCCGACGCGGAGCCCGCCGCCGCGATCGGCCACTACAGGAAGATGATGGCGTGAGCGGGCTCACCGGCGCCTACGTCCCCGGCGGTTCCCTCCTCCACCGGCTGCCCGCCGGGGCCAAGCTCGCCGGGCTCGCCGTGTCCTGCACCGCGCTCCTGTTGCTGCGCTCGCCCGCGGCGCTGTCGGCCGCCGCGGCCGCCGTCGCGCTGCTGTACGCCGTCTCCGGGGTCGGCGTCGCGGCGGCCTGGGCGCAGGTGCGGCCCGTCCGCTGGTTCGCGGCGGCCCTGTTCGGCGTGCAGCTGGTGTTCGCGGACCTGCCCACGGCGGCGTCCTCCACGCTCCGGGTCGTGCTCGCCGTCGCCCTGGCCGGGCTGGTCACGCTCACGACCCGCACCAGCGCCCTCATGGCCTGCCTGGAGCGCTGCCTCGCCCCCGCCAGGTTCGCCGGCCTCGATCCGTTCCGCCTGTCGCTGCTGCTGTCCCTCACGCTGCGCAGCGTGCCGGTGATCGCGGATCTGGTCACCCGGGTGCGGGAGGCCCAGCGTGCCAGAGGAGTCGAGCGGAGCCCGCGCGCCTTCGCCGTCCCGCTGGTGGTGGGCGCCCTGCGGCACGCCGACGCGCTGGGCGAGGCGCTCGCCGCGCGCGGCCTCGACGACTGACGACGGCCCGGCGGCGAGTCAGAGCGGCGGCAGGGCGGGCGCCAGGCGGCGGGCCTCGGCGACCAGGTCGAGCAGGTCCCCGACCAGGGCGGGCGGCGCGGCGACGAAGCTGCGGTCCTCGGGCCGGCCCTCGGCGGACGCCTCGAAAGGACCGCCGTCGAGCCCGCGGATCTCCACACCGGCCTCCCGCGCGATCAGGGCCCCGGCGGGCAGGTCGAGCCCCTCCGCGCGGTAGCCGATCATGCCGTCGATGTCGCCGCGGGCGAGCATGGCCCAGCACAATAGCGGCGCCCAGAGCTGGAGCACCCGGCGGGCGCGGGCGTCCATCGTCATCTTCAGCGACCGCGCCGCCGGATCCAGCCGGGAGACTCCGTGACCCTGCGTCCAGGCCAGCACCGGGCCGTGCCGGAGCTCGCGGCTCGGGGGCCCGGTCAACGGCCCCGCGGGCCCGCGGGCCCCGGCGCCGCTGACGGCCGACCAGGTGCGGCCGGAGAGCGGCTCGTGGACGACCCCGAGCACCGGGCGGCCGTCGGCGCACAGCGCCAGGCCCACGACGTACGCGGGAAGGCCGATCGCCACGTTGTTCGTGCCGTCGAGCGGGTCGACCAGCCAGGTCCATCCGCCGTCCGGTCGGTCACCGCCGTGGGCGCCCGACTCCTCGGCCACGATCCGATGGGAGGGGAACTCGGCCCGGATGCGGTCGAGGATCAGCTTCTCGGCGGCCAGGTCGAGGTCGGTGACGACGTCGCCCGACCCGCCCTTGTCGTGGACGGCGACCGCTCCCGGCGCGCTGTCGCGCAGCACGGCCCCGGCGGCCAGGGCGGCCTCGACGGCTACCCGCCTGGCGTGTTCGAGGTCCACAGGCTCCTCCTGGCCAGCTCGGCGGCACGTGCGGTCTCGGCGTCGTCGAGGCGTTCCCGCCTGACGTGGTGGAGGGGCGTGGCGAGCGGCCCGAGCGACAGGTCCGCGAGGCCCGGCCGGCCGCGGCCGAGCGCCACGGTGGCGGCCTCGCCGTCCTCGGGGATGACGCTGCTGTGGAAGGCGCCCGCGACGAGCGTGTAGGTGTCCCCGGCGCCGAACAGCTCGGCGCGTCCCGGGGCGTACGCCACGGTCCTCGGGGTGGGGCGGACGACGTCGCCCGACGGCGTGCTGAGCACCTCGAAGACGCGGTGGGTGGGGGACCTGGTGGTGTCGGTCACCAGGGCGTGGACGTTGCGCACCTGGCCGTACAGGACGTGGCTGACCAGGTCCCAGCTGTGGCAGTGGACCTGGGAGGTGGTGCTGTGGGCGCGCCGCGCGGCGGCGGTCCACACGTGCACGCACACCCCGTGCTCACCATCGCGGACCAGCGGCAGGCAGAGGAACCCCAGCGGGTGCCGCACGCCGCGCACGCCCCGGACGCCCGAGCCGCGCGAGCCACCCTCCGCGATCTCGCCGAGCACGCCGAGGGCCCACTCGCGGACGCCGCCGCCCGCGAGCACGTGGAGCACGTCCCCGTACCTCATGGCGCGTACGGGTCCTTGGCGCGCAGCGCCTTACGGGTGACCTCGACCACGTCGCGGTCGGTGAACGACTTGGGCAGGGGGAGGTCGACGCGGTCGAACAGCCTGCGCACCTCCTCGACGGTCGGCTCGTCGCTCAACGGCACCGACCGGTAGCGGTCGATCGCCACGCGGCGGGCCTGCTCGAAGCTCGTGCGCAGCTCGGTGCCGCAGCTCTCGTAGAAGAACGAGCCGCTGAAGGCGATGATGGCCCGGTTGGGGTCCTCGGACGTCATGATCAGGGCGCGGCCGGACATGTCCCAGCGGAAGGTCGTCATGACCGGCGACAGCCCCACCGCGATGTCGAGCAGGCCGTACCGCTGGCGGTACCAGAACGCGGCCAGGACGCTCGCGTACGACTCCTTCCTGGCCCGGTCGGTCGTCCACACCTCACCGGTGCCGTCCGGCCGGTCCGACAGCGACCTGCGGTAGTGCGAGTAGCTCTCGCACACCGCCTCGTCCGTCGGATCGATGATCTCCAGGCGGACCGTGAGGTGCCGCTTCTCGCGCCGCGCGGCGGCCACGCACTCGGGCAGCGTGACGGCGCGCATGTAGGTGCCGGTGCCGCCCTTGAACGTCCAGCGGTCGGTGCCTCGCCGGGCGTCCGCGTGCGCCTGCGCGATCTCGTGCTGACTGCCCAGGATGCGGATGACCGCCATGTCCTGCAGGGCTCGGCGGGTGCCCGCGACCAGGTCCTCCAGCTCGTCGAGGCGGTCCAGGCGCTCGGGCAGCCGCGCGAGGACGCCGGAGGTCGCGTGCATGGCCTCCTCGACCGGCTCCTGCCGGACCCGGTCGCGCAGCAGCGCGGTCGCGACGAGGGCCAGGACGACCAGGGTGGTGCCGCTGACGAGCTGCGACTTCACCGAGGGGCGGAGCACGTCGTCGGGCAGCACGCCGAGCACGCCCACCGCCACGGCCAGCACGAGGGCGATGGCCCCGTCGATGTTCTTGGCCGCCCACGCGAGTGACTGGCCGACGGCACTCCGTAACCCCGCCATAGGTCAGCCCCGCCATCCCGTCAGTGTCGGCCCCCGACTCGAATCGTAACGACAGGGTCATGGTCCGGCAAAGGGTTCGCCGGCAGGGCGGGGCGGTCCGGGAAGCGAAGGGCGAAGCGGCCGTCGGGACCGGAATTGTCGGTCGCCGCGCGTAGGTTATGGAGGTGAACCGGAACGGGCGCGAGCGCGTGTGCGCGCCGCCCGCGCCGGTGGACGGGGCGAGTGAGGAGCTGAGCGGCCGATGACATCCATGACGGACCTGAAGCGGAAGGTCGCGCCCTTCCAGGTCGTCACCGACATGACGCCGTCCGGCGACCAGCCCACGGCGATCGCGGAGCTGGAGCGCCGGGTCAGGGCGGGTGAGAAGGACACGGTCCTGCTCGGCGCGACCGGCACCGGCAAGACCGCGACGGTGGCGTGGCTCATCGAGCGGGTGCAGCGCCCGACGCTGGTCATGCAGCCGAACAAGACGCTCGCCGCCCAGTTCGCCAACGAGCTGCGCGAGATGCTGCCGAACAACGCGGTCGAATACTTCGTGTCGTACTACGACTACTACCAGCCCGAGGCGTACGTCCCGCAGAGCGACACCTACATCGAGAAGGACTCCTCGATCAACGAGGAGGTCGAACGGCTGCGCCACTCGGCGACCTGGTCGCTGGTGTCGCGCCGCGACGTGGTGGTGGTCGCCTCCGTCTCCTGCATCTACGGCCTGGGCACGCCGCAGGAGTACGTCGACCGCATGGTCGGGCTCAAGGTCGGCCAGCAGATCGAGCGCGACCAGCTGCTGCGGCGACTGGTCGACATGCAGTACACCCGCAACGACCTGTCCTTCACCCGGGGCACGTTCCGGGTGCGCGGCGACACGGTCGAGGTCATCCCGGTCTACCAGGAGCTGGCCGTCCGCATCGAGATGTTCGGCGACGAGATCGAGAAGCTCGCGACGCTGCACCCGCTGACCGGCGAGGTCGTCGGCGAGGACGACGAGCTGCACATCTTCCCCGCCTCCCACTACGTGGCCGGTCCCGAGCGGATGGAGCGGGCCATCGCCGGCATCGAGGCGGAGCTGGCCGAGCGGCTCGCCGACCTGGAGCGGCAGGGCAAGCTGCTCGAGGCCCAGCGGCTGCGCATGCGCACCACCTACGACATCGAGATGATGCGCCAGGTCGGCACCTGCGCCGGGATCGAGAACTACTCGCGGCACATCGACGGCCGCGAGGCGGGCAGCCCGCCGCACACACTGCTCGACTTCTTCCCCGACGACTTCATGCTCGTGCTGGACGAGTCGCACCAGACCGTCCCCCAGATCGGCGCGATGTACGAGGGCGACGCCTCGCGCAAGCGGACGCTGGTCGACCACGGGTTCCGCCTGCCGTCGGCGATGGACAACCGCCCGCTCAAGTGGGAGGAGTTCCTGGAGCGCATCGGCCAGACCGTCTACCTGTCCGCCACGCCGGGGCCGTACGAGCTGGGCCGCAGCAAGGGCGAGGTGGTGGAGCAGGTCATCCGCCCCACCGGCCTGGTGGACCCCGAGGTGGTCATCAAGCCGACCAAGGGCCAGATCGACGACCTCATGGAGGAGATCCGGGCCCGGGCGGAGCGGGACGAGCGGGTCCTGGTCACCACGCTGACCAAGAAGATGGCCGAGGACCTCACCGACTACCTGCTCGACAACGGCATCCGGGTCCGCTACCTGCACAGCGAGGTCGACACGCTGCGCCGCATCGAGCTGCTGCGCGAGCTGCGCATGGGCGAGTTCGACGTGCTGGTCGGCATCAACCTGCTGCGTGAGGGCCTCGACCTGCCCGAGGTGTCGCTGGTGTCGATCCTCGACGCCGACAAGGAGGGCTTCCTGCGCTCGGAGACCTCGCTCATCCAGACGATCGGCCGCGCGGCCCGCAACGTGTCCGGCCAGGTCCACATGTACGCCGACAAGATCACACCGAGCATGGAGCGGGCGATCGAGGAGACCAACCGGCGCCGGGCCAAGCAGATCGCCTACAACGAGGCGCACGGCATCGACCCGCAGCCGCTGCGCAAGAAGATCGCCGACATCCTCGACAGCCTCGTCCGCGAGGACGCCGACACCGCGCAGCTTCTCGGCGGCGCCGGGCGGCAGCAGTCTCGCGGCAAGGCGCCGGTGCCGGGCCTGGCGTCCCGTGGGGCGGGCCAGCACGCGAAGGCGATCGCGGGGGAGATGCCGCGCGCCCAGCTGGAGTCGCTGATCGAGTCGCTGACCGAGCAGATGCACAACGCCGCCGCCGAGCTGCAGTTCGAGGTGGCGGCCCGGCTGCGCGACGAGATCAAGGAGCTCAAGCGGGAGGTCCGCGACATGCGCGAGGCCGGCGTGAAGTGACGGGGCAGCGATTCGTGCAATCCCCGCTCAGCGGCCCCCTCTGAGCGGGGCGACATGATCCTGCCGTGACCGCCCGGGCCCGCCGGCCCGGGCGAGCCGCGCAGGCGGCATCACCCGGGTGCCGGCCCACGTGCGGCAGGATTTCGAATTCGGCGAATTTTAGTGAATTGTGCGCTAGAACGGTTGTCGGGCGAAGTGCGGAAACCGGGCCGAGTTTGGGCGTTCTTGTCCCGCTGAAAACGCCGCCCGCTGCGCGCAAATGAGCGGGGTGCGGCTCCGAACGCGGTTGACCTGGTCTGTTGCGGGGAAGGCATCCGGCGGCGCGTGGATCAACGTCCACACGTCAGGGCGTCGCTGATTCGAGCGGCTCCCGTCGGGCGAATCCGTCTGCGGCAATCGGGGAAATCATGCGTTCGACGACCATCGCGTCCAGTTCCGCCGCCCGCCTCGTGCTCACCGCCGGGTCGGTGACCGCGCTCCTCGCCGGGTGCGGCGAGGTTCCGGCGCGGTCGTTCGCCGCGGTGCCGGAGAACCGGCCGGTCGCGTTCGCCCCGGCCTCGCCACGCCCGTTCGTGACGCCCACGTCGTCGCCGCTGCCCAGCCCGTCGGCGACGCCGGGCGACCTCGCCGGATGCCGGGACGGCGACTGCGAGGTGCGGGTGCGTGTCGGGGACGCCATCCCGATCGACCCGAGGCTGGGTGTGGACGAGATCACTGTCGTTGGCCTGCGGGCGGACGCCGTCAGGCTCGCCTTCACCGGCACCTCCACGGTCGTCGACGGTGTGAACACCACCATCAGCCGCAGCTGCTACAACGACCGCTGCCGGGTCAGGGGAGCGGTGACGATCAGCACGAGCAGGCCGGGCCGCATCGGCGACGTGGACCTGCGGCTCGCGCAGGTCGCGGGTGACACCGCCGTGCTGGTGCTCGAGCCCGCCGTCCAGGAAGGCGACTGACCCGCACTCCGGCCCGAGAGCCGGCCGGCGCCGGAGCGATGTCTCCTCGCCCGGCTCCGCGCGGTGATTCCGGCGCGGCGTCGGGCGCCCGCCGGCCCTCGCCTGGCTCCACTCCACGCGGCTGATCGGGCGCCGAAGGCGGCGGTGAAACCACTCCTGACCAGGCACAACGCTTCCCGGCGTGCATCCTGGATGTGTACTATCCAGGTTATGCGGATGAGTGAGGGCGTCGAGTGGGCGATGCACTGTTGCCTGACGCTGGCATGGCTCGGCAACGAGGTGCCGGTTTCGACGGCCAAGCTCGCCGCCGGGTTCGAGCTGCCGCCCGCATACCTCAACAAGCAACTCCAGGCGCTGGCCAAGGCGGGGATCATGTCGTCCACTCCGGGGGCGAGGGGCGGGTTCCGGCTGGCCCGGTCCCTGGAGGAGATCACGGTCATGGACGTCGTGGCGGCGATCGAAGGACCCGTCGAGGCGTTCCAGTGCACGGAGATCAGGCGGCGTGGGGCCGGGGCGGCCAGACCGGAGTGGCAGTTCCGCGCCCCGTGCGCCGTCTCGACCGCGATGCGCAAGGCCGAGATGGCGTGGCGGCGGGCGCTGGCCGCGCAGACGCTGGCCGACGTGCAGGCCGCGGCGGACCGTCGCGCTCCACAGGCGGGCGAGACGATCCGGCGCTGGTACGCGCAGAACTGATCGTCCCGAACGGAACCATCGGATCGGTATCAGGGAGGGGAAACCGAATGTGAACCCGCACTCCATACAAGCGCGCTCCACGATCGCCGCGGCAGGGCTCTTGCTGGTGGCTCTGGTCGTGGGAGGCGTCGGTCTCGACCTGGCGATCCGCTACAGAATCCAGAGCGACACCTTCTTCGCGGCCGAGCAGGTCGCGGCCCGATGGAGCGCGGCGGCGCGCAACGGCGCCGTGCCGCGTCCGATCCCCGCCCTCACCGACATCTCCCTCGTCCAGCTCGTGGACGCCCGCGGCAGAGTCGTCGACTCCAGCCTGCAGGCCGCGGGCATGCCGCCGCTCAGCACGCTGCGGCCTCCGGCTGACAATCGCCTCCAAGAGCGCACGGAGTGCTCCGCGCAGGACCGGTGCGTCATGCTCATGGCCAATCGGGTCACCCCCGCGCCGGACTCGCCGGTCGTCTACGCCGGCACGGCGCAGCCGTCCCTCCTGGCCACGCACAATCTGGAGTACGTCATCGCCGCAGGCGGTGTCCTGATCTTGGTTTCGGTGGCCTGGATGACGTGGTCGACGGTGGGCCGGACCCTTCGCCCGGTGGAGCGGGAGCGTCAGTTCGCCTCCACCACCTCCCATGAGCTCAGGACGCCGATCGCCGGCCTGCGGGCACGACTGGAGGAGGCTCTCCTCTACCCCGAAGACGTCGACCCGCGCGACACCATCCAGGGAGCCCTGCGGGCCACCGGCCGGCTCGAGGCGATCGTCGACGACCTGTTGCTGCTGACCCGGCTGCGCGGCGCCGATGCGGCGCCGCCGGAGCTGATAGAGCTCGGTGCGCTGGTGGCGGAGGAGGTGTCGGCACTGGGCCCGGGAGTGCCGGTGCACGTTCGGGCGGCCGGCGACGTGCGAGTCCGCGGCTCCCGGATCCAGTTGGCCCGAGTGGTCGGCAACCTCTTGAGCAACGCACGCCGGCATGCGGTCAGCGCCGTCACGGTGTCGGTCGACTCCGTGGACGACCAGGCTCTCGTGGCGGTCACCGACGACGGGGCGGGCATCCCCCCGGCGGACCGCGAGCGTGTCTTCGAACGCTTCGTCCGCCTGGACGAGGCGCGTCGCCGGGATTCCGGTGGCAGCGGACTCGGCCTCGCCATCTCTCGCGACATCGCCCGCGCCCACAAGGGCACCCTGCGGATCGAGGACTCGCCGGTAGGCGCCCGTTTCGTTCTGACGCTGCCGCTCTCGGGACCGGCGGGAACCGCGGCCAAGTGGACCGCCGCGCCTCGGAAAACCGCCGCCAAGCCCAGGAAGAACATCTGGTTCGCGGGCCGGCCGCCCGCCGAAACCGGCCCATGAGCGCGGCACGGCGTTTCCCGCCGTGACCCGGGTTCAGGCGTTCCCCGCGTCGGGGTCGTCCACGCGAGAGGTGATCATGAGACCTGCGGTGGGGGAGCCGCTGCGGCGGTGCCCGTCCTGCGGCGGCTGGCAGTACGGCGGTGCCCCCGACTGCCCGCGGTGTGCGGAGCTGGTCGACGCGATCGTGGAAGAGGGCTGGCGGGACTTCCTCCGGCGCGAGTTCGGCGACCGTGTCGCGCCCGACGGCGAGCGGGCGATCGCCGAGATGGTGGCCGACGAGCCGGACCGGCATGACTGGCGCGTGATCGACGCCGCGCTCGACCGCCTGACGTGCGACGAGTGCGGCGGCCCGCTGGGGCGCCGGGCGGGGTGCCCGCGCTGCGACGTGGCGCACGGCATGCGGTACGTCGCCAGGGAGACCGACCGTCCCGGGGTTCCGCCGGGCAACGAGCACGCGATCCGGGTGAACGTCTCGGTGGTCCGGCGGCCCGAGGGCGTCTCCGCTCCCGAGGTGCTCGCCAGACGCCTGCTCCTGCCCGCCCTGCTGGCCGGTTTCCTCCCCACCAGACAGCAGGCGCAGCGCCTGGGCGCGCTGGTGAAGCAGGGTGCCCGGGCAGAGGACGTCGCCGTGGCGATCGACGAACTCGCCGCCGCGACACGCTGACAGCACCTCCGGGCGTCGACCGGGCGGCCGGGCAGACCGGCCGCGGCGAGCCGCCGCCCGGTGTGGTCGCCCGGCTCATGCCCGTGGGTGTCGCGAGCCCGATTCGCGGTAGTAACCGGGGACACGGCGCCGGGGCCGTCCGTTGACGGGAAGGCGGGATCGTCCCGCAGGGCGGAGGAGGTTGTGATGTTCGCGGCGCTCACCGGGCTCGGCCTGTCGACCGCGGCCGGGCTCAACGCGTACATTCCGTTGCTGCTCGTCGGCGTGCTCGCGCGGCTCACCGACGCCGTGCGGCTGCCGGCCGAGTACGCCTGGCTGTCCGACACCTGGGTCCTCGCGATCGTCGCCGTGCTGCTGGTCGCCGAGTTCGTCCTCGACAAGGTGCCGGTGGTCGACCACGTCAACGACATGATCCAGACAGCGGTGCGGCCCGCGTCGGGTGGCGTGGTCTTCAGCGCCACGGCGGCCGCGGCGAAGGTCGACAACTCGGCGTGGATGGCCGAGCACCCGGCGGTCGGCTGGCTACTGGGGATCGCCGTCGCCCTCGCCGTGCACGTGATCAAGGCCACGGCGCGGCCGGTGGTGAACGCCACCACGGCGGGTGTGGGCGCGCCGGTCGTCAGCACGGTCGAGGACGTGGGCTCACTCGGCATGAGCCTGATCGCCATCTTCCTGCCCGTCCTGGTGGTGGCGGCGCTGGCCGTGCTGGGCTTCGTGGCCTGGCGGCTCATCCGCAGAGTGCGGCGCTACCGGGCCGCCCGCCGCGCCCGGGCCGCCGCACCGCCCGGCTGATCCTCGGCAGGGTGGATCAGCCGATGAACGGGCTCAAATCCAGGTCGATGTCGACGTCGAAGCCGGCGTAGGTCGTGAGGCGCTTGCGGTGGATCCCGGTCGGCACGTACGCCTTCACGCTCGGCTCCAGCTCGAACGTGTACGCGACCGGCTCCTGGTCCTCCAGTTCGACGCGCCAGAGATATCTGATCCCGGCGTCCGAGTACTTGATCGGTTTGGTCGTCCGGTCCCGCTCCTCCGAGTCGGGCGACACGACCTCGACGACGAGGTGGACCTCCTCCGGCCGGTAAGAGGTTCTCCGTAGATCGGAGAGTGCTTCCTTCTTGACGACAAGGACGTCCGGTTCCGGCCGCTGTCGCAGGCCCAGAGTTATCGACATCTCCCTGGCGACACCGAGATGGCTCGGGGGCCGGATACCGCGGTCGCGGTCGACCAGCAGGTTGACCATCAACATATGAAAGTTGGTCTGAGGAGACATCATGATGAGAGACCCATCGATCAACTCGATGTGCGCGGGGGCGTCAGCGGGAAGATGGTCGAGCATGTCGGCGGTCCATCCGCCCGGCGGACCGGGATAGAACCACTCGGGGAAAGCCGCGGTCATCCGTGTCCTCCTCTCCCTAGGGTGATTACTCGACATGACAATCCTGCCACCAACCGTAGTCGCGAGCGAGGCGCTCTGCGCGAGGTCGCCGGCGTTCGGTCAGGCCGTACGTGACTCGCGCTCGGGGCGGGTACGGGGGTCGGTGGGCAGGGGAGAGGTGAGGCGGGCGGCCGCCGGGCTGTGCCAGCCGAGGTCGGGGGAGTGCCGGCGGACGATCTTGGCGGGGACGCCGGCGATGACCGAGTGGTCGGGGAACTCCCCGCGCACCACGGCGCCGCCCGCGACCACCGACTGGCGGCCTATGCGCGTCCCCGGGAGGATGATCGCGCCCGTCCCGATCCAGGATCCCGAGCCGATGGAGACCGGCTTGTTGCGCGGCCACTGCCGTCCGATGGGCGTCTCGGGGTCGTCGTACACGTGGTTCTGGTCGGTGATGTAGACGTAGGGGCCGGTGAAGACGTCGTCGCCGATGTCGATGGACTGGTGGCCGACGATGTGGCTGCCCCGGCCGATCGAGCAGCCCCTGCCGATCCGCACGATCGAGTCGGGCCCGAGGTCCACGCCGGGGCCCATCCCGGCGGAGATCGACACCCGCTCCCCGACGAGCGTGTGCGGGCCGATCTCGATCCACTGCTCGCCGAAGATGGCGCCCTGGGGGAAGGACAGGCAGGCTCCCTCGCCCATGCTGCGGAACCGGTAGCCGCCCGGGGCGGCCGGGCTGATCGCCGCGGCCTCCCGTACATAGGCCCACCCCCGGTGGACCAGACGGCCCACGGCGCGCTTCACGAACGACATAACGCGACAAGTTACCGCTAGGTCGCCTTGTCCGCTATGGCGGGTTAGTGCACGTGGCAAGCCCAATGTTGCCCGACGTTTGATATTCTGAGAGCCCGTGGGCATCGCGGCGTCCAAACCGGACGGCCGGATCGACATCGACCACGGGAGCTCTTCTTGCGCAGCGCCGCACAAACCAAGCATCTGTTCGTCACGGGCGGCGTCGCCTCCAGTCTCGGCAAGGGACTCACGGCGTCCAGCCTCGGTCGCCTCCTCAAGCTTCGCGGCCTCCGCGTCACCATGCAGAAGCTCGATCCCTATCTGAACGTCGACCCCGGCACGATGAACCCGTTCCAGCACGGTGAGGTGTTCGTCACCGACGACGGGGCCGAGACGGACCTCGACATCGGCCACTACGAGCGCTTCCTCGACACCGAGCTGCACGGTTCCGCCAACGTCACCACCGGCCAGGTCTACTCGAACGTGATCGCCAAGGAGCGGCGCGGCGAGTACCTGGGCGACACCGTCCAGGTCATCCCGCACATCACCAACGAGATCAAGGACCGCATCCGCGGCATGGCGGGCCCGGACGTCGACGTGGTCATCACCGAGGTCGGCGGCACGGTCGGCGACATCGAGTCGCTGCCGTTCCTGGAGGCCGTCCGGCAGGTCCGTCACGAGGTCGGCCGCGACAACGTCTTCTTCCTGCACGTCTCCCTGTTGCCGTACATCGGGCCGAGCGGGGAGCTGAAGACCAAGCCCACGCAGCACTCGGTCGCCGCGCTGCGCAGCATCGGCATCCAGCCCGACGCGATCGTCTGCCGCTCGGACCGGCCGATCACCACCTCGCTCAAGCGCAAGATCAGCCTGATGTGCGACGTGGACGAGGACGCCGTGGTCTCCGCCGTCGACGCGGCCTCGATCTACGACATCCCGAAGGTCCTGCACGCCGAGGGACTCGACGCGTACGTGGTGCGCCGTCTCGGCCTGCCGTTCCGCGACGTGGACTGGACCGAGTGGGACCAGCTCCTGCGCCGGGTCCACCGGCCCGCCAAGGAGGTCACGATCGCGCTGGTCGGCAAGTACATCGACCTGCCCGACGCGTACCTGTCGGTCACCGAGGCGCTGCGCGCGGGCGGCTTCGCCAACGACGCGCGCGTCAACATCCGCTGGGTCAAGAGCGACGACTGCGAGACCCCCGAGGGCGCGGCCCGCGAGCTGGACGGCGTCGACGGCGTGCTGATCCCGGGCGGCTTCGGCGTGCGCGGCATCGAGGGCAAGGTCGGCGCCGTACGGCACGCCCGCGAGCAGCGCGTCCCCCTGCTCGGCATCTGCCTCGGCATGCAGTGCATGGTCATCGACGCGGCCCGCAACCTGGCCGGGGTCGAGGACGCCGACAGCACCGAGTTCGACCCCGAGACCATCAACCCGGTCATCTCCACCATGGCCGACCAGAAGGACGTCGTCGCCGGTGAGCGCGACATGGGCGGCACCATGCGGCTCGGCCTCTACCCGGCCAAGCTCGTGGAGGGCTCGCTGGCCCGCCGCCTGTACGGCAAGGCCAAGGTGGAGGAGCGCCACCGGCACCGCTACGAGGTGAACAACTCCTACCGGGAGCGCCTGGAGAAGGTCGGCATGGTGTTCTCCGGCCTGTCGCCCGACGGCCGCCTCGTCGAGTACGCCGAGCTGGCCACCGACCAGCACCCGTTCTTCATCGGCACGCAGGCCCATCCGGAGTTCCGCTCCCGCCCGACCCGGTCGCACCCCCTGTTCAAGGGGCTGGTCCAGGCCGCCCTGGAGTACGCGGGCCGGCGGGAGAACGTGGCGAAGGCGGGCCGGGCCAAGTGACGACGGATAACACGACGGAGAACACGGCCGAGAACACGGCGGAGAACACGGTGAACGTCGAAGACGTCGAGGAGTCCTGGAACGTCGTCGCCTCCACCGAGCATTTCGCCGGGCGGATCATCACGGTGCGTACCGACACGGTGGAGATGCCCGGCGGGGTGACCGCCGACCGCGACTACGTCGTCCACCCCGGTTCGGTCGCGGTCCTCGCCCTCGACGGCGAGGACCGCGTGCTGCTGATCCGCCAGTATCGGCATCCGGCGCGGCGCCTGCTGTGGGAGCTGCCGGCCGGCATCCGCGACGTGCCGGGCGAGCCGCTGGTGGAGTGCGCGGCGCGCGAGCTCGCCGAGGAGGCCGCCTACCGGGCGCGTACGTGGCACACGCTGGTCGACCTGCGCACCTCCCCGGGCATGTCGGACGAGCGGATCCGGATCTTCCTGGCCCGCGACGTGGAGCCGATCCCCGACGAGGAGAACACGTACGTGCGCCACCACGAGGAGACCGACATGCCGGCGGTCTGGATTCCCCTGGGTGCGGCGGTCGACAAGGTGCTGAGCGGAATGATCCACAATTCTCCTGCCGTCGCCGGTATCCTCGCCGCGTACGCTGCTTCCGCCGACGGATTCAAGGGCCTTCGTCCCGCCGACGCGCCGGAGGCATGAATCCGTAGGGAGACGTCCTGAGCGAGCCCGAGGCGGTGCTGTCCAGCTACCTCGCCCACCTGGCGGTGGAGCGGGGGCTGTCTGCCAACACGCTCGCTTCCTACCGCCGCGACCTGCGCCGATACGTCGAACATCTCCGGGCGCGCGGGCTCGAGACGTTCGCGCAGGTCGCCGAGTCGGACGTGGTCGCCTTCCTCGCCGCGCTGCGGGAGGGCGACGAGGACCACCCGGCGCTGGTCGCCAGCTCGGCCGCCCGCGCCGTGTCGGCCGTGCGCGGGCTGCACCGCTTCGCCCTGCGCGAGGGCGTGGCCGGTCACGACCCGGCGCACGAGGTGCGCCCGCCGCGCCAGCTCCGGCGGCTCCCCAAGGCGATCACCGTCGCGGAGGTCGAGCGGCTCATCGCCGCCTGCGGCCCGGCGGACGCGCCGCTCGCCCTGCGCAACCGCGCGCTGCTGGAGGTCCTGTACGGCACGGGCGCCCGCATCTCCGAGGCCGTCGGGCTGGCGGTGGACGACGTGCCCACGGGCCCGGCGTACGACGAAGACCACGACCAGGACCAGGTGCGGCTGCGCGGCAAGGGCGGCCGGACCAGGATCGTGCCGCTCGGCCGCTTCGCCCGCCAGGCGCTCGACGCGTACCTGGTCAGGGCCAGGCCCCGGCTGGCGGCGCACGGCCGGGGAACGCCGGCGCTGTTCCTCAACGCGCGGGGCGGGCGGCTCACGCGGCAGGGCGCCTGGGAGGTGCTGCAGGCAGCGGCGGAACGAGCCGGACTTTCCGGCGTATCGCCGCACATGTTGCGCCATTCGTTCGCAACCCACCTCCTGGACGGAGGCGCCGACGTTAGGGTTGTCCAGGAGTTGCTCGGGCACGCCTCGGTGACCACCACGCAGGTGTACACCCTGGTGACGGTCGACAGGCTCCGGGAGGTCTACGCGGCGGCGCATCCCCGTGCGTTGCATTAGAAGGCCCATCTCGGCGGCCTTTGGCGCGCCGCCTTGCCGACCACGTGCCTACCCTTTAGATTCGATCAGGTTCTAAGGCCGTCAGGGAGGACCAACAGGTGACTGCGACCACAGAGGGGACGTGGGTGGGGGCTCCCGGCGCGATCGGGCCTACCGGCCGTCCACGTCCGGTGTTCCCCGAGCCGACCCCGCCGGAGTCGCACGGGCCCGCGCGCATCGTCGCGATGGTGAACCAGAAGGGCGGCGTCGGCAAGACGACGACCACGATCAACCTGGGCGCCGCGCTCGCCGAGGTCGGTCAGCGGGTCCTGCTCGTCGACTTCGACCCGCAGGGCGCGCTGTCGGTCGGTCTCGGCATCGACCCCCGGCCGCTCGAGGCGACGGTCTACGACCTGATCATGGAGGAGCCGGACGTCACGGTCGAGGACGTGCTGCTCGACACCACCGTCGAGGGTATGCAGCTCCTGCCGAGCAACATCTTCCTGTCCGGCGCGGAGATCCGGCTCGTCAACGAGGTGGCCAGGGAGTACGCCCTCCAGCGGGCGCTGGAGCCGCTGCTGCCGCACTACGACATCTGCCTGATCGACTGCCAGCCGTCCCTCGGCCTGCTGACGGTCAACGCGCTGACCTGCGCGCACAGCGTGATGATCCCGCTGGAGTGCGAGTTCTTCGCGCTGCGCGGCGTCGCGCTGCTGATGGAGTCGATTGGCAAGGTCCAGGAGCGCCTCAACAAGAGCCTGGAGATCGACGGCCTGCTCGCCACGATGTACGACCCCCGGACGCTGCACGCCCGCGAGGTGCTGCAGACGATCATGCAGGGCTTCGGCGACAAGGTCTTCCACACGGTCATCAACCGGACGGTCCGCTTCCCCGACGCCACCCTGGCGGGGGAGCCGATCACGCAGTTCGACCCCGGCTCGATGGGCGCCACCGCCTACCGCGAGCTGGCCCGCGAGCTGCTGGCCAGGTGGCCCGCCCGCGTCTGACCGTGATGTCGGCAGGCGCCGCGCGATCGCGCCGGTAGGGGACAATGGCAGGTGTGACGACCGGCCAGGAGACCGCCCTGGGGAGCGAGGAGAGCGCCCCGAGCGGCTTCCAGGTGCACCTGGACGTCTTCGAGGGGCCGTTCGACCTGCTGCTCGGGCTGATCTCCAAGCACAAGCTGGACATCACCGAGGTGTCCCTGCACAAGGTCACCGACGAGTTCATCGCGTACATCCGGTCGCGGGGCCCGGAGTGGGACCTCGACCAGACGAGCCACTTCCTGCTCGTCGCGGCGACCCTGCTCGACCTCAAGGCGGCCCGGCTGCTGCCCACCGGAGAGGTGGAGGACGAGGAGGACCTCGCCCTGCTGGAGGCCCGTGACCTGCTGTTCGCGCGGCTGCTGCAGTATCGGGCGTACAAGGAGGTCGCGAAGATCTTCTCCGGCCGGATGGCGGAGGAGGCGCTGCGCTTCCCGCGGGCCGTGCCGATGGAAAAGCGCTTCGCCGACCTGCTGCCGGAACTCGTGCTCGGCATCGGGCCCGAGCAGCTCGCCAAGATCGCGGCACGGGCCTTCACTCCCAAGGCCCCGCCGTCGGTGTCGGTCTCGCACATCTACCAACCGCTGGCCAGCGTCAGGGAGCAAGCCGCTATTCTTGTCGAGCGGCTGAGGCGGCTGCACACGGCGACCTTCCGGGCGCTGACCGCCGACTGCGCGGGGACGTTCGAGGTCGTCGCCCGCTTCCTGGCCGTCCTCGAGCTGTTCCGGGAGGCCGCGGTCTCCTTCGAACAGGTCGAACCGCTCGGCGATCTGTACGTCACCTGGACGGGGACCGCCGACGGCGACGTCACGGTCGGCGACGACTACGACGAGGGCCGGCGCGAGGAGCGGCCCGCCGAGGCGGCGGCCGCTCAGGACGAGTGAGGCGGGCCACCCGACCGCGTCGAGGCCGCGCCGAACCGAGGACGCCGGACGGCGCGGCGGAGATGTGACCCGCACGACGAGCGAGGAGCGATGGAAGCGAGCGACACCCCCGGTTCCGGCGACGACCTCTCCGGCTCCGCCGGCGATGTGACGGGGCGGGACGGCGGCGCGCTCGCGTCATCCGGCCTCGGATCACCGGATCCGGCCCCCGTCGCCGGGGAGTCCGAGGCGGAGCCGCCGGCCGAGGGGCCCACGCTCACCGCGGCCCTCGAAGCGATCCTGATGGTGGTGGACGAGCCGGTCGCCGAGGTGACCCTCGCGCAGGTGCTCGAACGCCCGACGGCGGAGATCGCCGCCGCGCTCCGCGCGCTGGCGGAGGAATACACGGCCGCCGGACGGGGTTTCGACCTGCGAGAGGTGGCCGGAGGCTGGCGCTTCTACACCAGGGCGGAGTGCGCCGCGCTGGTGGAGAGGTTCGTCAGGGACGGCCAGCAGGCGCGGTTGACGCAGGCCGCGCTGGAGACCCTCGCCGTGGTCGCCTACCGGCAGCCGGTCAGCCGGGCCCGGGTGGCGGCGGTGCGCGGCGTGAGCAGCGACGGCGTCATGCGGACGCTGGTCGCACGCGGCCTCGTGGAAGAGGCCGGAACCGACCCGGAGAGCCAGGCAGTGCTCTATCGGACGACGAGTTACTTCCTGGAGAGACTGGGGCTGCGGAGCCTCGACGAGCTTCCCGAGCTCGCCCCGTTCCTCCCGGACGACGTGGAAATTCTTGAGGAGCAGAAGTAGTGAACAACAGGCGTGGCACCCCGTCCGGTGAGGGACGCGGTCGGAGCCGGAGCACCGGTCAGCAGGGCGCGAGCCCGCGTGGATCCCGTGGCGGATCCGGCGGCTTCCGCCCCCAGGGCGACCGGCGCGGCGGTTCCCGCGTCCCTGGTTCCCGGTCCGGGTACGGTTTCGACTCCAGGTCCGGCTCAAGGTCCGACTCCCGGTCGGACAGGCCGGACTCCAGGCGGTTCGACGAGACTCCGCGCGGCGACCGGTACGGCGACCGCCGCACCGACGGCCGCGACGACCGCTCGCGCGGCCGTTACGGTGACACGGGTCGCAGCGGCGACACGGGTCGTTACGGTGACGCCGGCCGCCGCGACGCGCGTTCCGGCGGCGAGCGGTATCGCGACGACGACCGGACCTCCTACCGCGCCGAGCGGGGCGGTTCCCGCGGCAGGTACGGCAGGCCCGAGGGCGGCCGTTCCGGCGACCGCGACGGCGCCCGCGGCTTCGAGCGTGACGGCGGCCGTGGTTTCGACCGCGGCTTCGACCGTGATCGCGGTTCAGGCCGGGAGCGCGGCGCCCGGGACGCCTACTCCGGTGACCGTCCCTCGTTCCGTACCGAGGGGACCGGTTCGCGCGGCCGCTACGGCAGGCCGGAGGGCGGCAGGGACCGGGTGCGTGACCGCGACGGCGGTTACGAGACGACTCGTGAGACGAGGCGGGCGGCCTTCCGCGACGAGGACCGCGGCGACCGGGACGGCCGGAGCCGGCGCGGTGACCGTGAGGGATGGAGCGAGCGCGGCGATCGTGGGGCCCGGAGCGGGCTCGGCGACAGGGGAGCACGGAGCGGGCTCGGCGACAGGGGAGCACGGAGCGGGTTCGGCGACAAGGGGACCCGGAGCGAGCGCGGCGACCGTGAGACGCGGAGCGCGCGGCCCGAGCGTGGCGACTTCCGCGCGCCGCGCGGCGGCGGCAGGGGCCGTACGAGCCGCGACGAGGTGCAGACGATCGGCCGCCTGGGCGGCGGGCGCGGCCGGAACGGCGGCCCCGGAGCGGGCGCCGGCGGGCGGAGCGCGGCGCGGCCCGCGGGAGGTTCCACAAGCCCCGGCGCGAGCGGCCCGGTGGGCAACCCGTTCAAGACGTCCCGGCAGCCGCTGCGCGACCCGGACTTCTATGACGAGAACTACACCGACGAGCGCGACACGACCGAGGTGCCGGACGGTGAGCGGCTGCAGAAGGTGCTCGCCCAGGCCGGGGTGGCCAGCCGGCGTGCGTGTGAGGAGATGATCGGCGACGGCCGGGTGACGGTGGACGGACAGACGGTGCGCCGCTACGGCGCGCGCGTGGATCCCGCCAAGCAGGTCATCCGGGTCGACGGCAAGCGGATCCCGACGTCGTCGGAGACCGTCTACTACGCGCTCAACAAGCCGATCGGCGTGGTGAGCACGATGGACGACCCCGAGGGCCGGCCGTGCCTGAACGACTACGTGCAGGACCTCGCGCCCCGGCTGTTCCACGTGGGGCGTCTCGACACCGAGACCGAGGGCCTGCTGCTGCTGACGAACGACGGCGAGCTGGCCCACCGGCTGACCCACCCGAGCTACGGCGTGCAGAAGAAGTACTGGGCCAAGGTGCCCGGTCCCATCCCGCGCGACCTGCACAAGGTGTTGCGCAAGGGCGTGGAGCTGGACGACGGCCTGGCCAAGGTGGACGAGTTCCGGGTGGTGCAGGAGCACGGCCAGCAGGCGCTCGTCGAGGTCGTCCTCCACGAGGGCCGCAAGCACATCGTCCGGCGGCTGATGGAGACGGTCGGGCACCGGGTGATCGACCTGGCCCGCATCGAGTTCGGCCCGGTCAAGCTGGGCAGGCTCAAGCCGGGGACCGTCCGTGCGCTCACCGTGCAGGAGATCGGCGAGCTGTACGCGGTGGTCGGCCTGTAGCCTTTCCGCGCGGCAAGCGAAGGCCGCAAGCCGGGCAGAATTGGCTGAAAGTCACGTAGATGGGGCGGGTTCGTCTCCGGAGGAGACCGGCCCGTCCCAGCGAGAGGGGAACGACACCATGGTGCGGGCGATTCGCGGAGCCATCCAGGTCGACGGCAACGATCGTGACGCGATCCTCGCCGGGACGACCGAGCTGGTGACCGAGGTGATGGGGCGCAACAACCTCACGACCGACGACGTCATCAGCGTGATCTTCACGTGCACGCCCGACCTCACGGCGGAGTTCCCCGCGCTGGCCGCGCGCAAGCTGGGGTTCCACGACGTGCCCCTGCTGTGCGCGACCGAGATCGACGTGCCGGGCGCGCTTCCGCGCGTGGTGCGGCTGATGGCCCACGTGCAGACCGACCGTCCCCGCCAGGAGATCCAGCACGTGTATCTGCGCGGAGCCGTGGCGCTGCGCGTGGACATCGCCCAATGAGCGTCCCTCACTAGGCGTCGCTCACCGAGCACCGCCCGGTAGGCGTCGCGCGGCAGGACCACCCCGGACGGCGGGGCCGGCGAACCATTCACCATCCACCCACGAGACATCCGTCGCGGGACAGGGCGCCTGGGGACGGCGACGGCAGGAAGAGCACGATGACTCCCATCGAGGACGCCGAGATCGGCAGTGTGGTCGTTGTCGGGACGGGCCTCATCGGCACGTCGATCGCACTGGCGCTGCGGCAGCGGGACGTGCGGGTCTTCCTGGCCGACCGGGACGCGGGAGCCGTACGGCTCGCGCGTGAGCTGGGCGCGGGGGAGGACTGGACCGGCGAGCAGCGGGTGGATCTCGCGGTCGTCGCCGTGCCGCCCCAGTTCGTCGCGCAGCAACTGCTCGACCTGCAAAAGCGCGACAGCGCCCGCTTCTACACCGATGTGGCGAGCGTGAAGGCGCTTCCGCTGGCCCAGGCCGCCCAGCTCGGCTGCGACCTGACGGCGTACGTCGCGGGGCATCCGCTGGCGGGCCGTGAGCGGTCCGGCCCGGCAGCGGCCCGCGCCGACCTGTTCCTCGGCCGCCCGTGGGCGTACTGCCCGACGGACGAGGCGTCCCCCCGGGCGGTGGCCGCGGTGGAGCGGCTGATCTCGCTGTGCGGCGGCAACGCCGTCCGAGTGGACGCGGCCGAGCACGACCGCGCCGTCGCGGTCGTCTCGCACGCCCCGCACGTGACGGCCGCCGCGGTGGCGGCCCGGCTCGCGGAGGCGTCGGAGACGGCGCTCGGGCTGTCGGGGCAGGGCGTGCGCGATGTCACCCGCATCGCCGCCAGCGACCCCGCGCTGTGGACCGGCATCCTCGCGGGCAACGCGCTGCCCGTCGCCGAGGTGCTGGAGGCGCTCGTGGCCGACCTGAGCGCCGCCGCCCGTTCGCTTCGCGCGCTGGCGGGCGACGGCGCCGCCATGGGGCAGGTCACCGACCTCCTGTCGCGCGGCGTGCGGGGGACCGGAAGGATCCCCGGCAAGCACGGCGGCCCGGCACGGACCTACGCGGTGGTCCAGGTGCTCATCGGCGACCGTCCCGGCGAGCTGGCCCGCCTGGTCCAGGCCGCGGGCGAGACGGGTGTCAACATCGAGGACATCCGCCTGGAGCACGCCACCGGGCTGGAGCTCGGCGCGGCCGAGCTGTACGTCCGGCCGGAGGCGGCGGAAGCGCTCACCAACGGCCTGCGCGAGCGTGGCTGGCAGGTGCCTGGCTGACCCGGTCCTCCGCTACGTCCGGTGACGTCCGGGTGGCCGCCTCCGGGGCGCGGGTGGGAGCGGCGGCGATGTAACGGCGCAGGTCGGGGATCGCCCAGGCGATCGCCGTAACGGTGACCACGGTGAGCAGCCCGCCCGCGCAGATCACGATGCGCGGACCGGACAACCCACCCGCGCCGTCCTGCAGGTTCGCGCTGACGAACCCGTGCAGCAGGTTCGCGATCTGCGGCCCTCCGACCAGCACGACGGTGAGCGCGCCCTGCACGCGCCCGCGTACGGCGTCGCCGGTGCGCGCCTGCATGATCGTGGTGCGGAAGGTGCTCAGCACGCAGTTGACCGCGCCGCCGAGCGCGAGCGCCGCCAGCGCGATCCACAGCTCGGCCGCCAGGCCGACGACCACGACGGCGATCCCCCACGCGACGGCGGCGCCCGCCACGAGGGCGCCGTGGCGCCGGGCGCGGGTGAACGTGCCCGACAGCAGCCCGGCCGCGAACACCCCGGCGGGGTAGGCCGCGTAGAGCAGCCCCGTCACGGGGCCGCCCCCGGCCGTGCCGCCGAAGACGTGACGGGCCAGCTCGGGGAACAGCGCCGACGGCATGCCGAAGACCATGGCCGCGAGGTCCACGGCCAGCACCGCCGTCAGCAGCCTGTCGGCCGCCAGGTAGCGGAACCCGGCCGGCATCCGGGCGGCCGCGAAGAAGCCTCGGCCGCCGCTCGCCGAACCTGCCGCACCCGCCCCACTCGGCCCGCCCTCCGTGCCCGCCGCGGGAGGCGGTGACAGCGGTGGCAGCGGCGGCAGCATGGCGACGGCCCACACCACGGCGAGCAGTGCGACGGAGTCGAACAGGTACAGCGTGCCGAGCCCGGCGACCGGAATCAGCACACCGGCGAGCATCGGCCCCAGGATCGACCCGCCGTAGCGGACCAGCGAGCTGAGGCTGTTGGCCGCAGGGAGCAGCTCAGCCGGGACCAGACGGGGCACGGTGGCCCCCGTCGTCGTCAGGACCGTCCCGTAGGTCAGGCCCTGGAAGGCCACCGCCACCAGCAGGACGGGGAGGGAACGGCCACCGAGAGCCGCCTGGAGCCACAGCGCCGCGTACGTCAGCGCCAGGCCGAGGTGGGCGGCCAGCAGCATCGTCCGCCGGTCCATCCTGTCGGCGAGGGCGCCGCTCCACACCGCCGCGGCGACCAGCGCGGCGAACGACACCCCCGCGGCGGCTCCCACGGCCGCCGACGAGCCGGTGACCGTGAACAGCTGCGTCGGCACCGCGACCACGCTGAAGGACCCGCCCACAGCGCAGATCACCGAGGCGGCCCACATCCGGCGGAACGCCGGAACGGCCAGCGGCCGGCAGTCGACGGTGAAGGCCCGCACGGAGGCCGGTCTGGAGGAACAGGCGGCAGAACGGCGTGGGGGCACCGTTGTTGCGCTCATCGCGCGGCCCCGCGGTCGCCGGGGGTCGCGGACCCCTCCGCCGCCGCAGCGCCGGCCGCAGCGCCGGCCGGACTGTCGGCCGGAGCGTCCTCCACCACGTCGGCCACCACGCAGGCGACGTTGTCGGGGGCGCCGGCGGCGTACGCCCGGTCGATCAGCTCGTCGACGACCTGCTGCGGACCGCCGGGACCGGCGAGCGTCTCGCGCAGCACCCCGACCGGCACGACACCCGGCAGGCCGTCCGTGCAGAGCAGGTAACGGTCGCCGGGGGCGGCCTCGTGCATCGACAGGTCGGGCAGGGAGGATCCGCTGCCGGTCAGCGCGCGCACCAGAAGCGAGCGCCGCGGGTGGGAGACGGCCTCCTCCGGGGTGAGCCGGCCCTCGTCGATCAACGACTGCACATACGAGTGGTCGTGGGTGAGCTGGAACAGCCCCCCGTCGCGGAACAGGTACGCCCGGCTGTCGCCCACGTGCACCAGTGCCAGCCGCGGCCCGGACCACACGAGCGCGGTCAGCGTGGTGACCGCCTCTCCCGACGGTGCCGAGTCGGCGATGTCCCGGATCGCCCGCTCGGCGTCGCCGACGGCGTCGGCGAGCGCGCCGAGCAGGTCGTCGGGGAGGACGGACAGGGTCTGCAGGCGCCTGAGCGCGCCGACGGCCGCCGCGCCGGCGCGGTCGCCGCCCGGCCCGCGCATCCCGTCGGCCACCGCCAGCAACCGCTCGCCGGCGTACGCGACGTCCTCGTTGCTCGTCCGCACCGGTCCCGGCTCCGACCGGGCGGCGTACCTCATCCCCAGCGTGGTCGTGGTGTCCTTCACGGCGCTGCCCCTTCCCGACAGGTGGTCGACGAGGAGGGCGGCGAGCCGGCCGCGGGCCTCGGTCTCCGCCGTGACGTGCCGCCAATAGGCGGCCACCTCCTCGGCCGCGTCGGGCGCGGGCAGGTCGCACACCTGCCGGATGCGCGCCAGCGGCATGCCGAGCCGCCGCAACCGGGCGATCAGGCGGGCCCGCTCCAGCTGGGCCGGGTCGTAGTAGCGGTATCCCGACTCCCCGTCCACCGCGGCCGGCCGCAGCAGCCCGGCCTCGTCGTACAGGCGCAGCGCCTTGGGCGACAGCCGGGCGGCCCGTGCGAACGTCCCGATGGTCAGCAGTTCCCGCACCACTCCTCCTCGTCCCGGCCTCCGTGGGCCGGTGCCGACGATGCTGGGGCTTCACCCAGGGGCAAGGTCAACACGCGGAGGAAGCTACACGGGGCGGGGAGGGGGCGTGGCACGGGCACGCGTGACTATCCGGCAGGGGCCCCGCCGAAGCCCGCTCAGGAGCGGGTGACCGCCTGCCTGGGAGGCGGCGCCGCGGGCGCGTGCTCCGGCAGGCCGTGCCGCCGCCACCACCGGGCCAGGGGCCGGGGCGCCCACCACGCCCGTTCGCCGAGCAGCCGCATGGTGGCGGGCACCAGCAGGCCGCGCACGATCGTGGCGTCGACGGCGACCGCGATCACCAGGCCGACGCCGATCATCTTCATGATCGTCACGCTGGAGAAGGCGAAGCCCGCGACGGACACGGCGACCAGGAGGGCGGCACTGGTGACCACCCCGGCCGTCCTGGCCAGTCCCCGCGCCATCGCCTCCGCCGGATCGGCCCCGCGCTCGCGCTCCTCGCGTACGCGCGACAGAAGGAACATCTCGTAGTCCATCGCCAGCCCGAAGGCGATCGCGACGATCAGCACGGGGAAGTTCACGTCGACGGCCCCGACGGGCTCGAAGCCGAGCACCCCGGCCAGCCGGCCGTCCTGGAAGATCAGCTTGATGGCGCCGAAGGACGCCGACAGCGACAACAGGTTCAGCAGCACCGACTTGATCGGCAGGATCACCGAGCCGAACGCCAGGAACATCAAGGCGATCGATACCACGGCCACGAACAGCGCCATCCACGGCAGGCGGGAGACGACCATGTGCACGATGTCCACCCGCGAGGCGGGCATCCCGGTGAACGACGCGACGGCCCCTGCCGGAGGCGGCACGGCCCGCAAATCCTCGACCATCCGTACGGCCTCGCGGGACATCGGGTCCATCGCGTAGCCGAGGGTGATCCTGGCCAGAGCGCCGGTGGTCCCGGTGACGGCCGCGCCCTCCACGCCGGACACGGCGTCCAGCCGGGCCGCGTAGCCGTCCAGCGCCGCCCGGTCAAGGGCGCGCGGCGCCTCGACGACCGCCGTCACCACCTTGGCGGGGTCGGCGGTGAAGCGCCCGGCCAGCTCCCGGGTCACCGTGCGCGCGTCGGCGCCGGAGGGCAGCACCCAGTCGCCGGGCCTGGCCCAGTTCACGCCGAGGAACGGCAGGCCGAGCGCCACGAGCACCGCGACGACGGCGAGCGCGCTCGCGAGGGGCCGTCGCATGACGGCGTGGGCCAGGCGATACCACCGCTCACCGGAGGCGGCGGGCCGGGCGCGGCCGTCCCGGCGTCCGAGCTCCCCCCTGCCGACCCGGCGGCCGAGCCCCTTTCCGCCGGCCCGGCGGCCCATGGCCGCCAGCAGCGCGGGCAGCACGGTGAGGGAGGTCAGCACGGCCAGGACGACCGTGGCGGCGCCCGCGTACGCCATCGACAGCAGGAACCGCGAGGGGAACACCGCGAGCCCCGCGAACGACAGCGCGACGACCGCGCCGGAGAACGCGATCGTCCGGCCCGCCGTGGCCGTCGTCCGCTCCACCGCCGTCTCGACGGACGCGCCCCTGCCGAGCTCCTCCCTGAACCGGGTGACCGCGAGCAGCGCGTAGTCGATCGCCAGGCCGAGGCCGAGCACCGTGACGACCTGGATGGCGAACGTCGAGACGTCGGCGACCAGCGTGACCAGGCGCAGCACCGCCATCGTGCCGAGCGCGGCGACCACGCCGACGGCCAGCGGGAGCGCCGCCGCCAGGAGGCTGCGGAAGACCACCGCCAGCAGGATCAGCAGGATCGGAACCGAGATCGCCTCGGCCAGCCCGATGTCGCGCACGATCGTGCTGTTGACCTGGTCGGTCATCGCGGTGAGGCCGCCGAACCGCACGGTCAGGCCCTCGACCTCGAACCTGTCCCGGATGCCGCGCAGGGCGCGTACGCGTTCCTGGTCGTCGGGGGAGCGGAACTGCACGGCGACGTAGGTCGCGTGCCGGTCCTGCGACACGAAGCCGGGTGAGCCGGTCGACCAGTACGACTCCAGCCGTGCGACGTCCTGACGGGGGACCGCGTCGAGGGCCCGGCGTACGGGACCGGCGAAGGCGGGGTCGTCCACCGTGAGGCGGTCGCTTTCGTACAGGACGACGACGTCGGCCGTGTGCCGGCCCAGCGGTCCGGCGAGCAGGCGGTCGGCGTGCGAGGACGGGCTGCCGGGGTCGTCGAAGCCCGCGCCGCCGCCGAGGCGGCCGAAGACGCCGGCGCCCCACACGCCCGCGACCACGGTGAACAGCAGCGCGCCCAGCAGGATCAGGCGACGGTGACGGACCGCGGAGCGGCCCAGAGCGCCGAACATGGGCTTTCCTCATTTCGATAGTGGAGAGTGTCGCTATCTATAATTCATCGATAGTGACGCTATCCATGTCCGTGGGCGCGGGCAAGCCCCGGGCCTATCCTGGGAGGGTGCGGCGAGGGAGAGGGACATGCGGATCGCGGAGCTGAGCAGGCAGACCGGGGTCCCGATCCCCACCATCAAGTACTACATGCGCGAGGGGCTGGTCCCGCCGGGAGAGCGGACCGGCCCCAACCAGGCGCGGTACGGCGAGGAGCACGTCAGGCGGCTCCGCCTGGCCCGGGCGCTGGTCGAGGTCGGAGGGCTGCCGGTGGCCTCGGCCCGCGAGGCGCTCGCGATGATCTTCTCCTCCGGCATCTCGGAGTTCGACGTGCTCGGCAAGGCCCAGTACGCGCTGACCCCGCCCAGGGAACGCGCCGAGGACGACGCCTGGGACGAGGCCGCCGCGCAGGTCGACGAGCTGCTCGCCCGGCGGGGCTGGCAGGTCAAACCGGGCAACCCGGCCAGGCGGACGCTGGCGGACGCGCTGGCCACCCTGCGCCGCCTCGGCCAGGACGACTACCTGGACCTGCTGGAGACCTACGCCGAGACCGCCGAGCGCCTGGCGGACACGGAGGTGCGGGCGATCGGCCGGCGGGGCGACCTGCACGCCATGACCGAGGCGATCGTGATCTGGACCGCTCTCGGCGACCCCCTGCTCGCCTCCCTGCGCCGCCTGGCCCAGGAGGCGCAGGCGGCCCGGCTGCTCGGCGGGACCGCCGAGGAGACCGCCTGAGAGCCGTCTGACAGCCGCCGCCGGAGAACCCGCGACGAACGCCCGGCGAACGCGAGACGATCGCGCGGGAAGCCCTGTCCCGCCGCCGATGCATGCTTTCCGGCGGTATCCCGGTAGCCTCGGGGACGACGATTCGAAGGGGAGAAGGAGAGCCGGTGTCGGGTCTGGTCGTCGCCATGGACGGTCCCTCGGGATCGGGCAAGTCGAGTGCCTCGAAGGGCGTCGCGCGGGCGCTGGGCCTGCGATACCTCGACACGGGCGCCATGTACCGCGCGGTCACCTGGTGGATGCTCCAGCGGGGCGTGAACCTGGAGGACGCCGCCGAGATCGCCGCGAGGTCCGCAGAGCCCGCACTGGTGATGAGCACCGACCCCGACGCGCCGGGCGTCACCGTGGACGGCGTCGACGTCAACGGGCCGATCCGCGGCCCCGAGGTGACCGGCGCGGTGTCGGCCGTCAGCGCCGTGCCCGAGGTGCGCCGCCGGCTGGTGGCCCTGCAGCGGGCGATCATCGACGAGTCCCTGCCCGGCGGCGGGATCGTGGTCGAGGGCCGCGACATCGGCACCGTGGTCGCACCGGACGCGCCCGTCAAGATCTACCTCACGGCGAGCGCCGAGGCGCGCGCCCTGCGCCGTACGGCCGAACTGGACGGGACGACCGTGGAGGCGCAGAAGGCCGCGATGGCCCGGCGCGACGCCATCGACTCGACGCGCAAGGCCGATCCGCTGGCGATGGCCGCGGACGCGGTGGAACTGGACACGACGCCGCTGGACCTGGACGAGGTGATCGCCGAGGTGCTCCGGCTCGTCAAGGAGCGGGTCTGACGCCCGCACGCCCCGCCTGACCGCCTCCCGCGCCGCGTCTGCGCCGGGGGGCCACGCGGGGCGACGTACGAACGAGCCCGGCCCCGGAAGCGGTCCGCCGGGAGGCCTCACGGGAGGCCGGGGAGAACGGGAAGAGCAGCCGATGAGGCAGGGTATGGACGTGACGGGGGAGTACGACGAGGACGAGGGCGGCTGGATCGAGGCCGAGCTCGCCGAGCTTTCCACGGAGGAGGCGGAGCGGGAGCCCGACTCGGGCCCGCTGCCGGTCGTCGCCGTGGTGGGGCGCCCCAACGTCGGCAAGTCGACACTGGTCAACCGCATCATCGGCCGTCGTGAGGCGGTCGTGGAGGACGTGCCGGGCGTGACCCGCGACCGGGTGACCTACGAGGCGACCTGGCGGGGCCGGCGGTTCACGCTGGTCGACACCGGCGGCTGGGACCCCGACGCGACCGGCATGGCCCTGCGCATCGCCGAGCAGGCGCAGATCGCGGCCGAGCTGGCCGACGTCATCCTGTTCGTGGTGGACGCGAGCGTCGGGGTCACCGACTCCGACGAGGCCGTCGGCGCGGTCCTGCGCCGCTCGGGCAAGCCGGTCGTGCTGGCCGCCAACAAGGTCGACAACCAGCAGATGGAGCTGGAGGCGACCGGGCTGTGGTCGCTCGGCCTGGGCGAGCCGCACCCCGTCTCCGCCCTGCACGGCCGCGCCAGCGGCGACCTGCTCGACATCGTGCTCGACGCGCTGCCCGAGACACCGCCGCAGACGTTCGGCGAGCGGCGGGGCCCGCGCCGGATCGCCCTGCTGGGCAAGCCCAACGTGGGCAAGTCGTCGCTGCTCAACAAGCTCGCGGGGGAGGAGCGGGTGCTCGTCGACCCGATGGCCGGCACCACCCGCGACCCGGTTGACGAGCTGGTCGAGCTGGGCGGCACGACCTACCGGTTCATCGACACGGCCGGCATCCGGCGGCGGGACCGCGAGCTGAAGGGCGCGGACTTCTACGCGGCGATGCGCACGCGGGCCGCGCTGGAGCGGGCGGAGGTCGCGGTCGTGCTGATCGACGCCTCCGAGGTGCTGACCGAGCAGGACCTGCGGATCATCGGCCTGGTCATCGAGTCGGGCCGGGCGATGGTGGTCGCGTTCAACAAGTGGGACCTGGTCGACGAGGACCGGCGGTACTACCTGGAGAAGGAGATCGACCGGCAGCTCGTCCGCACGCCCTGGGCGCTGCGGGTGAACATCTCGGCGAAGACCGGCCGCCATGTCGAGAAGCTGGCCCCGGCCATCGAACGGGCCCTGGAGTCGTGGGGCACGCGGGTGCCGACGGCCCGGCTCAACCAGTTCCTCACCGAGCTGCTGCAGGCCACCCCGCCGCCGGTGCGAGGCGGCCGCCAGCCGAAGATCCTGTTCGCCACCCAGGCGTCCACGGAGCCGCCGAAGTTCGTGCTGTTCACCTCGGCGTTCCTGGAGGAGACCTACCGCCGGTTCCTCGAGCGCCGCATCCGCGAGGAGTTCGGCTTCGCCGGCTCTCCGATCGAGGTGACGATGAAGATCCGCGAGAAGCGCAAGAAGAAGTAACCTCCGGCCGGACCCGGGGCGTCAGTCTCCGCCGCCGGTCCGGGCGGCGGCCGACAGCAGGGCGAGCGCCGCCTGGCGGGCCTGCTCGCCCGTGCCTGCCGTGCCGTGGTGCGCGGCGACGACGGTGGCGCCCTCCACCAGCATGAGCAACTGGCGTCCCAGGAGGGGCGGATCGGCGGCTCCGGCGCGCTCGGCGATGCCGGTCAGCAGGTCGAGGTAGCGGTCGAGGTGGCGCGCGGTGACGGCGCGCACGGCCTCGACGTGATGCTGGGCCGCCGCGTTCACCATCGCGCAGCCGCGGAAGGCCGGGTCCTCGTACCACTCGCCCAGCGTGTCGAACACCGCGGCGAGCTGGTCGTGAGGGTCGTCCCCGGCCGCCGCTGCGGCCTCGGCCAGCCAGCGGCTCACCCGTTCGCTGCGGGCCCGGAGCATGGCCTCCACGAGCCCGTCCTTCGTGCCGAAGTGCCGATAGAGCGTCTCCTTCGACACCCCGATGAGGGCGCACAGCTCGGCGACGCCGACGCCGTCGAGGCCGCGCTCGTACAGTACGGCGGTGGCCGCCTTCAGGATGGCGGCGCGCGTGCGCTCCGGGTCGATCGTCGAGCCCTTGGGAACCGGCATACCCAGATGGTACCGATCGGTTCGATGGACTGCTACGATCCGAGATCGTACCGATCGGTTCGATCCGTGGGAGTCCGCCATGTCCGACCTGATCGCCATCGGCACGCCGGCCCGGCGGGAGACACGGCAGGCGGTGAGACTGGCGCTCGGCACCGCGTCGGCCCTCGGGCTGGCGCGCTTCGCGTACGGGCTGCTCCTTCCGGCGATGCGGGACGAACTGCACTGGTCCCTGGCCGAAGCCGGGGCGATGAGCACCGCCAACGGGCTGGGCTATCTGCTCGGCGCGCTGGTGACCGCGGTGGTCGTACGCCGCCTGGGCGCGGCGGCCACCTTCCGCTGGGGCATGGTCCTCACCGCCCTGGCGCTCGCGGTCACCGCGACGAGCGACGCCTATCCGGTGCTGCTGGCGGCGCGAGCCGCGGCCGGGGCGGCGGGCGCCGCGGTGTTCGTCACCGGCGGCGTCATCGCGTCGCGCCTCGCCGCCCGCGCCGCCTCCGGGACGCCCATCACCGTGTACTTCGCGGGCGCCGGGCTGGGCATCGTGGTCAGCGGCGCCGGCGTCCCGCCGCTTGGCGACCGTCTTCACCTGGCCTGGGCCGGCCTGGGCGTGGCCGCCGGGCTGGCGGCGCTGCTGAGCTGGACCGCCGCCCAGGCCGACGGGGGGGCACAGGCCGACGGGGCGGCACAGGCCGGGCAGGACGCGCAGCCGGGGGAGGACCCGCAGGCCGCCACCGCCGGGCGGGGCCACGTGCGGCCGCTGTGGGGGATCGCCCTGGCCTACCTGCTGTTCGCCGCGGGTTACATCACCTACATCACCTTCCTGTCCGCCTACCTGGCCGACCGGCACGCGCCGCTCGGGCAGGTGGTGCTCACCTGGACGGCGCTCGGCCTGGCCGTGGTGGCGGCGCCCGCGCTGTGGAGCCGTCCGACAACCGAGTGGCCCGGCACCCGGGCCCTGGCCGTGCTGCTCGCCCTCCTGGCCGGTGGCGCGGCGCTGGCGATGGCGGCGCCCGCGCCGCCGGTCGTCCTCGCCTCCGCGATCGTCTACGGGGCGACGTTCATGGGCGTGCCCGCCGCCGTCACCGCGCTCATCAAGGCGAACACCCCGCCCGCCGACTGGACGGCCACCCTGGCGGCGTTCACCACGATCTTCGCGGCCGGGCAGACCGCGGGCCCGTGGCTCGCCGGGCTCGTCGCCGACCACACCTCGACCGGCGCCACCCTGGCGTGGACCGCGATCCTGTGCGCCGCCGCGGCCGTGATCGCGGCGTTCGCGAAGCCCTCCCGCCGGGCCAGGGCGGGTTCGGCGGACAAGACGGCCGACGCGGAAGCGTCCACGAGACAGCGAGGCAGCGCATGACCACGTTCGTCCTGATTCCCGGCATGTGCCACGGCGGCTGGTGTTTCCGCGAGCTGTGCGAGGGCCTGCGCCACCACGGGCACCGGGCCGTCGCGCTCACGTTGACCGGGCTCGCCGAGCGCGCCCACCTGCTGGACGGCGGAGTGAACCTCGACACGCACATCAGGGACGTCACCGGGGTGCTGGAGGCCGAGGACGTCCGGGACGCCGTGCTGGTCGGCCACAGCTACGGCGGAATGGTGATCACCGGAGTCGCCGACCGCCTGCCCGCCCGTGTGGCCGGCCTGGTCTACCTGGACGCCGTCGTGCCGGCGGACGGCGACTCCTGCTGGAGCCTGGTCTCCGACCGGGAGCGGCAGTGGTACGCGGACGTGGTGGAGACCGGCTACGCGACGCGGCCGCTGCCGTTCTTCGACCCCCGGGCCACCCCTCACCCGATCGCCTCGCTGCTCCAGCCGCTCCGGCTCACCGGCGATCCGGCGCACGTCGGGCGCCGGGTCTACGTGTACGCGGCGGGCTGGGAGAGCCCCTCCCCCTTCACCTCGACGTACGAGCGGCTGCGCGCGGACCCCTCGTGGACGACGCACGCGCTGGACGGCGGGCACAACCTCATGCGCGACGCCCCGGAGGACCTGCTGAAGATCCTGATCGAGGCCGCCGGGGCCCGGCGGTAGGGAATGCCCTACCCCCGGGACTGCCGCCCGCCGGATCGATCTCGGCCGGGCGGGTCAATAGCGTGGGGGACATGCGCCGACTTCTCTCCCGCCTGGCCGGTGACACGGTCTATATCCTCGTCGGGTTCCCCCTCGCGACGATCACGTTCTGCCTCACGGTGGCCGGCCTGTCGGCCGGCACCGGCCTGCTCGTGGTCTGGCTGGGCGTGCCCGTCCTCGCCCTCACCCTCCTCGTGGCCCGGGGGATGGGCGACGTCGAACGGCTCCGCATGCGCGGGGTGCTGGGCAGGGACCTGCCCCGGCCGCGGTATCCCACGTCGCCGCCCGGTGCGGGCGTGTTCCGCAGGACCGTCACCCCGCTCGCCGGCGGCCAGCCCTGGCTCGACGTGCTGCACGCGCTGCTGGCCTTCCCGGTCGCGATCGCGGCGTTCTGCGTGACCGTCACCTGGTGGGCTCTGGCTCTCGCCGGCCTGGCCTATCCGCTGTACGGGTGGATCACCTCGAACATCCCCGGCAACACCGAGCTGCCCGAGCTACTCGGCCTCGGCCGGGGCTACGCGGTCAACAGCGCGTTCTACGTCGCGATCGGGGTGATCGCGGCGATCACCCTCTATCCGGTCGTCCGGTCCTGCGCCCTGATCAAGGCGTCGCTCGGCCGGTCGCTGCTGACCGGCGTCGCCGAGCTGCAGGAGCGCATCGACGACCTCACCGAGGGCCGCCACGCAGCCGCCCACGCGGAGGCGAACGCGCTGCGCCGCCTGGAGCGCGACATCCACGACGGGCCCCAGCAGCGTCTGGTCCACCTGGCGATGGAGCTGTCGCGGGCCCAGCGGGAGCTGCAGAAGGACGCGACGGCCGCGCACGAGACGATCGGCAAGGCCATCAGCGCCACCAGGGAGACCCTGGACGAGCTGCGCGCGCTGTCACGCGGCATCGCCCCGCCGATCCTCGCCGACCGCGGCCTCGCCCCGGCGCTCGCCGCGCTGGCCGGCCGCTGCACGGTGCCCGTGGAGCTGGACGTCCAGACGGCCGAGCGGTATCCCGCGCTCATCGAGAACACGATCTACTTCGTGACCGCCGAGTCGCTCACCAACGTGGCCAAGCACAGCAGGGCGACGTCCTGCTCGGTCGGGCTGACCAGGATCGGCGACACGCTCATCCTCACCATCGGGGATGATGGGGTCGGCGGCGCACACGTCGCCAAGGGACACGGCCTGTCCGGCCTGGCCGACCGGTTGCGGGCCGTCGACGGCGAGCTGTCGGTGCGGTCGCCGGCGGGCGGGCCGACACTGATCACGGCGGAGGTTCCGTGCGCGTAGTGGTGGCCGACGACGCCGTCCTCATCCGGGAGGGGCTCGTCCGCCTGCTGGAGGAGTTCGGCTGCGAGGTCGTCGAGGCCGTGGGCACGGGGGAGGACCTGGTCACGGCCGTCGCCGCCCACCGGCCCGACGTGTCGGTGGTCGACGTGCGGATGCCGCCGACGTTCACCGACGAGGGCCTGCGCGCCGCCGTCGAGGCGCGGGAGAAGGTGCCGGGCGCGCCCGTGCTGATCCTGTCGCAGTACGTCGAGGTGTCGTACGCCGACGACCTGCTGGCGGACGCCCGAGGGGCGGTCGGTTACCTGCTGAAGGACCGCGTGGTCGACGTCGAGGAGTTCATGGACGGCCTGCGCCGGGTCGCCGCCGGGGGGACGGTCTTCGACCCTCAGGTCGTCGCCCAGCTGATGGTGCGGCGGCGCCGCGACGACCCGCTGGCCTCGCTGACGCCGCGCGAGCGCGAGGTGCTGTCGCTGATGGCCGAGGGCAGGTCGAACCCGGCGATCGCCCGCCGCCTCGTCGTCACCGAGGGCGCGGTGGAAAAGCACATCCGGGGCATCTTCACCAAGCTCGGCCTGCACGCCGAGGACGGCGACCAGCACCGCCGCGTCCTGGCGGTGCTGGCCTACCTCCGCTCCTGAGGGCAGTCAGCCGTGCGGTGGTCACGCCGCGACGCGTCCACCGGCGGGCGCCGCGGCCGGCACGCCCCTGACCAGGGCGCGGGCCCGCCGCACGACGACGTATGCCACGGCGAGGATCGCCACCCCGTCGAGGGCGTGGAAGCCCATGACGACCAGGCCGGCCGTGCTCGACGCGGTGTCCGTCGCGCCGGCGAGCTCCGCCAGCGGGAAGATCACGAACAGCTGCACCGCCGCCAGCACGAACGGCAGGATCGACAGACCCGCGAGCTTGCCGCCCGCGCGGGCGGCAAGGGCCGTGATCGCGGTCAGCAGCGAGACGAGCGGGATCACCAGCGAGCCGTTCGTGACGTGGTAGTTGATGGCGGCGTCCGGGTCGCCCGGCGCCGGGTGCGGGGTCTCGAACGCGCCGAACGTGGCGAGGTAGAACTGGGCGAGCACGGCGACGAGCTGCAGAACCGCGAACCCGAAGAACACCTTGCGCATACGGGGCCTCCTCAGTCGGAAAGGGATGAGCCCCGGGGGTTCTGCGGGGCGGTGGCGAGAGCCGGAACGGTACGCCGCAATGGTGGACCGTCCGTGTCCCGGGCACCCGGGACATCCGCCCCCGCCCACCGGGAAGTTCGCCCACCGCAACACCCGCGAGACCCGGTCAGCCCTGCCGCCGAGCCGTCTCGGCTCCGCAGAGCCGTCCGGCCTGCCCCCGAGTCGTCCGGGCTGCCCCCGAGACGTCCGGACTGCCGCCGAGGCGGCCTCGTGAGCCCGCCGGTCGAACCCGCGCGCCCGAGGGCGCGCGGGCGTGTCAGCGGATCCAGGGCGGCACGAGCCGGTCCGTCCCCTTGGGCGCGAGGTCGCAGGCGTCCGCGGCGGTGATCCCGCCGGGGTTGTAGACCTCGCAGCCGGCCGGCGCGACCACGATCGCGCTGAAGCCGGACTCCGCGCCGGCGTGCACCCGGCGGCTCACGTCGGCGGGCATGACGATGGTGTCTCCGGCCTCGACGGCGACGGTCGCGCCGTCGAGTTCGACGGTCGCGCCGCCGGTGAGGAAGGTCCACACCTGCTCGCCGTCGCTGGCGTGGTGGGGGCCGCTGTTTCCGGCCGGCATGTCCACCCGCCACACGGCCTGGGTGGCGCCTCCCTGGGTGGGCGAGGCGAGGGTGGTCATGACGCCGTTGGGAGTGGTGCTCCTGCGGCTGTCGGCGGAACGGACGACAGGCATGTGTGACTCCTTGGTGACAGAGCGGGCCGGGTGCCGGACGGTCGCCGGGCCGGGCCACGGGGGAAAGGTCGTGAGAAGGAGGAGGGTCCGAGGTCAGGCGATCCAGGGCGGCACGCCGTGCACGGTGCCGTCGGGCAGGACGGCCCTGGCCCCGGCGGGGGCGGTGACGACGGCGGTGAAGCCCTCGCCGGCGCCCGCCGTGACGCGCCGCGGGGTCGAGGGCGGCATGACCACGGTGTCGCCGGGCGCGACCGTGAACGTCTCGCCGCCGAGTTCGACGGTGGCGGTGCCGCCGAGGAACGTCCAGACCTGCTCGGCGTCGAAGTCGTGCAGCGGACCGCTCGTCGCGGGCGTCGCCTCGACGCGCCACACGGCCCGCGTGGCGCCGCCCAGGGTGGGCGAGGCGAAGGTGGTCATGACCCCGGCCGGGGTCTCGGATCTGCGGCATTGGGCATGGCGGATGACAGACATCGCCGGCGTCTCCTAAGATAGACAACGTCGTTGTCGGTAATAGTGAACCAGGTTGTCTATCCGTGTCAATCGACCCGCCCGGCTACGAGCTGCCCCTGCGGCTCTTCCTGGGATTTCGCGTTCTCATCGACGAACTGCACGCGGAGCTCGCCCGCCAGGGGCATCCGCATGCCCGGCCCATGCACGGGTTCGTCATGCAGGCGATCGGCACGGAGGGCACCACCGCTGTGGAGCTGGGCCGGGCGCTGGGCGTCAGCAAGCAGGCGGCGGGCAAGACGATCGAGACGCTGGAGCGCCTCGGCTACGTGGAGCGCGCCCGCGACTCCCGCGACACGCGCCGCAAGATCGTACGGCTCACGCCGTCGGGTGTGGACATGCTGGTGCGATCGGCCCGGATCTTCGACGACCTGCGGGCGCGCTGGGCCGCCGTCATCGGGGACGAACGGCTCAGGGAGCTGGAGGCCGACCTGCGGAAGGTGACGCCGCAGGAGGTCTTCCGCCTCGACGTGCCCGGCTGGTTCGGCGCCTGACCCGGCGGGAGCGCGGGGTCAGGCGCGGCGGCGCGGCAGGGCCAGGGAAGCGGCCGCGCCGAGCACGCACAGCCCGCACGTGATCAGGAAGATCTCGGTGTACTCCGCGTGCAGCGCCGCCTGGACCTTCGAGGTGTAGTCCGCCAGCCTTCGGGCGTACTCGGCCGCGTCCACCCCGAACGGCAGCGGCGTGTCCAGGTGCGCGGTGAGCGACTGGAACCGGTGGAAGCCCCAGGCCGACAGCGCTGCCACGCCCAGCAGCATGCCCATCATCCTGGCGACCACGACCGCCGCCGACGCCACGCCGTGCTGCGCCGCCGGGACCAGGCGCAGCACCGCCGACGAGACCGGGGCGATCACCACCCCGAGGCCGAGACCGGCCACCACGAGGTCGACGTCCATCCGCACGCCGGCCGAGGCCAGGTCGAGCGGCCACCGGGAGATCAGCCAGTAGCCCGCGGCGGCCACCACCATCCCCGCCACGGCCACCGGGCGCTCCCCGAACCGCCGCACCAGGATCCCGCCGAGGAACGCCGCGACCGCCAGCGCGGCGAGGAACCGGGTGAGCACCAGAGCGCCGCCCACCGCGTCCTTGCCGAGCAGCGTCTGCGCGGCGAGTTGCACGTCGACCAGCGTGACCAGCAGCGCCGCCCCGGCCAGCAGGCTCACCGCCAGCGTGGCGAGCAGCGGTGTCCTGGGCACGCCCGTCAGGTCGAGCAGGCGGACCGGCGAGCGGATCTCCCACAGCACGAACAGCACGGCCGCGACCGCCCCGGCCGCCACGCACGGCAGCCCCCACGGCGGCAGCACGGCCGTGTCGGGGGAGGGGTTGTAGAGCCCGGCGACCAGCAGGGCCAGCGCCAGCGCGAGCAGGACGCCGCCGCCCGCGTCCACCTTCCCCGTGCTCACCCCGTCGGAGGGCCGGCCGTACGGCTCGCGCCCGCCGGGGACGGCCGCCTGCACGGCGACGGCGGCCAGCAGCGCGAGCGGGAGGTTGACCCAGAAGATGCCGCGCCATCCGGCGAGCGCGGCCAGGCCCGCGCCGTACAGCGGGCCGAGCACGCTGCCGAGCTCCTGCGCCGCGCCGACCGCGCCGAGCGCCACCGGCCGGGCGCGCTCGTCCCACAGGTCGCCGATGAGGGCCATGGTGATCGGCAGCAGCGCGCCGCCAGCGACGCCCTGGAGCGTACGGCCCGCGACCAGCGCGGGGACGCTTTCCGCCAGTGCGGTGACGAGGGAACCGGCGGCGAACCCGGCCAGGCAGGCGTGGATCAGCGCGCGCCTGCCGTACCGGTCGGACAGGCGGCCGAGCAGCGGCATCGCCGCGACGTAGCCGAGCAGGAACCCGGTCACGACCGGGGTCGCCCGCTCCAGGTGGTTCAGCGGCACGCCGACGTCGGCGGCGACGTCCACGAGCACGGTGACCACGACGTACGCGTCGAGCGCGGCGAGCAGCACGGCGGCCCCGCCGACGCCCAGCGCGAGACGCCGGTACCGCGTGGAGAGCCGGGCCGCCCCGGTCTCCCGCGTGTGCCCGGCCTCCCCGGCCGCACCGGGAGCGTCGGTGGCGTCGGTCACGACGCGGGCGGGGCGATGGTCACGGGGGCGTCGTAGTCCCCCAGGGTCACGGCCACGGAACCGCCGGTGAGCGGCAGGTCGAGCTTGAGCAGGCGGCCGGCGGCCTTGTCGATCCAGAGCGTGCCGGTGACTCCCTGCTGCACGCCGGGAACCAGCTTGGCCAGCACCTCCTGCGACAGCGCGGCCGTCACCCGGTAGGCGGCGACGTCGCCGACCTTCTCCTCCGCCTTCGTCTGGACGTCCTTCGCGGTGGACAGCAGGTCGGGTACGCCGGTCAGCACGGCCGAGGGGTTGTACAGGGCCATGAGCTGCTGCCGGGTCATCGTCTGGAAGCCGCCGGTGGGTCCCTTGAAGTAGACCTTGTCGCCGACGAGCACGAACTCGATCTCCTGCAGTCCCGCGATCTCGATCTGCAGGGTGCCCTTGGCGTCGCCCTCCCGGGTGAGGCTGCCCTCGGCGTGCCGGACCGGTACGGCGGGCTTGTCCTTGGTCTCGATCGTGAAGGCGACCGTCTTGACCGTCCGCATGGCCTCGGCCGAGCGCTTCAGCAACGCGGGACCGTCCGGGAGGGCCGTCTCGCTCTTCGCGCTGCAGGCGGTCACGAGCAGCAGGCCGGCCACGACGAGCCCGAGGATTGTTCGCACAGCCGGATCGTAGCGAGCGGGCGGGGCCGGCATGCGCTCCCTTGGGAATCGGTTTGGCATGGCCTGGGAGGGGAAGTCGGGACCGGTGCTCCTCCCGCGCCGTCCCTCAGCCTCCTCACCGGATGCTGCGGAGCGCCTGGAGATGGTCGACGATCGGTGTGTAGATCTGCTCCAGGGCGGACACCTGCTCGGGGGTCATCTGGTCGATGAAGTGCCGGCGGACGCTCGCCACGTGGTCCGGCGCCACCCGCTGGATCGTCTCCCATCCTTGGTCGGTCAGCACGGCGAACGTGCCGCGCCGGTCGTCCTCGCAGTCCTGCCGGGTCACCAGTCCGGCGGCCTCCATCCGCGAGATCTGGTGGGACAGCCGGCTGCGCGACTGGATCGTGGCGTCGGCCAGCTCGCTCATGCGCATGCGCCGGTCGGGGCTCTCGGAGAGGTTCACGAGGATCTCGTAGTCGTTCAGCGACAGCCCGGTGCCCTGCAGCTCCCGGTCGAGCTGGTGGAAGAGCAGGCGGTGGGCGGCCAGATGGGCCCGCCAGGCGCGCTGCTCCTGCGGGGTGAGCCAGTGAGGGGCTTCCATGACGACCAGCATAAGATCACTTGCGCGAATGGAGCGGAATGCCTGACAGCGAGAACGGTGAGAGCCTCGGCACCGTCGTGGTCGCGGGCGCGGCCAACCTCGGCATCGCGCTGGCCAAGCTGGTCGCCGGCCTGATGAGCTCCTCCTCGGCGATGCTGTCGGAGGCGGCGCACTCCGCCGCCGACACGGCCACCGAGGTCGTGCTGTTCGCCGCGATCCGGCACGGCGAGCGCCCCGCCGACTCCCGCCATCCGCTCGGCCACGGCCGGGCCGCCTACCTGTGGGCGATCGTGGCGGCCTGCTTCACGCTGGTCGTGGGGGCCGGGTTCTCGCTGACGCACGGCTGGCACACGATCACCGCGGGGGAGAGCCTGGGCGACATCGGCGTGTCCTACCTCGTGCTCGCGGTGTCCTTCGCGATCGAGTCGGTCTCCCTCTGGAAGGCCCTGCGGCAGCTTCGCGGCGAGGCCCGCCGCTGGCGGGTGAGCCCAGGGCGGCTGCTGAAGCGCACCTCCGACACCGTGCTCAAGGCCGTCGTGCTGGAGGACTCCGCCGCGCTGATCGGCATCGCGTCGGCCGGCGTCGGCCTGCTGCTGTCGCAGCTCACCGGCTCGTCCGTGTGGGACGGCGTCGCGTCGATCGTCATCGGGCTGCTGCTGCTCGGCGTGGCGCTGAGCCTGATCAGGACCAACGCCTCGCTGCTCATCGGCCAGGCGGCGCCGCGCGGGTTGCAGGAGGAGATCCGCGGCGAGCTGGCCGCCCAGCCGGAGGTCGAGGCCGTCGTCGAGCTGGTCACGGTCATGATGGGCCCCGGGCAGGTCATGGTCGCGGCGAAAATCGACTTCCGCGACGAGACATCCGGGGAGCGGCTCGAACTGGCCTCCGACCAGGTGGAGCGCCGGCTCACCGAGCGGTTCCCGGAGATCCGGCAGGTCTTCCTCGACCCCACCCCTGGACGGTCAGCCGCCAAGGAGGCGTAGCTTGGCGGGCTCGTCGGTGACCGCGGAGGCGATCACGGTGCCGGCCGTCCACTCGACGAAGTGACGGCCCTGCCATTCCAGCGGGATCGACAGCCCGTCCTCCAGCGGCAGGGCCGACAGGTCCGCCTCGCGCAGCCGGTCGAGCGTGAGCTCTCCCCGCTTGACCAGCGCCTCCTTGCGTACCCACTGCCGGATCAGCCCGCGGTTGTCGTCGCCGACCAGCTTCGCCTCCGCGGGGGTCAGCGCGAGCTCCACGAGCCTCTCGTCGGCCGGGCCGTTCGTGGCGTGCTCGGCGTCCACGCCCACCCGGCCGAAGCCGGCGACCGCGCAGACGTAGCCCGAGGTGTGCGCCAGGCTGATCGACACCTCGGGGGCCTCGGCCAGCCAGGGCCGTCCGTGGGCCTGCCCGCAGCCCTCGCAGCGCTGCACCACCGTCAGCATGCAGGCGCGGGTGCCGAGCAGCTCCGCTGCGCAGTGCCGTACGAGCAGGTGGGCGGCGACGAAGTCAAGACGGTCCCGTTTGCGGGTGAAACGGCCGGCGCGCTCGCGCTCGGCCTCCGTCAGTGTGCCGGCGACCATGTCCAGCACGTCGTCGGTGTGGCCGGCCACGGCCTGTGGGGGGCGCACGAGGCCACTGTAGGGGAGCGATGTGACGATCACGTGAACTGGGGTTCTCCGGCATCCGCCCAGGACGCCACGGGTCGTGTTCCCGCGGCCCCGTGCCACGGGTCGTGTTCCCGCGGCCCCGTGCCACGGGTCGTGTTCCCGCGGCCCCGTGCCGCGCGGCAGGTTGCCGGACCATCGAGCTCGTGCAGGCGAGCGCCACCGCACCGGCGTACCGGGCATTCGACCTGGGCCTCAGCCGCTTCGCCCCGCGCTGCTTCCTCCGCCATCTACCAGGGCCTGTACCTCCCGTATATCGGCCTGTCCGATCCTCGACCCGAGCCGATCCCGGCTTGGTCCCCGATCGTCGATGGGTAGCTGACCCATCCGCGATGGGTCGCGGCCGCATGTGTGCGGCTCGTGAAGGACCGGGTCGGCACCTGACCATCGCCCTGACCGCCCCATCCCTGAGTCCGGCGTGAGCAGTACTCGCCTGGGTTCCGGTCCGGGCGGCGGGGCCCGGACCGGGAGCAGGGACCGGGAGCAGGGACCGGGAGCCAGGAAGGGGACGGTCACTCGGCCAGGGCGGCCATCCACGCCTCGATCTCGTCGGCACGGCGGGGCAGCGCGGCCGACATCAGGCGGGCGCCGTCGGCCGTGATGACGAGGTCGTCCTCGATGCGGACGCCGATCCCGCGCAGCTCCGGCGGCAGGGTCAGGTCGTCGGGCTGGAGGTAGAGCCCCGGCTCGACGGTCAGCACCTGGCCCTCCTCGAGCACGCCGTCGAGGTAGGCCTCCGCCCGCGCCCGGGCGCAGTCGTGCACGTCGAGGCCCAGCATGTGGCCGCTGCTGCACAGGGTGTAGCGCCGGTGCAGGCCCGCGTCGGCCTGCGCGCGGGTCAGCAGGCCCCACTCACGCAGTCCGTCGGAGATCACGCGCATGGCGGTCTCGTGGAACTCGCGGAAGCGCGCCCCCGGCCGCAGCACGCCGATGGCGGCCGTCTGCGCCTCGTAGACCAGGTCGTACACCTGGCGCTGGATCGGGCTGAACCGGCCCGACAGCGGCAGCGTGCGGGTGACGTCGGCCGTGTAGAGGTTGTCGCCCTCGACCCCGGCGTCCAGCAGCAGCAGCTCGGCGGGGTCGAGCCGTCCGTCGTTGCGGATCCAGTGCAGCACGCACGCGTGTGCCCCGGAGGCCACGATGGACTGGTAGCCCACGGCGTTGCCCTCCAGACGCGAGCGCAGGCCGAAGACGCCCTCGACGTACCGCTCGCCGCGTGGATGCCCGAGGGCCGCGGGCAGGGCGCGTACGACGTCCTCGAAGCCGCGCGCGGTCGCGTCCACCGCCTGCTGCAGCTCCGCGATCTCCCACTCGTCCTTGACCAGCCGCAGCTCGGACAGGACCGCGGCCAGTTCGGCGTCGCGGTCGTCGCCGGCGGGGGAGACGAGCGCGTCCACCGAGCCGTCGACCCCGCGCAGCACGCGCGCCGGTCCGCGTCCGCTCAGCGCGGCCGGCAGCGTGTCGATGTGCGCGCACTCGATCTGGTACGCCGCCTCGGCCTCCGCGAGGTCGAACCGGCGGCCCACCCAGAACTCGCCGTACCGCCGGTCGCGGTAGAACTCCTGCGACTCGGCACGGGACGGACGGGGACGCAGGAACAGCCGCGCCTCGCCCGACGGCTCGATCACCAGGACCTCGTCGGGCTGCCGGCCGCCGGTCAGGTAGGCGAACGCGCTGTGCGTGCGGAAACGGTGGTCGTCGTCGTTGCTGCGGGCCTGCAGCGTGCCCGAGGGGATGACGAGCCGCTCGCCGGGCAGCCGTTCGGCGAGCCGAGCCCGCCGCTTGGCGGCGTACGCGGCGACCGGCGACGGCGCCACGTCCTCGCGCGTGCCGGCCCAGCCACCGCGCATGAACTCCGCGAGCGCGTCTGAGATCGGGAGATCGTGGCTCCCGGTGTTGAGCTTCTCGGCCATCCTCTGCCCCCAGCGTGCGGTGATATTTCGCCATCGTAGGGGTGGGGGCCCTTGACGAGGTAGGACGACCGCTGTTGCCTGGGGAAACAGGATTCGCCGCTCCGGCCGGCCGGCGGGAGCGGAAGCGGGGACATGTCCCCCGGGTGCCCCTGAGAGGCGGTGTCGATGCTCATCGGGACGATCTTGCAGAGTAAGGGAACAGGTGTGGCGACCGTTCCTCCGCACGCCACGGTGTCCGAGCTTCTCGCCCGGCTTGCCGAGCTCAACATCGGCGCGGTCGTGGTCTCCGAGGACGGTCTGTCCATCGCGGGCATCGTGTCGGAACGCGACGTCGTGCGGCGGCTCAACGAGCACGGCGCCGCGCTGCTGACCATGCCCGTCTCCGCGATCATGACTGCGGAGGTGCGCACCTGCGGCCCGGACGCCAACGTCGACGACCTGCGCCGCACCATGACCAACCACCGGATCAGGCACGTGCCCGTGGTCCGCGACGGCCGGCTGGCCGGCATCGTCAGCATCGGCGACGTCGTCAAGACGTCGATCCAGGAACTGGAGAGCGAAAAGGAGGCCCTGGTCGGCTACATCAACGGCTGACACGAGACCGTGCCGGCGTGGGGCGCGGTCGTCCGCCTCGCCCCGCGTCCCGCGGCGAGCGTCGATTTAGACTCGCTTGCGTGAAGCTGAAGCTGGACCTCCACGACATCTACAACAAGGGCAGCGAGATCGACAAGGCGCTGCACGGCATCATCCAGGAGGCGGTACGCAAGAAGGCGACGCAGGTGGAGATCATCCCGGGCAAGGGGTCCGGCCAGCTCAAGAAGAAGGTGCTGCGCTTCCTGGAGCAGAAGGAGATCAAGGCGCTCTACCACCGGATCGACAAGGACTCCAAGAACCACGGACGTCTGTTCGTCTACTTCCAGTGGAAGTGAAGGCACCTCGGCCTGCACACCGGCCATGGGTGAAAGCGCGCCCCGAGGCGCACGGGAGCACTTCACTCACCAGCAGGGGGCCAACAGGCGGGCTCCTCGCCAGGCTCGGCGCCGTCGCAACAGTCGGCCGGATCACCGGAGCGGGCATAGGCCCGCAGCGATGAGATAAGCCCGTGCCCGTAGATCATCAGCGAGTCCACTCGGCACCACCCTTCGCATCGGGGATCACAACCGCCCTAGGCGGATCGTAATCACATCGACACAAGCTGTCACTAGCACAGGTGTTCGCGTCGTTCGGTCTGCGCAGACACCGTCCCTTTCCCGGAACCGCCGGTCAGGGGGCGATGCCGGATGTACGGCCACCTGCCGGCAAGTCGCGGAAGTTTGATGCATTCGCCCAGGCAATGGTTGACGACCCACTACCGCCCGACTGCCTCAAGGTGAGTGACGAACTGAGTGGTTTCCGGGTGCGTCGTCCCGCCCATCAGCGCACAACAGTGCACACGGACAGGCCCGTCTATCAGGGAAAACACCCAGGTGAGCCGATCACCGAGAGTGTTCTGGGAGCAAGGAGTCGCCATCCTGCAAGCGCAGGACCGGGAGATCTGTGGATCTGTCCGGCATGTGGCCTGGGTCCCCCCAGCGCGACGGCGTTGCTTACCTGGCTTTCGGCAAAGCCATGCAAGCCGCTGAGAGCCGTTTGGCCGCCAGCGGGCGCGGCCGGTGCGAGCATCGCGAGAGGCAGAAGCGATCACCGCAGCTGGGGGGAAGATGCTCCGAAAACTGATCGTGATAGTGGGTCTGGCCGTAGCGGCGTCACCGGCCGCCACGGCCTGGGCAGAGGAGTCGCCGGCGATTCCACCGGCACGGGCGGTCATCGCCACCTCGCCGGGCGGGCAGGCGCCTGGTACGTGTAGTCCCGGATCGCCGTGTGCGGCAGTCGACTGTGGTCCGGGCCGCGTCTGCGTGCCCTCTCCCAAGCAGTGCTTCACCACACCGTGCCCGCAGTACGACTGCGTGCCCGCGTCCTCGGTCCCACGCTCGGATCACCGGCCTGCCTACCCCGGCTCACATCCGGGCCGGTGGTGGCCCCGTGACAAGGGGCGGCGACCGGCCTACCCGCACCACCGGCAGACGGCGGACCACTCGGAGAGCGCGCCTGTCAGCACTCCTGGTGACCCGGCCTGGACTGTCGGATTGGCGATCGACCTCAAGCCGTGACGTCGGGCCCGCTCTGCTACAGCACGTGGCCGGCGATCATGTGGCTGAGGCGGACGACGTCGGAGTTGCCCTTGAACTCGAAGCGGACTTTGCCCAGGCCGCTGAACCAGAGTTCCAGTTCGGAGTCGAGGTCGAAGGTCCCGGCGGTCTCGACTGACCATGCCTGGACCTTGCTGTAGGGCAGGGAGGAGAAGTCGCGCTTCTTGCCGGTGAGCCCCTGGACGTTGACCGCGATAATCCGCTTGTCGGTGAAGACGACGAAGTCCCGGACCGTTTTGTAGGAGGCGACGATCTGTTCGCCGTGGAGCAGGAGAGGAGCCACAGCCGGGCCGACCTCTTGCGGATGGCACGAATTGAGCTTGAAGAGGGAGCCGTTGTTGAAGTCGATCACTTTACGAGGTTAGCTGCGGAAAGGGCCGGCCTGCCGGTTGAGGTCACGGTGGGACGAATCAGCCGAGGAGAGGACGCGTGATCCGGTTCCGCTTCGACGTCGGAGCCGCTGCCTTAGGGTAGGCCGGCTGATGGCTCGTGACACCATCGCCCCTGGGGCGCAGGCCGCTGATCGCGATCGGCGCGTGATCGCGCCCCTCTCGCCTGAGGAGAAGACAGGATCACGGGTGGACGTTTCGACCCTTCAACAGGCACTGGACACCGTATTCGATCAGGCGCTGGTCTACCACGCGTACACGGACTACATGCGCGACTACGAGATGATCCTCTACCTCACGGCCGATCCCGTGACCGGAGTCCCGCCCATCTACCTCCGGTACCTCTTCCGCTATTGCGTCGAGGCGTGCATCCGCACCTCTGTGCACAGGGATGTCTGGCGGGCATCCCTCGACGATCGCTTACTGGGCGACTCGGGCTCCATCGACCAGGACGGATACGTCTGGGGTGTGAAGTGGCAGTGCCTCTATCCCGGCGGGATGATCGTGCCCGCTTCCCGGCAGGCTCGTGAGTGGTCGGAAGCGCTTGGCATCGATTTCCACGAAGTTCGCTTCGAGACCAACGGCCACGACATCACACTCGTGTTCTCCGATCTCCAGGTGACCGAGCTTCCGATCGGCTACACCCCTTTCACAGCGATCGGACACTGACGCGGGCTGGACGGCTCAGGCAGGGCGGCATCATCCCGGTGCGGGACGGGCGGTTTCGTCCAGCGTCGAGGCGAGGCCGGGGCGTTGATCACCTGGCCGGGATTGTGAACGACCCGCAGCGGCGGCCACCGCCGCGGTCGCGCCGACGACGTCATGTCCGGCCGGTCTCAAAGCCAGAAGGTGTCGTGGCGGAGGTAGAACTCCGCCTTCTCCTCCTCGCTCATGTCCGCGAGTGTGAGCAGCCCCTCGAAGTAGCCCTCTCGTGGCGCGCCGGGCGCGAAGTGCAGCAGCATCGACGCCGGCTCTCCCGACTCGTTCCGGAACGCGTGTACGCCGCCCTCCGGGACGTGCACGAAGTCGCCGGGGCCGGTGTCGATCCAGCGCCGCCCGTCGTAGATCCGTACGCTGCCGGAGAGGATGTAGAACGATTCGGAGATCGACCGGTGGAAGTGCGCCGCCGGGCCGCTGGGCTTCGGTCCCATGTCCCAGCGGTAGAGCCCGAACTGTCCGTTGGTCGTCGCACCGGTCGCCAGATAGTGCACCGTGGTCCCGCTCGGGTAGTCCAGCTCCGGCGCGGCGTCCGGGCGCCGGTACGACGCCGTCGGCTCGCCCGTGTCACCGTGGTAGGCCGGCGGTGGATACGTCAATGGTCGTCCTCTCCTCGGGTTCGAGCCGCTCGTCGGGTCCCGGACCGAGCCGTTCGGCCTCGGCACGGCGGCACGAGGGTGAAGGTCAATCGTCGTTGATCGAGGTGCGGAGTTCTTCGTACGCCTCCCTGCATCGCTCGGTGTCGCCGGGTGCGCACAGCAGCACCCGCAGGTTGAAATCGACAGTACGCTCACGGCCCGCCGAGGTGTAGGTGATGCGCACACCCTCGGCTCCCGCGTCGGCGTCGCCGCTCTTCGCGTACTGCAGGGCGAGCTCGGTGTGAAGGGTGCTCTCCTCGCAGGCGACGGCGACCGCGGGACTGCGGGCGGGGAAGCCGAGCTCGGTCAGCGGCTTTTCGGCCATGCCGAGCATGGCACCCCTGTGCGGCCGGGACGAGAACGCCTGCAACACGATGTCGTTGTACGGCTTGATGAGCTCGACCCCGGTGACGGTGACAGAACCGGGCCGGTCCAGGCACATGTCCCAGCCGCCCAGGGAGTACGGCCGGTGGGCGACCGTGTCGTGCAGTGTGACCTCCGCGTCGGGCCCGTCGGTGCCGGAACCCCCGTTGACGACCAGGCGGGGGCCGAAGGCCCCGCAGCCGGGAGTCATGGCGAGGACCACGACCATCACCAGGATCAGGCGGGCGAGAGCACGCATGACGAGACCCGATACCCCCGGGCACCGGCGGTACGCCCTCTGCCGTCTCCCGCAGGTCCTGTAGGGTCGCCAGAAACCGGGGCGTCCCGAGCCTCCGGCGCGGCACGGCAGAGGTCGTCGCACCGTTGGTCGAGCACCTGGCCGGGCACCTGGTCGAGCACCTGGCCGAGCGCCGCACGACGCCGGGACAGGGCGGAGCTCAGCGCTGGGCGAATACCGACGTGTCGGAGAGGGTGGCTTCCTCGCGGACGGCATCGGCAGGGGCGATGCCCGCGGTCCCGGGCTCGTCTCCCCGGCCGCGTGGGCGGCCCGCGATACGGCAGGCGAGGCAGCCGTCATGGCCCGTCATCGGGTCCTTCACCCGCCAGTCCCACTGCTCCGGGGGACGGGGACCGCTGGGCTTGCCCCAGCCCGCCAGGTGCAGCGCCCAGGTGGCCAGGCCGCCCAGGAGGATCACGCCGATGCCGAGCCAGACGCCGGGAGGCGAGGCGGCGCACATCGCCACGCCGGCCGTCGCGCAGCCGCAGAGCACGACGAGGCAGCCGGTCCAGCCCGCGACCGTGTGCCCGAGATCCACATCGTCGTGCATGCCGCTCATGATTCTCCTCGACGATGAGACAATTATCTCACGAACTAAACATCTTAGATTCTAAGGAGATTGAGGATGGACGGCAAGCCGCGCCCGGAGGCGACGCCCGAGCAGGCTCTCGCCGGCATGGACCAGCTGATCGCGCTCAGCCTGGTCGGGCAGCACGACATCGCCCAGCGGCTCGGACTGAACGTCACCGACGTCACCTGCCTCGGCTTCATCCTGGCGGCGGGGGACGACCCGATCAGCGCGGGCGCGCTCGCCGAGCAGGCCGGACTGACCACGGGCGCGGTGACGGGCGTGCTGAACCGGCTGGAGAAGGCCGGGTATGCGCACCGGCGGCCGGACCCCGAGGACCGCCGCCGCGTGCGCGTCGTCGCCGACCCGGCCGCGGTCGCCACCGCCGCGGCCGTCTACGAACCCTTCTACCGGCGGTTGGACGAGTTGTTCGCCGACTACACGCCCGCGGAGATCGCCGTGCTGTCCGACTGGTTCACCCGCGCGGGCGACCTGATGCGGACCTATCTGGAGGAGCTCCGGCGCGACCGGCTCGCCGCCATGCCCCGCGCCCGGCGTACGCGGAGCCGTTGAAGCCGCCGCGCCGGCGCCCTCAGCGCTCGTCGACGACCCGGCCGTTGAGGGCGGTGGCCTCCTTGGTCAGGGCCATGGTCAGCGGCGCCTCCGGGAAGGTGGGCAGGGCCGCGAGCGCGGCGCCCATCTGCTCGCCGCTCTCCCAGTGCCAGGTGTCGGTATAGGTGCCGTCCTCGAGCCGGACCAGCACGGTGCGGGTGAGGCCGGGGTGCCCCTCCCTGATGGTCGCGATCAGCGAGCTCCTGCGGGCCAGGAACTCCTCCAGGTCGGCCTCGGCGACGGAGTAGCGGTGCGAGCGGACGGCGGACATGTCGGTGTCTCCTTCTGTACGTGGGGATGGGGGCTTACCAACTGCCGGCGATCTGCCGGACCGGGGCGTTCAGGCGGTTGAAAAGGTTGGTGACGGCGGTCATCAGCAGGATCGAGGCCAGCTGCTTGTCGTCGAAGTGGTCGGCGGCGTTGTCCCAGACCTCGTCGGAGACGGCGTCGGCGCGGTCGGCCAGCCGGGTCGAGGCCTCCGCCAGCTCCAGCGCGGCCCGCTCGGCGTCGGTGTAGTACGGAGCCTCGCGCCAGGCGGAGACCAGGCCGATGCGCTCGTCGCTCTCGCCGAGCTTGCGCAGGCTCTTCAGGCCGGCGTCGACGCAGTAGCTGCACCCGTTGATCTGGCTGACCCGCAGGTGGATCATCTCCATGAGCTCCGGGGGAAGACCCTGCGACTGGGCGGCCTTCATCAGCTCCATGATCGGCTTCATCGCGGCGGGGATGATCGCGGCGGGGTTCTTCATCCGGGCTTCCATCGTGGTTCCTCCGTATCGGTTCTGCGGAATCCGTCTCGGTTCGTGTGAGATCAGCGTGGCCGCCCGGATTGATACATTCGCTATGCGCGCACGATGCGATCGTGATGGGGGGACGATGCTGCGCTTCACCCTTCTCGGCCCCGTCCAGATGGTCGTCGACGGCGCGCCCCTGACGGGTGTCGCCCCACGTCACCGGGCCGTCCTGGCCTACCTCCTGCTCAACGCCGGCCGGGTGATCGGCATCGAGCGGCTGATCGACGCGATGTGGGGGTACGACCGGCCCGACACGGCCCGATCGCAGATCCACGCCTCGATCACCGCGATCCGCAAGGTGCTGCGCGCTGCGGGAGCCGCAGGGCTCCTCCAGACGCGTGCCGGCGGCTACGTCGCGCAGCCGGAGCCCGGACAGGTCGACGCGCAGGAGTTCACCGAGCTGGTGGCCGCCGGCGAGCTCCGCAGGGCCCTCGACCTGTGGAGCGGCGAGGCGCTGGAGGACGTGCACGCGCAGTACGTCACCGGTGTCCGGGAGCTCTGGAACGACCGGCGGTTGTCGGCGTACGAGCGCCTGGTGGAGGGCGAGCTCGCCGCCGGGCGGCACGCCGATCTGCTCGACGAGCTCGCCGCCCAGGCGGCCGCCAACCCGCTGCGCGAGAAGCTCAACGGCCACCTCGTCCTGGCTCTGCACCGGGCCGGGCGGCAGCCCGACGCCCTGGCCGCCGCGCGCGCCTACCGTACGGCTCTCGCGGACGAACAGGGCCTCGACCCCGGGCACGCCTTCACCGAACTGGAGCGGGCGGTCCTGGCGGACGATCCGGCCCTGCGCCTGGCCGACCCGGCGCCGGCGGTTCCCGGCCCGGCGGGTCGCTCCACCTTCCTGCCCTACGACATTCCCGATTTCTCCGGACGGACCGTCGAGCTTGAACGGCTCGCGGACGAGCACCACAACGGACACGACGGGCCGGTCGTGGTCACGATCGACGGAATGGCCGGGATCGGGAAGACCGCTCTCGCCGTCCACGCGGCCCACCGGCTGGCCGCCCGCTATCCGGACGGCCGGCTCTTCGTCGACCTGCAGGCCCACACCGCGGGCCGGGAGCCGGTCGACGCCGCCGCGGCTCTGGAGGTCCTCCTCCGCCAGCTTGGGGTGCCCGCCGGCCGCATCCCGGTCACCCTGGCCGAGCGGAGCGCACTCTGGCGGGCCGAGCTGGCCGATCGCCGGGTGCTCGCCGTGCTGGACAACGCTCTCGACGCCGAGCACGTGCGCCCGCTGCTGCCGGGACGCTCCGGCACCCTCGTCCTGGTCACCAGCAGGCGGCGGCTCGTCGACCTGGACGGCGCCCGGGCGCTGTCGGTCGACGTGCTGGGCGAGGCGGACGCCGCCGGGCTGTTCGGGCGGATCGTGGGCGAACGCGCTCACCGGGAGCCGGACGCCGTACGCGAGGTGCTCCGGCTGTGCGGGCACCTCCCGCTCGCCATCCGGATCTCGGCCGCCCGCCTCCAGCACCGCCCACGCTGGACCGTGTCCTATCTGGCCGGGCGGCTGCGGGACCATCGCCGGCTCCTCGACGGGGTGTCCGCGGCCTTCGCCCTCTCCTACGAGCAGCTCCACGAGGACGAGCAGCGCATGTTCCGCCTGCTCGGGCTGGCGCCCGGGCGTGACATCGACGTCTGCGGCGCGGCCGCGCTGGCCGGAATCGGCGAGGACGAGGCCGAGGAACTGCTCGAAGGCCTCCTCGACGCCCACATGCTCCTGCAGCTCGAACCGGGCCGCTACACCTTCCACGACCTGCTCCGCGAGCACGCCCGCTCGCTCGCCGAGGACGACGGCGCCGTCATGCGGCTGCTCACCTACTACCTGCACCGCTCCCGCGCGGCGATGGACCGGCTCTTCCCGTACACGGTGGCCCAGCGCGAGGGCATTCCCCAGCCGGCCGCCCCGATCGCGCCCATTCGCGACGCCGCGGAGGCGATCGCCTGGCTCGACGCCGAACGCTCCAACATCATCGCGACCGCCGTCCACGGACCCGAGATCTGCCTGGGCATGCTGGCCCTGGCGATGCGCCCCTACCTCGACCGGCACGCGCACCACGACGACGCGCTCACGCTGCACACCCTGGCGCTGCGGCGCAGCCGCGTGCTCGGCGACCGCGAGGTCCAGGCGCGAGCGCTCACCGACCTCGCGCGGACCTACTGGCGGCTCGGCGAGTACGAGCGGGCGGAGGAGCACGCTCACCAGGCCCTCGACCACTGGGCCCTCGACGTGTGCGAGGAGCCCGGGGAACGGGCCAGGGCACTGCTCACCCTGGGGAACGTGGCCCTGCGCCGCGGCCGGGACGCCCAGGCGGAGCAGTACCTCAGGCAGGCGCTCGACCTCACCCGGATCGGCGCCGACACCTGGGGCGAGGCCAACGTGCTCGGCGTCCTCGCCCTCCTCCTCGACCGGGCCGGCCGTCCCGAGGAGGCCCGGCGCCATCTCGACCTGGCGCTGGCGCTTCACCGCAAGGTGGGCGACCCGGCCGGAGAGGCGATGACCCTCGACCACCTCGGCGTCGTCCTCCGGCACCAGGGCGAGCTCGCCCAGGCGCGCATCCGCCACGAGCAGGCGGCGGCCGTCTACCGTGCGCTCGGGAACACCGCCGACGAGGCGGCCGCGCTGAACGGGCTGGCCGAGGCGGCGGGCGACCCGGCTCGGGCGGTCGAGGAGCACACGGCCGCGCTCGCGCTCGCCGGCCTGACGCGCAACCGGCCGGAGCAGGCGCGTGCCCACGACGGGCTGGCGCGCGCCCACCTCGCGCTCGGGCACGCGGATCAGGCGTCCGAGCATGGGCGGCTCGCTCTCGGCCTCTACGGCGAGCTCGGTGTTCCGGAGGCCGAGAACCTCCGCGACCTCCTCCGGAGCGCGGGGGAGTCCGCCGCGCCGCCGGCGGGCGCGGCGCGGCGGTAGTCGTCAGCCGCCGAGCACCGCGCTGAGAGCCGCCAGCGCCTCGGCGGCGTCGCCGCCGGTGGCGCGCAGGGTCACGGTCTGCCCGCTCGTGGCGCCCAGGCCCATCAGCGACAGCACGCTGCGCACGTCGACCGAGCGGGAGCCGTACGAGAGGGTGACGGCCGCGGTGAAGGCGGCGGCGGTCTGGGCGAGCGCGCTCGCGGGGCGGGCGTGCAGGTCCTCGGTCAGGACGATCGTGCGCTCGCCCCCGCCGGCCTCGGGGGCCGCGGGCCCAGAGCTTGCCGTGGGCTCAGAGCTTACGGACATGCCATGCCTCCTCGGCCGCCGCCAGCACACCGTCGAGCGAGGCCCCGCCGCCCGCCGCGACGACCGCGGAGATGGCGCCCTCCACGAACGGCACGTCGGCGATCACGACCTCACCCGGGGCCTGCAGCAGCCTGGCGGTGAGCACCGAGCTGCCGAGGTCGGGGATCAGCACGACGCCGTCCCCGCGGTCCACCTCCTCGATGGCGGCGGTCACCCGGTCGGGGCTGGTGCCGAGACCGCCGTCCTCGGTGCCTCCCGCCGCCGCCAGCGGCACGTGCGCGCCGCCGATCTGCGTGGCCAGCGCGGCCACCTCCGCGGCCAGGCCGCTGCTGTGTGAAATGAGTACGATGCCAACCATTCGTTATTCCTGAAGATCGTTCGGCATAATCGAAAAGTGATCCAGTCGGTGGAGCGCGCCGCGCTCATCCTGAAGGCCCTCGGGTCAGGCACCCCCCGGCTCGGGGTCACCGAGATCGCCGAGCGGGTCGGCCTGGCCAAGCCGACCGTGCACGGGCTGCTGCGCACGCTCGCCGCCTGCGAGCTGGTCGTGCAGGACCCCGACACCGGCAAGTACGCGCTCGGGCCCGCCGTGCTGCAACTCGGCAACGCCTACCTGGAGGGGTCGGAACTGCGGGTCAGGAGCCTGCTGTGGGCCGACTCCCTGGCCCAGCGCGTCAACGAGGCCGTCTGGGTCGGCACGCTGTCGGGGAGCCGGGTGATCGTGCTCCACCACGTGTTCCGGCCCGACGACGTCGTGCAGATCCTGGAGGTGGGCGCGGCGATCCCGTGGCACGCCTGCGCGCTCGGCCACGCCATCGCCGCCCACGACCCGCGCGGGGAGGAGCTGCTGTCGGACGACCTCGCCCCGCTGACCGGGCTCACCAGGACCGGCCGCGATGACCTGGAGCGGGCGCTCGCGGAGGTGCGCCGCCGGGGGTACGCGGTCGAGGACCAGGAGGCGGCGCTGGGGGACGCGGGCGTCGCCGCGCCCGTCTTCTCGCGGGACGGCTCGGTGGCCGGCGCCGTCGCCGTGGTCGGGCCGGTCGAGCGGGTGCTGGACCCGGCGCGGCGCGAGGAGATCGCGCTGGCCGTGCGCGAGACCGCGCGGGCGGTCTCGCGCGATCTCGGCGCCCCCCGCTCCGCCGTGCCCGGCGGCCCGGCCGCCTGAGCGGTTCCGGCTCCCCGCGGCCTGGCCGCCTGACCGGTCCTGGCGTCTGGCGGCCCGGTCGCCTGAGCGGTTCCGGTTTCTCGCGGCCCGGCCGCGGGTCGCGGTCATCGGGAGGCGGCCGCCTTCAGCGCGCCGAACAGCAGAGCCGTCGAGGCCGCGCCGGGATCCTCGTGCCCGACGCTGCGGGGCCCCAGGTAGCTGGCCCGCCCCTTGCGCGCCTGCAACGGGACGGTCGCCCTGGCCCCCTGCTCGGCCGCGGCGGCCGCCGCCTCCAGCGCCTCCTCCGGCTTCAGCCCGTCCCGTACGGCCTGGGCCAGCGCCTCGGCGGCCGGGGCGAGGGCGTCGACCATGGTCTTGTCGCCCTTCGCCGCGGCGCCGAGGCGCTGGACGCCGGACAGGGCCGCGTTCAGGCCCGTGCTCAGCTCCGTGGGCGAGATCTCCGCGGCCTCGCCGAACGCCTTGCCCATCTCGCGGAAGGCGGTGCCGTACAGGGGGCCCGAGGCGCCGCCGACCTTGCGGATGAGCGTGGAGCCGACGAGGACGAGAAGCGCGCCCGGGGTCTGCGGGGAGGCGCCGGCCAGCGCCTCCTGCGCGGCGGTGAACCCGCGGTCGAGGTTGGCGCCGTGGTCGGCGTCGCCGATCGCGGCGTCCAGCTGGGTGAGGTGGTCACGCTGCGCCCGCACGGCGGCGGCGATCTCCTCGATCCAGGCGGCGAAGAACTGGGTGTTCACGAGGGGACTCCAGAGGTTCGGATGCGGTCAGCGGCCCCAGCGCAGCGCCGGTGTCTCCACCGGCGCGTCCCAGAGCCGGGTGAGCTCGCCGGTCAGCGAGCACGTCGTCACCGAGAAGCCTTGCATGTCGAGGCTGGTCACGTAGTTGCCGACCAGGCTGCGCACGGCCGTCGCGCCCTTCTCCCGCAGGTACGCCGCCACCTCGGCGAAGACGATGTACAGCTCGATGAGCGGCGTCCCGCCCATGCCGTTGACCATGACGAGCGTCTCGCCGGACAGCGGCAGGTCGGCGTCGATCGCGTCCATGGCGATACGGACGATCTCGCGGGCCTCGCGCATCGGGGCCCGGGTCCGGCCGGGCTCGCCGTGGATGCCGATGCCGAGCTCGATCTCCGTGTCGGCCAGCTCGAAGGTGGGCTTGCCCGCGGCCGGGACCGTGCAGGGCGTCAGCGCCACCCCGAACGAGCGGCTGCGCTCGTTGACCTCCCGGGCGACCCGCGCCACCTCGGCCAGGGGCGCGCCGGTCTCGGCCAGGGCGCCGGCGATCTTCTCGACGAACAGCGTGGCCCCGGTGCCCCGGCGGCCCGCCGTGAACAGGGAGTCCTGCACCGCCACGTCGTCGTTGACGAGCACGGTCGCCACCTCGACGCCCTCGTCGCCGCTGAGCTCGGCGGCCATCTCGAAGTTCAGCACGTCGCCCGTGTAGTTCTTCACGATGTGCAGCACGCCCGCGCCGCCGTCCACGCCCTTGGTCGCCTCGATGAGCTGGTCGGGGACGGGGGAGGTGAAGACCTCGCCGGGACAGGCCGCGTCGAGCATGCCGTAGCCGACGAACCCGCCGTGCAGCGGCTCGTGGCCGGAGCCACCGCCGGAGACCAGGCCGACCTTGCCCGGCCGGGGGGCGTCGGCGCGGAATACGACCGTGTTCTCGATGTCGACGCGGAGCGAGGGGTGCGCGGCGGCGATGCCGCGCAGCGCGTCGGTGACGACGGAATCGACACTGTTGATGAGCTTCTTCATGATGCGGTCCCTACTGCCGTGGTCGTGCTCTCCAGCTTCGTCCTTCCTCGCGAGGCCGCAAGCGCCGTGTAGGCGAGCGCCCCGATCAGACCGCCCGCGAACTCCCCGATGAGGTAGGCCGGAAGCTGGTCCCAGCTCACCGCGCCGCCCCAGGCCGCGTTGACGAGGAACGGGCCCGCGTAGCGGGCGGGGTTGATCGCGGCCCCGGTCACCGGGCCCACGACGACGATGACCGCGAAGACGATCGAGCCGATCGCCATCGGCGCCCACCCGGGGACGGCCCGCCGGTCGAGCACGCCGAAGACGACGAAGACCAGCATGAATGTGCCGATCGCCTCGATCAGCGTGCCGCGGGCGAACCCGACCTCGGCGGCGTACGCGGTCACGCCGCCTCCGGCGGCCCTGGCGGCGTCCGCGCCGAGCGTCGCGAAGATCCCGAGCGTGCCGGCGACCGCCCCGGCGGTCTGCGCGGCGACGTAGCCCGGCACCTCACGCCAGGGGAAGCGGCCGGTCGCGGCGAGGGCGACCGTGACCGCCGGGTTGATGTGGGCGCCGGAGATATGTCCGATCGCGTACACCGTGCCCACGATGACCAGCATGAACGCGAAACTGATCATGCCGAGCTGGGCCATGGAGAAGGGTGCGCGGGAGCCGGCGGCGATGACCCCGGTGGCCGCGGCGGAGCCGGCGCCGACGTACACGAGGAAGGCGGTGCCGAGCAGTTCCGACAGGAGCTTCTGGAACGTGGAGGGGGGTGAGTCGTTCATGAGACCGTCCCGGGTATGAACGTCGTTCGATAATGTCGAACGCGGTTTCATAGAAGTTAAATCTGGAGGCCATCCGCGTCAAGAGGTGTCGCGGGCAGGGGCTCTCCGTGGCCGCGCCACCCCCACCTGCCCGGGCTCGTAGCCGCCCGGATGGGACTCGCCTCCGGCCCCTCCGCCGAACGGCTGTGGCCGGACACGGGGGAGGGGCAGGACCAGGGGAGGCGAGCAGGGTGCGATAACCGACACAACATGGGCTGAAATCGCCCGACAATATAATATCGGCCATTGCGACCCTGAATAAAGTGTGCCGGCCGGTCGCCCCGTGATAGAGAGGTGTGTTCGGTGACGCCGCGACATCAATACTTCTGGTATCACCTTTTCTTCTTCTGCTTCCTGTACGTGTCGGCCCTCCTGCTGACGCTGTTCGCCTTAATCGCAGGTCTCGACCATAGGGTCGCTCCAGGTCGACCGAACGACGAAGGTCTTGCACTGTCGCTTGCGGCCGCCTTCGGGTTGCTTCTCGATATGGGTGCTCTCCTCATATTTCGAAAGTCCTGGACTGCGAGGATAATATGCGGCATTACCTTCCTTTCGGGAGTTGTCGCTGTAACAGAATTGGTCGCTTGAATGCGTTGCCGCCGTACCGGCGGGGAACCGAGGTGCTCGACCTGCGCCACCGGCATGCGTGTGAGTTGGGTCACTCCCGTTCATGGGAAGACGGGGTCTGTCGTCTCTAGTGCTGAGCGCGACTGATGAGCGCAATGAACGGAGACGACATGAGAATCTTCATCGCCGGGGCGTCCGGGGCGATCGGCACCCAACTCGTCACCCAGCTGGTGGCCCGTGGCCACCAGGTGGTCGGTACGACCCGCTCGCAGGCCAAGACCGGGCCGCTGGGCGCGCTGGGCGCCGAGCCGGTCGTCGTCGACGCGCTCGATCCGGACTCGGTGGCCGACGCGGTGGCCAAGGCCGCGCCTGAGGTGATCGTCCACCAGCTCACCGCGCTGAGCGGGCCGTCGAGCATGCGGCAGGTCAAGCGGATGGCCGCCGCCACCAACCGGCTGCGGACGGAGGGCACCGACCACCTGCTGGCGGCGGCGCGGGCGGCCGGCGTCGGCAGGTTCGTGGCGCAGGGCAACTCCTTGTGGATGGAACGCACCGGCGGACCGGTCGCCGACGAGAACGCCCGGATCGAGCCGAACCCGCCCGCCGACGCCGCGGCGGCGGTGGCCGCGCTGCGCCACCTGGAGGACGCGGTGACCGGCATCACCTGGGCCGACGGCATCGTGCTCCGCTACGGTTCCTTCTATGGCCCCGGGACCGGCCTCAGCGCCGCGCCGGACGCGGTCATGACCGAGCAGATCCGCAAGCAGAGGTTCCCCATCATCGGCGGCGGCGACGGAGTGTGGTCGCTGGTGCACATCGCCGACGCGGCAGCGGCCACCGTCGCGGCCGTCGAGGAAGGCGAGCCCGGGATCTACCACGTCGCCGATGACGATCCGGCACCGGTGCGCGTCTGGCTGCCCTACCTGGCCCGCGTGCTCGGCGCCGAACCGCCGCGCCGCGTGCCGGCCTGGCTCGCCCGCCCGCTGGCCGGCGAGGGCGCGGTCGACGTGATGACGCGGGCCCGCGGGATCTCATGTGAGAAGACCAAGCGCGAACTGGGGTGGACGCCGCAGCACCCGAGCTGGCGCACCGGGTTCGTCGACGGATTGAGCTGAGTCGGCGTGTCCACCTCGGATCTGTACGGCGAGCTGCGGCCGCGGGCCTTCGCCATCGCCTACCAGATGCTCGGCAGCGTCGGCGAAGCCGAAGACGTGGTGCAAGAAGCGTTCCTGCGGCTGCACCAGACCCAGCGTGGCGGCGAGACGATCGCCTCACCACGGGCCTACATCGCCACCTTGGTCACCCGGCTGGCCATCGACCAGTTGCGCTCGGCACGCGTTCGGCGGGAGCGGTACGTCGGCGAGTGGCTACCGGAACCGCTCGCCACCGATCCCTCGCCGGGTGAGCACGCCGAGACCGCCGACTCGCTGTCGCTGGCCGTCCTGGTGCTGCTGGAAAGCCTGTCGCCACAGCAGCGGGCCGCGTTCCTGCTGCGCGAGGTGTTCGACTATCCGTACACGGAGGTCGCCGAGATCGTCGGCACCGACGTGGACAGCGCGCGGCACCTGGTCGCCCGGGCCCGCAGACACCTCCAGCAGCGCCGCCCGCGCTACCACGCCTCACGGCAGCAGCGGCAACAGCTCGCCCGGCGCTTCTTCGCCGCCGTCGAACACGGCGACCTGCGCGCGCTGGAAGAGCTGCTGGCGCAGGACGTGGCGATGCACGGCGACGGCGGCGGCAAGGTGCCGGCGCTGGGACGGCCGGTCAACGGACGCCGGCGCGTGGCGCGCGTGCTGGCGGCGATGGCGCCCCTGCTGGCCCGCGCCGGCGGCGTGCGCTTCCACCTCACGCAGGTCAACGGCGAGCCGGGGGCCCTGGTCTTCGACGCCCGCGACCTGCTGGTCGGGGTGATGGGGCTGGACATCGCCGACGACCGGATCCAGACCATCCACTCCATCGTCAACCCCGACAAGCTCCGGCACTTCGACCGGGTCGGCGACCTCGGCGCCCTGGTGCGCGCGGACCACGGGGGAAGCGAAAAGGGCTGAGCCCGCCCGGCCACCCGCGCCCCTGGGCGCGTCCACGACGTCCGTACGCCTGATCACGATTGGACGACTCGATGAACCTCGCACTGTGGCTCGGCGCCGGACTGCTGGCCGTGGTGGCCCTGGCCGGCGGCGCCATCAAGGCATTCGTGCCGAAGGAGAAGCTGGCCGCGACTCCTGGTGGAGCATGGACTCGAAGCGTCAGCGCCGGCAGGGTCAAGGCCCTCGGCGTTCTCGAGATCCTCGCCGCGGTCGGCTTGATACTGCCCGCCGCGGCCGGCATCGCACCGGACCTGGTGCCGGTGACCGCCCTCTGCTGGATCGCCCTGATGACCGCAGCGATGATCACTCACGGCCGTCGCCGCGAGTTCCGGCTCGCGGCGCTGAACCTGGCCTACCTCGCGCTGGCCGCGTTCGTCGCCTGGGGCCGCTTCGGTCCCGGCGCCTTCACCGGCTGACCGGCCAATGGCGGCGTCGGGAAAAACCGTTTGAGTCTTCCTTCCGCGTTCCCGTAGGGTGCCTGCGGCCCCGTCGCAGTGAGGACAGAGGACAAAAGCGCGTGACCCCGCCTGCTCTTTAGACCTGACACCTTCTTCCGCTCACCTTCAAGCCGACCGTTCCGTCGGCTCTGCCGGGCTGCCCGCGCGCGCCCGGTCGTACGGCGTTTGAGGCTGCGCGCAATCGGCCTCGTGTCAGGTCTAGAGAGATCATGTCTTCACAACCTCATACTGTGCTGCCCTGGGTCGTCCGCCGGACCAGGCTGCCTCTGCTGTCGTTGCGGTGCGTGGACTGCCGCTCGGAGTCGGCCACCACCGGCGAGGGCAGGTTCCGTGTCAACGCCAACGGCAAGCTCCTGGACGTGTGGCTGCTGGTCCGCTGCGTGTCCTGCGGCCGGACGAGCAAGCTCAACGTGTACGAGCGAGCGCCGGTCGGATCCTTCGATCCGGCCGAGCTCGAGCGCTACCACGTCAACGATCCGGAGCTGGTGGCGTCCACGTTGCTGGATCCGCTGCTCGCCCGGCGCAACCGCTTCCGCCTGGACTGGAAGGGAGCCTGGCGGCTGGACATCCCGTCGGCATGGCTCGACGAGGCGTGGCCGGTCCGGATCGAGGTCGTCTTCGAGGATCCGGTGCCGGTACGCCCGGAGCGGCTCATCGCGCAGGGGCTCGGCTTCAGCAGGAACGAGGTGCTGCGCCGGGTCAAGTGCGACATTCCGCTGCACCGTTCGACGAGCGCCGGGTTCACCTTCACCGTGCTGGCGGGGGACTAGCGGGGATGTAGCCGCGGCGCACGATCCTCGAGTATCGGCGCGCGGCTCCAGCGGTCTGGAGTCGCCCAGGGTGGCTGGTTCTGCTGCCGGACGCTGGTGCCGGACGGGTGCCCGGGCGGGACGACGAGGCGGAGGGCCTTGCCGTCCCGCTCGGGCGGGTCAGCGCTCCCGGGTACGGGACCGGCCGGCGGCTGTCCGGTAGGAGCGCTGGTCAATACCTGTGGAGACGGTGCGGGTGGTGCTGAGTCAGCGAAGTTGTCCGGCCTGGTGCAGGTGATCGAAGATGATCTGGTCGACTGGGGACACCCGGTCGCGGTCGGCGTAGCTCAGCCAGATGATCTCCTCGATCTCGCGGCTGGGCGTCGGCTCCCCGTCGTGGTCGGCGGTGTAGCAGGTCATCTGCACGGTGACGCCGTCGGCGTGGCCGTGTGCCTGGGCCTGGTAGGTGCCCACGTGGGTGGCGGTGGCCGGGATGATGGTGATGGAGAGCTCCTCGTCGATTTCGCGGACGAGGGTGTCGATGTCGCTTTCGCCGGGTTCGCGCTTGCCGCCGGGGATGTAGTAGGCGTCCTTGCCTCGTGATCGGGTGCTGAGGATCTTGCCGTTGTCCAGGTGGATCCAGGCGATCTTGTCGATGATGCTGCTCACCGTGGTGCTCCTGCAGTCGGGGGTCGCGACGGAAGGGCACGGGTGCGCCTATCCCTCGACACGATCATTCTGGCGTCACGGGGCCGTCAGGAAGTCGAAGTGCTCCTTGCCCACGACAACCGGATTGCGGAGCTCGCCGATCTCGTCGATCGTCACCGTGATCACGTCGCCCGCGTGCAACTGGAAGTCGAGATCAGGCACGAGGCCGGTCCCGGTGGTGAGCACGACCCCGTGGGGATAGTTCTCCGAGTGGAAGAGATAGGCGGTCAGTTGGGCGAACGGGCGCCGGATCTGCTTCGTGGAGGTCGTGCCGTCCCAGATGACAGCTCCATCGCGAGTGACCCTCAGGCGGATGGCGAGGTCGGAGGGGTCGACCTCCCATGCGGGTCTGATGCCCGAGGAGAGGGCGCACGCTCCGGCGTACAGCTTGGCCTGCGGGAGGTAGAGCGGGTTTTCGCCCTCCACCGATCGTGAGCTCATGTCGTTGCAGACGACATAGCCGACGATCTCCTCGAAGCGATTCACCACGAGAGCCAGCTCGGGCTCGGGAACGTTGAGCTCCGAGTCGGAGCGGATGCCGACGGGTTCGCCGTCGACGACCACTCTCCAGGCGGGCGACTTGAAGAACAGCTCGGGACGCTCGGCGTCATAGACCAGCTCGTAGACCGACTTGAGGGTGCTTTCCTCCACCCGCGCATCCCGGGAGCGGAGGTAGGTCACGCCTGCGGCCCACACCTCCGTCGCGCCGTCCACGGGGGCGAGCAGCCGCACCTCGCTGAGCGAGCGGTCGGGCGCGGCGTCGGCGCACATCCGTTCGACCTCCTCAACCCGGTGGTTCAGAAGCTCGAACATGCCGGCGACCGGCAGGGTGGACAGGACGCCGTCATTCAACACGGCGATGCGCGGGCGGGAGTCGCTGACACTCCGGTATCGGACGATGTGCACTCGGGTCTTCCCCTCTGTCTTGAAGTGGTCGACGTCAGGGGCAAAGGCGTCGGCAGTTCACACTCCAGGGCACCCAGCCTGACGGGAATCACGATCGATCATCCTGCGACGGCGCCGCCCCCGCGCACACCGAGGAGCGCGCTGTCTCTTGCGGCCACCGGATACCGGCCCGCCACGTGCTGCTCGACCGATTCGTACGCGTTCAGGGTTACTCCCTTCGTGCGGTGGCTCTCCGGCCGGGCCGGTTCCGACGTCGGGGTTCGGGCCGGCCGGTCGCGCAGGTCTCCGAGACGAGCTCTGGACAAAGCGGACGTGATCGGAGACGGTGAAGATTGTAAACGTTACCGATTACGTTTGCGAAGGGCGGAATTGTGACCACTGTGAGGCGGGAGTCTCGAGCGATCTACACCGATCCGGCCGTGCCCGTGGGGGAGCGTGTCGCGGATCTGCTGGCCCGGATGACCCGGGAGGAGAAACTCGCGCAGTTGGGGAGTGCGTGGGCGTTCTCCCTGATCGAGGGTGGCCGGTTCTCCGCGGAGCGGGCGCGTACGGTCCTCCGGCACGGCTTGGGGCACGTGACTCGTGTCGCGGGAGCCACCAGCCTGAAGGCGCTAGAGGTGGCGCGGGTGGCGAATGCGATCCAGCGGTTTCTGATGACGGAGACCCGGCTGGGGATACCGGCGATCGTGCACGAGGAAGTGTGCTCCGGACTGATGGCGCGGGAGGGCACCATCTTTCCTCAGGCGATCGGGGTCGCGAGCACCTGGGAGCCGGAGCTCAACCGGCGGCTGGCGGACGCCGTCCGCGCGCAGATGCGCGCGACGGGAAGCCACCAGGGGCTCTCACCGGTGCTCGACGTGGTACGGGACCCGCGGTGGGGCCGGACGGAGGAGACCTACGGGGAGGACCCCCACCTGGTGGCCCGCATGGGCGTGGCGTTCATCCGGGGCCTGCAGGGTGCTTCTCTCACGGAGGGTGTCATCGCGACGGCCAAGCACTTCGTCGGTTACGGGGCCTCCGAGGGCGGCTTGAACTGGGCGCCGGCGCACCTGCCCCCTCGCCTGCTGCGGGAGGTGTATCTGTATCCGTTCGAGGCGGCGGTCCGCGAGGCGGGCCTTCAGTCGGTGATGGCCGGCTACCACGAGCTGGACGGGATCCCCTGCCATGCCAACCGTGAGCTCCTCGGCGACGTCCTTCGCGGGGAGTGGGGCTTCACGGGGACCGTCGTGTCGGACTACTTCGCCGTCGACGATCTCCATTCGTACCACCACTTCGCGGAGGACAAGCGGCGAGCGGCGGCTCTCGCGCTCACCGCGGGCACCGACGTCGAGCTTCCGGCGACGGACGCGTACGCGGGCGAACTGGCAGGCGCCCTGGACGCCGGCGAGGTCGGCGAAGGGGAGCTGGACGAAGCGGTCTCGCGGGTGCTCCGGCACAAGTTCGAGCTCGGCCTGTTCGAGAACCCCTACGTCGACGAGGCCGCGGTCGCGGTGTCGGTGAACGCCGAGCAGCACCGGGAGGTGGCGCTCGAGACAGCTCGCCGCAGCCTCGTCCTGCTCAAGAACGACGGCATCCTGCCGCTGCGGCCCGGTGCCGGGACGGTCGCTCTCATCGGACCGAACGCCGACGACGCCCGGCACCTGCTCGGCGACTACTCCTTCGCGGCGCACGTCGAGTCGTTGATGGAGGCGCGCGAGCGGAAGGGCCTGCTCGGGCAGACGATGACGATCCCGGACGACCTTGAGATCGAGGAGAGCACGGACGGGGTGCCCACGGTGCGCGACGAGCTCACCGCCCGGCTGGGTGACCGGGTGCGCTACGCACGCGGGTGCGACGTGACCGACACATCGAGGGACGGTTTCGACGAGGCGGTCGCGGCCGCCGCGGCGGCGGATGTCGCGGTGCTGGTCCTGGGAGATCGTTCGGGGTTGACGACCCGGGCCACGACGGGAGAGTCGCGGGACAGGTCCAGCCTGGAGCTGCCCGGCGTCCAGGAGGAGCTGGTGCGTGCCGTCGTCGCGACCGGCACCCCCGTGGTGGCGGTGCTCGTCGCCGGCCGGCCCGTCGGCGGCGACTTCCTGCACGAGAAGTGCGCCGCGGTGCTGATGGCCTGGCTGCCCGGGCAGACCGGGGCGCGGGCGATCGCCGAGGTTCTGCTCGGTGAGGTGAACCCGAGCGGGAAGCTGCCCATCTCCTATCCGCGCACCGTTGGCCAGATACCCGTCTTCTACGGACACAAGGTGTCCGGCGGACGGTCGCACTGGCACGGTGACTATGTCGACTCGCCCGCCGGCCCGCGATACTGCTTCGGTCACGGGCTCGGGTACGCCCCGTTCGTCGTCGAACAGGCCACGCTGGACCGCACCGAAGTGCCCGCCGGGGACAGCGTCACGGTGGAGGTGACCGTGGCCAACGTCGGCGATCGGGCCGGCGAGGAAGTCGTTCAGCTCTACATCCGCGACCCGCAGGCGACGGTCACCCGGCCGGTGCTCGAACTCAAGAGCTTCGCCCGCGTGTCCGCCGGTGCCGGGCAGCGGACGGCCATACGCTTCCATCTGCCCACAGGCCAGCTTGGCTTCTACGGCCGAGACATGAACTACACGGTAGAAACCGGGCATATCGAGGTATATGTCGGTTTCTCCTCCGACGCCCACACCTTGGCGGGCACGTTCACCATCACCGGCGACGCTGACCGGCCGAAGGTGCAGAAGGTCTATACGGGCACGGTCGGTGTCGGCGAACCGTCGCCGGCACCCTCACATCACCCGCTCGGATGAGATGACGGTGTGAGACGGGTGGCCGTGCTCTGGGCAGGTGGTGGGGGAGCGGCACTCCGCCACCCGTCGCGCACGGCCGTTCGCCGGCCGCCCGGCATGCCCCAGGCGGATGCGGGACCAGGTGGTCGACGCCGGCGGCGCCGCCCCGCCCTGGCTGGCCTGCGCATTCCGGCCATGTTCTTATAAGACCTACGGTCGGGTTGGTGAGAGGCCGAAAAGGTCTTGTGTTTGCAATCGTTGTCGCTTACGTTAAATGCCGGAAACGTAACCGATAACGATTGCAACGAGAGGGCCGCATGGTCGATGGCGGAGCCCCGGTGACGATGAGCGATGTCGCCCGACTGGCCGGCGTCTCCGTCGCAACCGTGTCGCGGGTGGTCAACGGGCGCTACGGCGTCAGTGCCGGCACCACCGCGCAGGTCCGTTCGGCCATCGAGCGGCTGGGCTACGAGTCGAGTCTTGTGGCGACGAGCCTGCGGCGCAGCCGCACCAACGTGCTGGGCCTGGTGACCCACAGCTTCCAGTCCTACACGGCCGAGGTGCTCAAGGGTGTGATGGAGGCCTTGACCCAGTCGGGCTTCGACTTGATCATCTACGCCAACAGCGACCTCTACGGGACCTATTCGGAGGGCTGGGAACAGCGGCATCTCACCCGCCTTTCGGGCACGCTCACGGACGGATGCATCGTGGTCACGCCCTGGGACGAGGTGCGGAGCAACACTCCGGTCGTGGTCATCGATCCGGTGCGGGACTCGACGGTGCCGTCGGTGACCGCGGACAATTTCGCGGGCGCCACCCAGGTGGTCGAGCATCTGCTCGGCCTGGGCCATCGGCGCATCGGATTCATCGCGGGCCGTTCCAGCCTCGCGGCGGCATGGTCGCGTGAGGAGGGGTACCGCATGGCGCTGGCCGAAGCGGGAGTTCCGGTCGATCCGTCGCTGATCGGCAGAGGGGACTTCAATCCCGAGACCGCGATCCCGTTGGCGCGCGCGTTGCTGGAAAGGCCGGATCGGCCGACGGCGATCTTCGCGGCGAGCGACGGGATGGCCCTGAAGGTGCTGGAGGTCGCGAAGGAGCTGGGGCTCGACGTTCCCGGCGACCTGTCGGTGGTCGGCTTCGACAACATTCCGGAGTCGGCGCTGGCCGAGCCGGCGCTGACCACGGTGGACCAGTCGATGTACCGCCTCGGCTACGAGGCGGCGCGGATGCTGAAGTCTCTGGTCACCGGCGAGTGGGAGGGCCACCGCCAAATACTGCTCCCGACCCGATTGGTGGTCCGCGGCTCCACGGCGCCGGCGAAGATCACAACGAGACCCTGACACCCCACAAGCAGGTGCGCCACCCAGGTGCACCTGGCGTTCAGGAGTACGCAAGAACCAGTGACGAACGGAGGCGCAGACACACAGAAACCGCGTCACATCGACCGAGAAGCGAGGTCGGCGAGCGGCCCTACCCGCTGCCGACCATCAAAGGAGTTTCGGTATGGCGTTATCGTATCACGGCAGGATGCGTCCTACGGGCGCACGACGGCTCTCGGCGGCGATCGCCGCCGGGGCCATGACGATCGCGGCGGTGTCCCTCGCGCCGCGACCGGCGGCGGCGGACACCCCCTGGCTGAGTGTCTCGGGCGACGGCTACGCGTCGTTCACCGTCCCGGCGGCCTACGTCCAGGCCAACGCGGGCCAGGTGTCGCAGGTGGTCATCGAGGGGAACTTCGGCCCCTCCTCCACCTGGGCGGAGTTCGGCCTGACCCGCCGGGGCGACGTCTGGTCGGGGGTCCTCGGCCCGCTCAAGCCGGGGCTGTACTCCTACCAGGTCACGGGCGACGACACCAAGGGTCTCAAGGACCCGACGAACAGTGCCACCGTGGCGTCCAAGCCCCTGTGGAGCACCTTCCTCGTCGCGGGCGACTCGGCGCGCCTGCTGGCGGACGCGCCCCAGGGACAGGGCGGCAAGGTCGAGACCCTCACCTACCAGGTCAAGACGCAGGAGCGGTCGGCGCTGGTGTGGACGCCGCCCGGCTACCAGGCCGGGGGCCCCAAGGACGCCAAGGGTCCCGGCGGTCCGAAGAGTTACCCGGCGCTGTTCCTGCAGTCCGGCGAGGGGCAGAAGGCCACCGACTGGCTCGACCTCGGCCGGGCCAAGCAGATCCTCGACAACCTGTCGGCCCGGGGCTCCATGGAGCCGATGGTGGTCGTGATCAGCGGCGGCGACGGGCCGGGTGACGACAAGGAGCTGAAGGACCTCCGCAAGGCGGTCGCGGACACCTACCATGTCCTCCGCGACCCGGCCCACCAGGCCATCGCCGGTGTGTCCGAGGGCGGGACGCAGGCGCTGCGCGCGGCTTTGACCAAGCCGAACGAGTTCGCCTACGCCGGCTCGTTCTCGGGTTTGCTGACGGACAGCGCCGGCGGACCAGACGCGAAGGCGATCAACCACGGTCTCAAGCTGGTGCGTCTGTACACCGGGAACGTGACCGATCCGGCCTACAACGCGACCGTTCGTCTCACCAAGGCGCTGGAGCGCGCCGGTGTCAGGTATGAGTTCGACGGGGTCAACCCCGATGCCGGGGGGAACTGGAACGCCTGGCAGAAGAATCTGATCGATTTCGTGCCGCGGCTGTTCCGCACGGTGCGGGATCACGGTCCGAGCGCCGGACACGGGCCACTGAAGGGCGAATTCACCCCGCCCGCAGCCGGCACGACGCCGACGCCGTTCGTGTCCGAGGGCGGCTTCGTCACCTTCGAGACCACGACGGACTTCACCGACGCCAAGCACGTCACGGTGTGGGCGAACGACGCTCCCGGAGGGAGCTGGCTGCGCATCCCGATGTCCCGTGAGGGCGACCGGTGGCGGGCGACCGTGGGCCCGCTCGACCCGTGGTTCTACTACTACAAGTTCATCGTCGACCGGGTCTCGGTCAAGGACACGTCGAACCCGACGAAGGTGACCACCGAGCCGACCTGGAGCACCTTCCTCATCTCCGGAGAAAGGTCACGCCTGCTTTCGGACGTTCCCGCCGGTCAGGGCGGAAAGGTCGAGAGCCTGACCTACCGCAGCACCGTGACGAACCAGGACCGGACCGCGTTGGTCTGGACCCCGCCCGGCTACGACCCGAACCGCGCGCAGCCGTACCCCGTCTTCTACCTCCAGCACGGCAGCGGCCAGAACCACACGGACTGGGTCGAGATGGGACGCGCCAAGCAGATCCTCGACCACCACTTCCTGGACGGGAAGCTGGTGCCGATGGTGGTCGTGATGGGCAACGGCAACGTGTCCGACTTCAACAAGGAGCTGCTGGACAACCTCGACCCGGCCGTTCACGCTCGCTACAACGTCTCCAGCGACCCGTCGCAGCAGGCCCTCGCCGGCCTCTCGATGGGCGGTGGACAGACGCTCGGGATGCTCAAGGCGCACCCGGGCCGGTTCGCCTACATCGGGGCGTTCTCGGCCGGGTTCGGCAGCGGCGCCGGCGTCGACGTGGCGGCGATCAACAACGGCACCAAGATGCTGCGCGTGTACGTCGGCGACGTGACCGACTTCGTGTACCCGTCGTTCATGGCGGGACTGACCACGATGGACAACCTCGGCGTCCACTACGAGTTCGACGGGGTCACCCCCGGGCCGCACGGCTGGGACGTGTGGCAGAAGAACCTCATCGACCTGGCTCCGCGCCTGTTCAGGCGCTAGTCAGGCCCGTTCGGGGTGACTCCACCGGGACCCCGGGGTTCCCGCCTCGGTGGTGATCTTCGGACACGGGAGCGTGTTAGCGCTCACATGGGCAATCGGCACGAGGGACAGGGCGCGGATCGTGTCATCCGTGCCCCGTCCCGGCCGATCGCTCGGCCTCAGCGGCGGCGCATGGACCCTTGTGCGCTGTGACCCCGAAGGGGAGATCATGTCAATGAAGACGAAAAGACTACTTGTCACGGCAGCCATGCTCGCCGCCGCGAGTGCGCTCGCCGCCTGCGCCCCCGATGTGGGAGGGGGCGGAAGCACCGCGGGTGGAAGCACCGCGGGCGCAAGCGCCGCGCCCGCGGGCAACGCGGGCGGAAACAACGCGAGCAACTGCACGAACACGATCAGCAAGAAGGACCTGCCGGTCGTGACCTTCTGGGGCTGGTACCCCAACATGCAGCTCGTCGTCGACAACTTCAACAAGCAGAGCAACGAGGTGCAGGTCTGCTGGACCAACGTCGGCCAGGGCGGTGACGAGTACGACAAGTTCCAGACGGCCATCTCGGCGGGGAGCGGAGCCCCCGACGTGATCATGATCGAGGCGGACCGGATCCCGACCTTCCAGATCCAGAAGGCGCTCGTCGACATCAAGAACTACGGCTATGACGCCGTCAAGGACAACTACGGCCCGGGCGCGTGGAAGGACGTCTCGATCGGTGGCGCGGTCTACGGCGTGCCGGTCGACGGCGGACCGATGGCGATGATCTACCGGAAGGACATCTTCGACAAGTACGACATCAAGCCCCCGAAGACGTGGGCCGAGTACGAGCAGGCGGCGCAGAAGGTGAAGGACGCGGGAGGCCCGCTGTTCGGCGACCTGGGCGCGAACGTGCCGGCCGTCATGATGGCGCTGCAGATCCAGAAGGGCGCGAATCCGTTCACCTACGATCCGGCGCGGCCGGAGTCGATCGGCATCAAGCTGAACGACCAGGCGTCCAAGGACGTGCTCGACTACTGGGGGCGCCTCGCCAAGAAGGGCCTGGTCGGTACCCAGGACCAGTTCACGCCGGAGTACATCGCCGGTGTGGTCAACGGTAAGTACGCGACGTACATCTCGGCGGCCTGGGCGCCCGGATACCTCACCGGCGCCGGCGTGGGCAAGGGCAAGGACACCGGCAAGTTCGCGGTGGCGCCGCTCCCGCAGTGGGATTCCGGCAACCCGGTGCAGGTGAACTGGGGTGGCTCGGCCTTCTCCGTGACCAGTCAGGCCAAGAACCCCGAACTCGCGGCGAAGGTGGCGTACGGCCTCTACGCCGACGAGGAGTCGCTCACCGACGGCTGGACCAACCAGATCATCTTCCCGCTGAATCTCAAGGCGCTCAAGGATCCCACGTTCGTGGACCTCAAGGTGGCGTTCTTCGACGGCCAGCAGGCGAACAAGGAGGTCTACGTCCCCGCGGCGAACGCTTACAAGGGCATGACCTACGCGCCGTTCGGCCAGTACTACTACGACGCCATGACGAAGCAGGTCAGTGCCCTCATCCAGGGCTCCGTCAGCGGTGCGCAGGCCGCCGACCGGCTTCAGGAGGACGTGGTGAGCTACGCCAAGGAGCAAGGGTTCACCGTCCAGTGACACCACGGGTGGGCCGGTCCGCCCCCGGCCGGCCCACCCGTGACCCCCCGGCATCGACTTTGCGGAGCCCAAAATGACCCTCCTGATCGAGGAGAGTGCGGCGAGCACTCAAGACAAAGCGCACAAGGTCCGCGGCAAGGTGCGCCTCCGTGAGCACCTGATGGGATGGCTCTTCGTCGGGCCGTTCGGGATCGTCTTCCTGGCGCTTCTCATCGCGCCGCTCGCGTACGCGTTCTACCTCAGCCTCTGGCAGAAGAAGCTGATCGGCGGCATCAGCTTCGTCTTCCTCGGCAACTACGTGAAGGCGTTCACCGACCCGACCTTCCTGTCCGGGGCGTGGTTCGTCGTCCGCTTCTCGCTCGTCGCCATCCCGCTGCAGATCATCATCGCGCTCGCGATGGCCCTCGTCCTGGACGCCGTGACCACGCTGTTCACCCGCTTCTCCCGCCTCATGATTTTCCTCCCCTATGCCATTCCCACGGTCATCGGGGCGGTCATGTGGGGATTCCTGTACAGCAAGAGCTTCGGGCCGCTCTCCGACATCTTCGGGTTGTTCGGCGCCACCGCGCCCGACTTCTTCAGCAGCAACCTGATTTTCTACGGCCTGATCAACGTCGTCACCTGGCAGTGGGCCGGCTACTACATGATCATTTTGTACGCGGCGCTCCAGGGCATCGACCCGACGCTTTACGAGGCCGCCCGTATGGACGGCGCCGGCAAATGGCAGATCGCGCTCCGGATCAAAATCCCGCTGATCGCCCCCGCGCTGCTCCTGATCCTGGTCTTCTCACTCATCGGCACCCTGCAGTTCTTCAACGAACCGCAGATTCTGCGATACCTCGCGGCCGGCACGATCTCACCGGGATTCACCCCCAACATGTACGCCTACCAGCAGGCGTTCGGGCTCGCGAACTTCACCTACGGATCGGCGATCTCCTTCGCCCTCGGCGGGATCGTGTTCGTCTGCGTCTACGCCTTCCTGTTCTTCACCCGCAAGCGGAGGAGCTTCTTCTGATGACCGGCAGCTCCGGCGCCGGCGCACGCCGCCGTCCCCAACGCCACCTCCCCCTGCAGATCTTCCTCGGCTTCCTGGTCGTGTACTTCCTCGTGCCGTTCTGGTGGGTCATCGTCAACAGTTCCAAAGACGCCCCCGGCCTGTTCGGCGGCGGCAACACTTTGTGGTTCGCCGATCGGGTCGACTACTTCGGGAACCTCGAGCGACTGTTCACCTACGACGGCGGCATCTACGGCAGGTGGATCCTCAACTCCACGCTGTACGCGCTGGCAGGCGGGATCGGCGCCACGATCCTGGCCGTCATGGCCGGCTACGGATTCGCCAAATACCGGTTCGCCGGCAGGCGCTTCAGCTTCTCGATCCTGCTCGGCGCGTTGATGGTGCCCGCGACCGCCCTGGTGATCCCCACCTTCATGATGTTCTCCGGGCTCGGCCTGACGAACACGATCTGGGCGGTGATCCTCCCGTCCCTGCTCAACCCGTTCGGGGTCTACCTGATGCACGTGTATGCGCGCGACGCGGTCCCCGACGAGATCCTCGACGCGGCGCGGGTCGACGGTGCGGGCGAACTGCGGACGTTCATCCAGGTCGCGTTCCCGCTGATGCGGCCCGCGGTGGTCACGGTGCTGCTCCTGTCCGCCGTGGCGTCCTGGAACAACTACTTCCTGCCCCTCGCCATGCTCTCCGACAACCGCCTGTTCCCCGTCACCGTCGGACTCGGCCTCTGGCAGGGAATCGCCTCGGCGAACAACGCGGGCAGCACCTCACTGTGGAGCCTCATCATCCTGGGTGCGCTCGTGTCGGTGATCCCGCTCATCATCGCCTTCTTCACCCTCCAGCGGCACTGGCGCGGCGGTCTGTCCGTCGGAGGCCTGAGGTAGCCGCGGCCGGTCGTCCAGCAGCCAACCAACATGACAGAGAGGTGTGCCGATGTCGATGACGAATCGCCCGCTGCGCAGCCAGCAGTGGTTCGGAGCGGAGGGCCGCAACGGGTTCATCCACCGATCGTGGATGCGCAACCAGGGGTTCGCGGACGACGTCTTCGACGGCCGGCCGGTGATCGGCATCGCCACGACATGGTCGGAGCTGACGCCGTGCAACGCCCACCTGCACGACCTGGCCGAGTCGGTGAAGCGCGGTGTGTGGGAGAGCGGCGGCCTGCCGCTGGAGTTTCCGGCGATGAGCCTGGGGGAGCCGCTGATGCGGCCGACGACCATGCTCTACCGCAATCTGCTGGCGATGGAGGCGGAGGAGCTGATCCGGGCCAACCCGCTCGACGGGGTGGTGCTGCTGTCGGGCTGTGACAAGACGACGCCCGGGCTGCTCATGGGCGCGGCCAGCGTCGACCTGCCCACTTTGATGGTCACCGGCGGCCCGATGCTGAACGGCAAGTTCCGCGGCCGGGACATCGGCTCGGGCACCGACGTGTGGCGTTTCACCGAGGAGCTGCGCGCGGGCCGGATGACCGCGGCGGATTGCGCCGAGGCGGAGGTCTGCATGTCCCGCAGCCGCGGGCACTGCATGACGATGGGGACCGCCTCCACCATGGCCTGCGTGACCGAGGGCCTCGGCGTCCAGTTGCCGGGAGCCGCCGCCGTGCCCGCGGTCGACTCCCGCCGGTACGCGCTCGCGCACGCCGCCGGGCGCCGGATCGTGGCCATGGTCGAAGAGGACCAGAGGCTGTCGACGGTGCTCACCCGGGAGGCCTTCGAGAACGCCATCCGGGTGAACGCCGCGATCGGCGGCTCCACGAACGCCGTGGTGCACCTGCTCGCGATCGCCGGGCGTCTCGGCGTCCCGCTGTCGCTGGAGGACTTCGACACGCTCACCGCCGATGTGCCCATGCTGGTCAACCTGATGCCCTCCGGCACGCACCTGATGGAGGACTTCGCGTACGCGGGCGGACTTCCGGTGGTGATGAAGGAGATCTCCTCCCTGCTGCACCTGGACCATGTCACCGTCAGCGGGAAGAGCGTGGCCGACAACATCAGCGGTGCCCAGTGCTGGAACCGTGAGGTCATCGGCACCATGGAGCAGCCGTTCCAGCCCGCCGGGTCGGGGACCGTCGTGCTGCGCGGGTCGCTCGCGCCGTCCGGGGCCGTGCTGAAGGTCTCCGCCGCCTCGCCCCATCTGCTGCAGCACACCGGACAGGCGCTCGTGTTCGACCGGATCGAGGACTACATCGCCGTGGCCGACGACCCGGATCTGGACGTCACCTCCGACACGGTCATCGTGGTGCGGAACGCCGGACCACGCGGTTATCCCGGCTTTCCCGAGGTGGGGAACGTGCCCATGCCGCGGCGGCTGCTCACCGAGGGGATCACCGACATGGTGCGGATCTCCGACGCCCGCATGAGCGGGACCGGCTACGGCACCTGCGTCCTGCACGTGGCCCCCGAGGCGTCGGTGGGCGGTCCCCTCGCGCTCGTGCGCACCGGCGATGTCATTCGGCTCGACGTCCCGACACGGCGTCTGGACCTGCTGGTCGACGACGCGGAACTCGAGCGCCGTCGCGCCGCCTGGCAGCCCCCGGGACCGGCCGCGGACCGGGGCTGGGTGCGGCTGTACAGCGAGCACGTCCTGCAGGCCGACAGAGGCGCGGACCTGGACTTCCTCACCGGTGGCAGCGGCAGCGCCCCGCCCCGCCACTCACACTGACCGCCGCGGGGTGATCTCGGCTGACGGTGGATCACGTCGGTGGACGGAGACATCGACGTGATCACCGTCTTCCCCGGCCCGCTCGCAGGAGGTCGGGAGGCGGTGGTCCATCTTCGTGGCGTCCGTGTCGCCCTCGCGACAGGAGGTGCTGCAGATCTGCCCGTGGGCTGGGGTAGGAGCGACTTCAGCATGATCGGTTGCTCGGTCATGATGGGCGGATGCCTGGCTACCTCATCCGACCTCGCCATGGGGCTGAGTGGATCCCTGTTCATGCCAGCGCCCTTGCTGAGGTGCTGACACCCGCCGGGTGGGATGCCTTGCCAGTACCAGGTGAGGGAGACCATCGCGTGCGCGTCCACGGTGTCGATGTCGCGTTCTCAGGAGAGGACGTCGGCTGGCAAGTGTCGATCGAGGGGTGCCTCCCTGGGGAGGTGGCGGACGCGCTCGTTTCACGCGTCGCGCGGCAGATCGAAGCATATTCGGGGGTGCCGACGATGTGGGTGCTTCTGGACCAATGATCGCGTGTACCGCGCGCACCTCTCCCTTTCTGATCACCTCGTCCGGCGGACGAGGGGGTCCTATAGGTTGCCCGGATGACCGACACGGACCCTCTGGTGCCCGTCCTTGCTGGATTGGTCGTCGACGTCGTCTGGTTCCTCGACGGCTGCGAGGACGACGAGGTGGACCTCGACTCCGCGGTGCAGATGATGGAGAGCGTGAGTGGGGTGCTGCAGAGGCTGCCCCAGGAACAACGCGACCGGTTCCTGAAGGTGCTCAGGGACTTGGCTGAGGCAGAGACGGACCCGGGGCGGCGGGAGTTCCTGAGGGAGTTTCCCTTCGCGTGCGGCCTGGTCGAGGACCACGAGCCCTGAGCCTGGAGTCGGTCAGTGTCCGGCCGGATCGGCTTCAGGCTGACCAGCGGTCATTTTGCCATGTCATCTGATAGCGCGCCGCTGAGTCCGTATCAGTACGGAGGGCGGGTGGACAGTTTCAGCTTCGGACGAATCCCGGCTGCGCGACCTCCGTGCTTTTCAGCCGGTGTGAAGGATCCGAAATCGTTCGGGTTTCTCCGGGTCTCGATCAACGACGTGGATCGGCGGCCACGCCCATTGCCACACGCTGATGCCCGGCGTGCGGGAGAACCGGATTCGTCCGCGGGTGCCTTCGACCGCGACGCGCGCCCAGGATTCGGCGATGCGCGCCCGGTCCACGCCGTGCGAACGCAGCGCATCGGCGAGGACGGCGACCGTGTCGTAGCCCTCGAAGGCGACGAAGGAGGGCGCTTCGGCCAGCCGCTCGCGGAGGGCCGTCTCGACGCGTGCACCGAGTGGGCTGAGGCGCTCGGGCAGGTAGCGCAAGAACGGGATCGCGGCGCTGTCGTCGCCCAGCGACGTCGCCCATTCGGCGAACTCCGGCTGCCCGGCCGGAGCACCGATCGTGATCCCGGCGAGCCGCTGGTCACGGCGGACGGACGTGACGATCGACACTGCCGGCTGCGGGTGGCCGACCAGAAGGAGGAGGGCGGTCGCGCGACCGCAGACGAGTTCGTCGCACAGGGCCGCGGGGGTGAGCGCGCGCATGTCGAGTTCGATGACAGTGCCGCCGCGGGGAGCGAGGTGGTCCCGCAGAACGCGGGCCCCGGATGCCCAGTAGACACTCGGCTCGGCTGCTACGGCGATCCGGCTGTGGCCCGCGCCGAGGAGGAAGTCCGCGTAGATTCGCCAGCCGCGGGACTGTGCCGGGGCGAGGCGCGCGACCCATTCCGTGGGCTGTTCGGTGAGCGCGTCGAGAACCGCCGACGAGCAGAGGAACGGCAGGCCGAGGGCGTCGGCCCTGGCGGCGGCGGCGCGAGCGACGACGCTGTGATACTCGCCGGCCAAGGCGGCCACGCCCAGGTGCGCCAGTTCGTCGACGGCCGCCGCGGCCCTTTGCGGATCGGCCGCGGTGTCTCGGACCACCAGTTCGAGTGGTCTTCCGGCGATCCCGCCGGCGTCGTTGACGTCGCTAACGCCCAGTTCGAGTCCGGCTAGCAAGTGCCGGCCCGCTTCAACCCAGCCGGGCCGGGTCAGCGGAACGAGAGCGCCGATCTGGACGGATGATCCGTCAGCCGGCTCCGCTCCAGGTGGCGATGGCGGCGTGTTCATGCGTTGGCGTCTCCCGTGTGCAGATTCGATCGCACGTGCCCGCACTGAAGGCTACGGGCTCCTGGCGTGCTCCGGTCGCTCGCATTGGCCGTCCGGCATCCCGGCGAGCGCCGCCTCGGTCCCTCCTCCGGCCCGGCGTCCGCACATCCTCGGAGCGCGGATCCTAGGCAGACCGCTCCGTTCCCGGCCGTCGATCGCGAAGGCATAGTCGAGCTGCGGCCGTCCAAGGCCCACGTGATCGAGGAAGAGCGGTGATCAGGCGATGAAGGCGGTGCGGTTCCACGAGTTCGGCGGGATCGATGTGCTGCGGGTCGAGGAGGTGGAGCGGCCGGTGCCCGGCCCCGGGCAGGTGCTGGTCGAGGTCCGCGCGGCCGGGATCCAGCCCGGCGAGGTGATGATCCGGCAGGGGGCACGGCACGAGCGCTGGCCGTCGACGTTCCCCTCCGGGCAGGGCAGCGACCTGGCCGGTGTCGTGGTGGAGGCCGGTCCGCAGGTGCGCGGCGTCGCGGTGGGCGACGAGGTCCTCGGCTTCACCCACAACAGGGCGAGCCACGCGGAGTACGTCGTGGTCGACGACGTGCAGCTGACCCCGCGTCCCGAGGGGTTGTCCTGGGAGGTGGCCGGGTCGCTGTACGTGGCCGGCACGACCGCGTACGCCACCGTGTTCGCCGTCGACCCCGGACCGGCCGACACGGTCGTCGTGTCCGGTGCGGCGGGCGGCGTCGGGTCCCTTGCGGTGCAGCTCGCGCGGCGGCGCGGCGCCACGGTGATCGGGCTGGCGAGCGAGCCGAACCACGCCTGGTTGAAGGATTACGGAGTCGTCCCGGTCGCGTACGGGGAGGGGGTGGCCGAGCGAATCCGGCAGGCATCCGGCGGAAACGTCGACGCCTTCATCGACACCTACGGCGACGGCTACGTGGACCTGGCAGTGGAGCTGGGCGTGCGACCCGCGCGGATCAACACGATCCGCGACTGGCAGACCGCGGCCAAGGTCGGCGCGCGGACCTACGGAGAAGGCGCGGCGGCCTGCGCGGTCGTGCTCGGCGAGCTGGCGCGGCTCGCCGCGCGCGGAGAGCTCGAGGTGCCGATCGCCCGCGTCTACCCGCTGGAGCGGGTGCGGGACGCGTTCCGCGAGCTGGAACGGGGGCACACGCACGGAAAGATCGTGCTCCGGCCCTTGCCCTCGCCCAGCAGGTAGACCAGCGGCCCGGATCGCCGGCAAGCCGGCGGCCGCTCAGGCCAACTGGTGCAGGGCGGCGATGACCTGCCGGCCGGTGGGTGTGGTGAAGTCGCGCACCATGTCGGCGGCGAAACCCGCCACGGAGGTCACCACGCCGCCTGCGGCCTCGATCTGCCGCAGGGCGGCGTCTTCGGTGCGGGCGGTGATGCCCCCGCAGGCGTCTACCAGGACCTGCACGTCGAGGCCGTGCGCGAGCGCGTCGAGTGCGGTGCGCAGCACCACGATCTCCGTGGTCACGCCGCAGATCACCAGGGTGGAGCGGCCCGCCGACAGGACGGCCTCGCGCCAGGCGGCGTCGTCCCAGCAGGACGGTCCGGTGCGCACGTACGTGTCGCCGCCCGGCACCTCCTCGGTCATCACGGGGCCGCCCGGGCGAGGTGCCGCCGAGAGGGTGAACGGGATGTCGAGGGCGGTGACGAGTCCGTTCAGGACCTTGACCGCGCGGCGGAGGGAAGAGGCCGGGTTGGTGGCACTGGCGTCGACGATGCCGTCCTGGAGGTCGGCGAACACCACGTGGACGGAGGCGGGGTTCAGCATCGTTCTTGCTCCTAATCGTTCAGTTCCTGAATTATATGGAGACGGTAGCATTGGAGGTATGAACGATGTCAAGCTGACCTCCACGCTGGCCTTCCGGCTCGGCACGCTGGGGGCCGTGATGACGGAGCGGTTCTCGGCGCGCCTGGCCGCCCACGGCCTCAAGCCCAAGCACGCGGGGCTGCTGGTGGTGCTGGAGTCCGGAACGGCGACCTCTCAGCTCGACATCGCCAAGCTCATGAACGTGGCGCCCAGTCTGGTGGTGTCGCTCGCCGACCGCCTGGAGGAGCTCGGCGCCGTACGGCGTGAACGCGACCCCGTGGACCGGCGCAGGCAGACACTCGCGCTCACGCGAGAGGGCCGGGAACTGCTGGCCACGTGCGCCGCGGCGGCGGCCGAACTCGACGCGGAGCTGACCGACGAGCTCGGCCCCGGGGAGACGGAGGCGCTGCGGAGCGTTCTGGGCACGCTGGCCCGTCGCCACGGCCTGCCTGCCGACTAGGCGGCCGCACCCTCGGTTCTCTTCGCGGCAGACAGGAGCGGGCGCGACCCCGCGGGTGTACGCGCCCGATGCGCTGCGGCCGGTTCCGCGCACGCCGCCCTCGCCTGAGCCGGCGGGGCGGCGATGCAGGCCGAGCTCGTCCGCAGGGATGGATGCGAGCGGCGGCCGGACCGCACTTGTCCCCCGCGAGAGCTACCGGCGAATGTCCACCGTGAGGTGACGATCGCGGACCGCCCGATCCGTAGCGTTACGACGCAGCCACGGCGCTCCGTCCGCTTCTTCCGCCACGCCGCCGTGCGCATCCCCGGCGTCGGCTCCCTCACTGGAGGACCTCATGCTCAGCAAGATCAAGACACCCGTTGTGGCCGCGCTGTGCTGCACCGTGCTCGGCGCGGGGGTCGCCGGCTGCGGCGGCGAATCACTGGAGAACTGGGACCCCCTCGCCCCCGCCACGCGGACAGCGAATGCCGCCCCGATCTCCGGCACCGAGAAGATCGATGTCGCGGGCCGGAAGGTGAACGTGTCCTGTTCCGGCGACGCGGAGAAAGGCGGGCCGGTCATCATCCTGATGCACGGGGCAGGCGACGGGCTGGACAAGCTGGCCGCCATCCAGAAGACGCTGAGCAAGCAGAACCGGGTCTGCTCCTATGATCGGCTCGGCGCGGGCGGGAGCGACCAGCCGGACGGCCCTCAGAGCTTCTCCAGCACAGGGAAGGTCCTGACCGGGGTGCTCGACCGGGTCGCCGGTGACGGCCCGGTCGTCCTGGCCGGGCACTCGCTGGGCGGGCTGATCGCCGCCAGGTACGCCCCCGACCACCAGGACAGGGTGAAGGGGCTGGTCCTGATGGACGCGACCCCGCCCACCATGCTGGACGACATCACGAAGGCGATTCCCAAGTCCGCCACCGGTCCGGCCGCAGAGTTGCGCGCGCAGAACCTCGCGGTATTCGAGGGCGAGAACCCGGAGAAGCTCGTCATGCCCGACGGCAAGGTCCGTTCCGCCGGGAACATCCCAGTGGAGGTGATCCAGCACGGCAAGCAGTACCTCGCGGCCGTCCCCGAATATGGGCCGCGCCTGGAGCAGGCGTGGGCCGCGGGCCAGCGCAAGTGGCTCGCGCTGTCCAGCGGCAGCAAGCTGAGCACGGCCAGGAAGAGCGGCCACTACATCTACGTCGACCAGCCCGATTTCGCCGTCCAGGCCATCGAACGCGTCACCGCGCAGGCCGCACGTCAAGCTCAGGGTGAGTGACCGGCCCGGCCGACGCCGGCATGCGGGCGCGGATGCGCGAAGTCCCGTCCTCCCAGCTGATGGGCCCCGATCACTCGGTTGTGCCGCCGTGCGGCTCGGGGCCGGGGTCGGGCTGGGTCAGGCCGGTCAGGCGGGCCAGGGCGGTGAAGCCGTCGTCGGTGCCGGGCCAGTGCCGGCGTACGGCGTCCAGGCCGGCGCGGCGCACGACCGAGCGCAGGACCGCGGTGACGATGATGGCGTCGTCGGCGTAGCCGAGGACGGGGATGACGTCGGGCACCAGGTCGATGGGGAAGGCCAGGTAGGCCAGCAGCAGCGCGAGCCGGACCCGGACGCCGCGGGGCAGGCCGGGATCGGCGGCCAGACGGCGCACCAGGCGCAGCGTGTCGGGCAGCAGCCGCAGCGCCTCGCGTAGCAGGCCGCCGCGGGGGCGGACGAGGGCCAGCGCGGCGATCAGGACGAGCCAGGTGACCAGCAGCGCGGCCGCGAGGCCGATGAGCAGGTCCCATCCCTGTGATCCGGTCATGCGTGCTCGCTTTCGTCTCGGCCGGGCGGCCATCGGCGTTCCCCCGCCGGCGTGGCGGCGACGGCGGCGCGTCGCCAGGCGGCGCTTCGCAGCAGGCGCAGGCCGTTGAGGCCGACGATGACGGTGGAGCCTTCGTGTCCGGCGACGCCGAGCGGCAGCGGCAGGTCGCCGAGCAGGTCCCAGGCCACCAGTACGGCGATGAACGCGGCGGCCACGGCGAGGTTGGCGACGACCAGGCGGCGGGCGCGGCGGGCCAGAGCGATCACGGTGGGAATGGCGGCGAGCTCGTCGCGGGTGACGACGGCGTCGGCGGCGTCCAGGGTCAGGTCGGCGCCGGTGTGACCCATCGCGATGCCGGTGTGTGCGGTGGCCAGGGCGGGGGCGTCGTTGACGCCGTCGCCGATCAGCGCAACTCGTGCCCCCTGCTGCTGGAGTTCGCGTACGGCGTCGGCCTTGTGCTCGGGCAGCAGGCCGGCGCGGATGTCGGTGATGCCGGCACGGGCGGCCAGGTGGGCCGCGGCGCGGGGGTTGTCGCCGGTCAGCAGCACCGGTGCGGCGTGGGTGAGGGCGGTCAGGCGGTCCACGGCGCCGGCGGCGCCGGGCCGGATGCGGTCGGCCAGGGCCAGCACCGCGGCCGGGCGGCCGTCCAGCAGCATCACCACCGCGGTGTGCCCGCCGTCTTCGAGCTCGGCCACCAGGGCGCGGGCCGGACCGGCATCGGGGTGTCCTTCGGGGAGCAGGTGGGCGGGGCTGCCGATCTGCACCAGGCGGCCGGCGACGTGGGCGCGCACGCCACGTCCGGGCATCGCCGCGAACCCCGTGGCCGGGGGCAGGCGCAGGCCTTTGTCGCGGGCGGCGGCGGCGACGGCCCGGCCGAGCGGGTGTTCCGAGCCGTCCTCGGCCGCGGCGGCGAGCGTGAGCAGCTCGCCTTCGCCGAGGCGCGTGCCGGGCAGGGCGCGGATGTGGGTCAGGTGGGGGCGGCCCTCGGTGAGGGTGCCGGTCTTGTCGAAGGCCACCCGGGTGACGTCGGCGAGCTGCTCCATGACCACGGCGGACTTGACCAGCACGCCGTGGCGGCCGGCGGTGGCGATGGCGGCCAGCAGCGGCGGCATGGTGGCCAGCACCACGGCGCACGGCGAGGCGACGATCATGAACGTCATCGCGCGGAGCAGGCTGCCCTGCAGGTCCTGGCCGAGTGCGAGGGGGATGGCGAACAGCGCGAGGGTGGCGGCGACCATGGCCACCGAGTAGCGCTGCTCGACCTTCTCGATGAACAGCTGGGCACGGGCCTTGGTGGCGCTGGCCTGCTCGACCATGGCCACGATCCGGGCGATCACCGTCTCGCCGGCCGGGCGGCTCACGCGCACCCGCAGCACGCCGGCGCCGTTGACGGTGCCGGCGAACACCTCGTCGCCGGCCTGCTTGTCCACCGGGACGCTCTCGCCGGTGATGGTCGCCTGGTCGACGTCACCGGCCCCGTCGACCACCTCGCCGTCGGCGCCGATGCGCTCCCCGGGCCGGACCACGATGAGGTCGCCGACGGCCAGATCGGCGGTCTCGACGACCTGTTCCCGTCCCGCCGGGTCCAGCCGGGTCGCCTTGTCGGGCGCCAGGTTCAGCAGGGTGCGCACCGAGTCGGCGGTGCGCTTGGTCGCCACCGCCTCCAGCGCCCCTGAGGTGGCGAAGATGACGATCAGCAGCGCGCCGTCGAAGACCTGCCCGATCGCGGCGGCGCCGATCGCCGCGGCGACCATCAGCAGGTCGACATCCAGCGTCCGCTCACGCAGCGCCCGCAGCCCGGCCAGGCCCGGCTCCCATCCTCCGGCGGCGTAGCAGGCCAGATACAGCCCCCACCACAGCCAGGCGGGCGCCCCGGCCAGCCGGCAGAGACCACCGGCGGCGAACAGGACGGTCGCCGCGATGGCCCAGCGCACCTCGGGCAGCGATCCGGCCCCGGAGTGCCACCACCACGCCCGCGGGCGGCCGGGTGCGGCCGCGGGCTCGGGAGCGGGGCGCGTCGTCAGGTCTGTCGTCACCCTGCCAGCCTATATGCGCAGTGATGCAGATACGCAAACAGTGGGGTTCGGGGCTATGCTGGCGGCATGCACACCTCGCTGCCCGACTTCGAGATGCCGAACGAGGAACAGGTGCACCTGGCCGCCGAGTCGTTCCGGCTGCTGTCCGACCCCACGCGCATCAAGATCTTGTGGGCGTTGCTGCAGGGCGAGTCGTCGGTGGCCTGCCTGGCCGAGCTCGCCGGCGCCGCCCCGACGGCGGTCAGCCAGCACCTGGCCAAGCTGCGCCTGGCCGGGCTGGTCAAGGGCCGGCGTGAGGGGACCTTCGTCTACTACAGCGCCGCCGACGAGCACGTGCGCCGGCTGCTGGCCGAAGGCCTGTTCCACGCCGACCACATCGACCGCGGCGACCAGGACTCCGCCGCCCCGGCCGGGCCCGCGCGCGCCGCCTCCTGACGCTCGCGAGCGTGGCTGCCGGCGGTCCGCACGCCTCGGCTCCTCAAGCGTCTTCGGCCGATGCATCGGCTCACCGCCGCAAGGCGGTTTCCACACCCGGTGTCACCACGGCGCGAAACGCCGCGTCCATCTCTGTGGGTGTGGCGGTCACCTCGCCGTCGACCCACGTGCGCAGCAGCGCCATGAACGCCCCGACGACACAGGTGACCATCAGGTCGAGCGAGTCCGGCGCCGTGCTTCGCGTAGGGAACGCCGCCAGCAACTCGTCACGCACGACCGTGGCCAGGATCTGCTCTCCGCGTGCCATGACGGCGCTGCCCCCGCGCCGCCCGAGCAGCGCTCGCGCCAGCCGGCGTTGCTCCTGGAGATGCTCGAACATCGGCAGGCTGAAGGCGAACAGCGTGCCCGGCGTGGACGCGGGAGCGAGACGAAGAAGGCCGGAGAGTTCGTCGAGGTTGCTGAACAGCACATCCTGTTTGTCGGTGAAGTGCGCGTAGAAGGTCGAGCGGCCGACGTCGGCGCGGTTGATGAGATCGGTGACGGTCACCGCCTCGTAGCCCTTCTCCAGAATCAGCTCCACCAATGCCTGCTGAACGGCCTTCCGAGTGCGCCGCACCCGGCGATCGGAGCTCTCCCGCCGCGAGTTTCCGAACACCTTCCCCATCCCTGTCCAGTACGGCACAGCCCGGCGAATTTGCTTGTTGACCATGCCGCGCCGGCGAATCGATCATTTATAACCGAACACATTGTTTCGAAACAAGAAGGGGAAGCCCCATGGGCAGGGGAAAATTAATGCATAGTCATTCGAAACACAGTGACGGTGGCGGCGCCATCAATTATCCGCGGGGTTATGAGGTGTTGGCCGAGCTCGGTTTCGCCGGGCGCCGTCGCGGCGTTTTCACCCGCCTGGCCGCGTTGTCCGGCGCGGGGCCCGGCCACCGGGTGCTGGACGTCGGCTGCGGCACCGGCTACCTGACCCGGCTGCTGGCTCCTCTCGTGGGCCCCGAGGGGCGCGTCACCGGTGTCGACCCGTCACTTCCGATGATCGACCATGCCCGTCGTCGCTCACCCGGCAACTGCTCCTACCAGGTGGGCGAGGGGCAGGCGCTGCCCTTCCCCGACGCCTCGTTCGACGTCGTGGTCTCCAGCTTCGCCGTTCACCACATGCCCGTCTCCGCCCGCGGCACCGCCGTGAGGGAGATGTCCCGCGTCCTGCGACCGGGTGGGCGGCTGCTGATCGCCGAGTTCCGCCCGCCGGTCAACCCCCTCGCCGCCCGCCTCGTCGGGATGCTGGCCGGTCCCGCGATGCGGCCCACCATGCCGGAACTGCTCGCCGAGCTGGTTCCCGGCGCCGGCCTCCGCATCGAGAGCACAGGCACCGTGGGGCCCGTGCTGTACTACGTCGACGCCGTCCGTCCGCTCGAATCCCGTCGCTGAAACAGCCCCCGCCCCTCCTCTCGTCCGTCTGGCGTCGCCCGCGCTGTTTGGGCGATCATCGTTCGCAGGGTTCACCCGCGTCTGATATGGCGTTCCGGGGGGCGGGTGTAGGAGTATCGCAGGGGCCTGAATCATGGGGAGGCGTTGATGTCGGTGTTGCGGGATCTGGTGGACGGCATCCGGGGCGGGGGGATCGAGGTGCTCGACCTCACCGCGCCGCTGAGCGACAAGACGCCGATCCTGCTGCTGCCCGAACCGTTCGGACAGACGGTGCCGTTCTCGATGCAGGAGATCAGCCGGTACGACGACCGGGGCCCGGCCTGGTACTGGAACAACTTCACCACCGGCGAGCACACCGGCACGCACTTCGACGCCCCCGTCCACTGGGTCACCGGCCGTGACGGCGAGGACGTGTCGCAGGTGGCTCCCGCCAAGCTGATCGCCCCCGCCGTCGTGCTCGACTTCAGCGCGCAGTCGGCCGCCGACCCCGACTTCCTGCTGGAGGTCGACCACGTCAAGGCGTGGGAGGCCGAGCACGGGCCGCTGCCCGACGGCGGCTGGCTGCTGTACCGCACCGGCTGGGACGCACGCGCCCACGACCAGGCGGAGTTCCTCAACGCCGACGAGACGGGGCCGCACACGCCGGGCATGTCGCCCGACTGCGCCCGCTACCTCGCCGAGGAGACGCCGATCACGGGCATCGGGACGGAGACCGTCGGCACCGACGCGGGCGCGGCCCACTCCTTCGACCCCGCCTTCCCCTGCCACTCCTACCTCCTCGGCGCAGGGAAGTACGGCCTGACCCAGTTGCGCAACCTCGACCGGCTGCCGCCGACCGGCGCGGTGGTGGTCGCGAGCCCGTTGCCGATCGTCGGCGGCTCGGGCAGCCCGGTCCGCGTGCTCGCGCTGGTGGAGCGGTGAACGTCGCGGAGGCCGTCGGCGCGGCCCTCGCCGCCCTCGGCGTACAGGCGGCCTTCGGCGTCGTCGGCAGCGGAAACTTCCACGTCACCAACGCCCTCGTCGAGCACGGCGTGCGGTACGTCGCGGCGCGTCACGAGGGCGGGGCCGCCACGATGGCCGACGCCTACGCCCGCATGAGCGGCACGGTCGCGGTGCTCACCGTCCACCAGGGACCCGGCCTGACCAACGCGCTGACCGGCGTGACCGAGGCGGCCAAGAGCCGCACCCCGCTGCTCGTGCTCGCCCCGGAGGTGACCTCGCCCACCTCCAACTTCCGCATCGACCAGACCGCGCTCGCCGAGGCCGTGGGCGCGCACTGCGCCAGGGTCGGGTCGGCCGCCACGGCCGTGGACGACACCGTGATGGCCTTCCTCGCCGCCCTGCTCGGGCGCCGGACGGTGGTGCTCAACCTGCCCCTGGACGTGCAGGCCGAGACGCTGCCCGACGAGGCCGCGGAGGCCGTACGCGAACTGCTGGCCGGCCGGGGCCGCGCGCACCGCGACGTGGCGAGCCGGGTGCCGGCGGCGTGGGGCCTGACGTTCCCCATCGAGTCCGGGGACGACGAGCAGCACGAGGGGCTCCCGGAGCCGTCCGACGAGCTGACGCGGTTCGCGCGGATGCTGGCGGAGGCGGAGCGGCCGGTCTTCGTGGCCGGCCGGGGAGCCCGTGGCGCGCGGCGGGAGCTGGAGGCGCTCGGCGAGCGGGTGGGCGCGCTGTTCGCCACCTCGGCCGTCGCCAAGGGGCACTTCCACGGCAGCCCCTGGGACCTCGACGTCAGCGGCGGTTTCGCCACGCCGCTCGCGGCCGAGCTGATCCGCGGCGCCGACCTCGTCGTCGGCTGGGGGTGCTCGTTCACCATGTGGACCACCAGGCACGGCGCGCTGATCGGGCCGGAGACCAGGGTCGTCCAGGTGGACCTCGACCCCGACGCGCTCGGCGTGCACCGCGAGATCGACCTCGGCGTGGTCGGCGACGTACGCGAGACCGCGCGGGCGGTCGCCGCCCTGCTCGGCGAAGCCGGGGCGGAGGGCGAGCCGGAGACGCGCGGCTACCGCGCTCCGCGGATCGCCGAGCGCATCGCCCGCGAGGGGCGCTGGCGCGACGTGCCGTACGAGGACCTGAGCGCCGAAGGGCGCATCGACCCCCGCACGCTGACGATCGGGCTCGACGACCTGCTCCCGCAGGAGCGGCTGGTGGCCGTCGACTCGGGGAACTTCATGGGGTATCCCTCGATGTTCCTCACGGTCCCGGACGGCGGCGCGTTCTGCTTCACCCAGGCATTCCAGTCGATCGGGCTCGGCCTGGCCAGCGCGATCGGCGCGGCCGTCGCGCGGCCCGACCGGCTCACGGTCGCCGCGCTCGGCGACGGCGGCGCGCTGATGGGCGTCGCCGAACTGGAGACGGTCGTACGGCTCGGCCTGCCGATGGTGGTCGTGGTGTACGACGACGAGGGGTACGGCGCGGAGGTCCACCACTTCGGCCCGCACGGGTTCCCGCTCGGCGCGGTCACCTTCCCGCCCGCCGACATCGCGGGGATCGCGCGGGGCTTCGGCTTCGAGGCGGTGACCGTACGGCGGGAGGAGGATCTGTCGGGGGTCGCCGAGTGGCTGAAGGGGCCGCGCGACACACCCCTGCTCGTCCACGCGAAGGTCACCGCCGACCGGCCGTCGTGGTGGCTGGAGGAGGCCTTCCGCGGCCACTGACCGGTGCGAAGCCGCAGTGGAGCCGCAGGGGAGCCGCAGTGGAGCCGCCGGAAAGAGGACCTTCGGCCCGGTAGAAGTTACGGACGAGTAGGTTACGGTTTCAGGCATGGCTGAGATCGTGTACCCGCCGGTCCTGCGGACCGCGCTGACCGCCTTCAAACTGCTCGACATCAGGTTCCGCATGGAGGGCACGGAGCGGATACCCCGCAGTGGCGGCGCGGTCCTGGTGAGCAACCACGTCAGCTATCTCGACTTCATCTTCGCCGGCTTCGCCGCCTATCCCGCCGGGCGGCTGGTCCGGTTCATGGCGAAGAAGGAGGTCTTCGACCACCCCGTGTCGGGCCCGCTGATGCGCGGCATGCACCACATTCCGGTGGACCGGTCGGCCGGGGCGGGAGCCTACGACGCCGCCGTACGCGCCCTCAAGGACGGCGAGATCATCGGCAACTTCGCCGAGGCGACGATCAGCAGGTCGTTCACGGTCAAGGAGATCAAGAGCGGCCCGATCCGGATGGCGGCCGAGGCCGGGGTGCCCGTGATCCCGGTCGCCCTGTGGGGCGGCCAGCGGCTGTGGACCAAGGGCAGGCCCCGCAAGCTGCTGCAGCGGCATGTCCCGATCACCATCCTGGTCGGCGAGCCGATGCTCGCCGGCCCCGGCGACGACATCGCCGCGCTCACCGGCGACCTGCGGCGGCGCATGACGGACCTGCTCGACGAGGCCCAGCGGACCTATCCCGACCAGCGCCGGGGCGTGTGGTGGCAGCCCGCCCACCTCGGCGGCACGGCGCCCACCCCGGAGGAGGCCGCCGCGCTCGACGCCGCCGCCCGGCCCCGCCGCGAGTAGGGCTCCGGAGGTCTGTCCGGTTCCGCAACACGGCCGTTACGCCGAAGGGTTGACCGGCGGTCAAGGGGCGGGGATAACTGAGCCGTAGCCGAGCCTGGGGGACTCGCAACCCGTACCTTGGAGCCGTGGATGAGCATCGTGCCCCCGCCCCCGCTGGTCGGACGCGCCACTGAGCTGCGGACTCTCATCGACGCGGTGACCCGCCCGCCGGCGGTCGTGCTGGTGGAGGGCGAGGCGGGCATCGGCAAGACCCGGCTCGTCCGCGCCGCGCTCGACCGCCTGCCGTCCGGCGACCGGGCCGTCCTCCTCGGCTACTGCCATCAGATCCGCGAACCCTTCCCGTACGGGCCGGTCTTCGAAGCGCTGCGGGACGTCAGGGGACGGCTCCCGGCGGCGCACCGGCTCAACCCGGTCACCGGCGCGCTCCGCGGCCACCTCCCCGAACTGGCCGGCGCGCTGCCGCCGTCGCCGCAGCCCCTGGACGACCCGCGGGCCGAACGCCACCGGGTGTTCCGCGCGATACGCGCCCTGCTGGCGGCCGTCGGACCGGCCGTGCTGGTCGTCGAGGACCTGCACTGGGCCGACGACGGCACGCTCGACCTGCTGCGCTTCCTGACCGGGCAGCCGCCGCGGGGGCTGGCGGTGGTCGCGACATGCCGCAGGGACGGCGTCGCCGGTCCGCCGCTCGGCCGGGCCTACCGGCACCAGCCGGACACGGCCAACGTCATCGTGCGGCTGGCGCCGCTGGACGCGTCCGGTGTGGCCAGCCTGGCCGGCGCGCTGCTGGAGCGGTCCGACCTGTCTCCCGGGTTCGTCACCCGGCTGCACGAGCGCACGGCGGGCATCCCGTTCGTGGTGGAGGAACTGGTCAGATCCCTGCCCGCCTCGCCGCCCGGCGCGGACGACCCGGACGCGCTCGACCGCGCCGTCGACCGCGCCGGCGTCCCGCTGCTGCTGCGCGAGGCGATGGCCGAGCGGATGGCCGGTCTGTCCCCGGCGGCGGCCGGAGCGGTCCGGGCGGCGGCGGTGCTGCGGCTCCCCGCGGGGGAGCGGCTGATCACCGCGGTCGGCGGCGACACCGCTGCCGAACCGGGCACCCCCGGGCCGGGCTCCGCCGGCCTGGCTGAGGCGCTGCGCGCCGGGGTCCTGCACGAGCACCCCGGCGGGCGATACGGCTTCCGCCACGCGCTGGCCCAGCAGGCCGTCTACGACGCCATCCCCGGCCCGGAACGGCGGTCCGCGCACGTGCGGGCGATGGCCGCGCTCGCCGCGACGGACGCGCCGCCGCTGGTGCAGCTGGCCTTCCACGCCCGGCGGGCCGGGGACACCGGCGCCTGGGTGCGCCACGGGACCGCCGCCGCCCAGCAGGCCGCCGCGCTGGGCGACACCGCCCTGGCCGTCGAAGTGGTCGAGGGCATGCTGGACGACCCCGACCTGCCGGTGCGCGACCGGGGCCCGCTGGTGCTGATGCTGAGCCGCTTCGCGGCGACGGGCCTGTCGCACCAGCGGGTGGTGCGGCTGCTGCGCCAGGTGCTGCGGGGCGACTTCCTGTCCCGCGACGTGCGCGGCGAGGTGCGGCTCAACCTCGGCGTCGTCCTGTCCAACCAGGCGGGCGACGCCGCCGCGGGGCGGCCGGAGATCCTGGCCGCCCTCGCCGAGCTGAACGACCGGCCGACGCTGGCCGCCCGCGGCTGGGCCAGCATGGCGATGCCGGAATGGGGCACCGAGTCGCTGGCGGAGCACGCGGAGTGGATGGCCCGCGCCGAGGCGCTCGTCGCCACCGCCGACAATCCGGAGCTGTCGGCCGCGGTGCTGGCCAACCGGGCCTCCTTCGAGATGACGACCGGCTCTCCCGGCGCGTTCGACGTCGCCGCCCGGCTTCCTGCCGACGACCCGCGCACGGGGGTCCGGCGAGAGGTCGCCCGGGCCTACTGCAACCTCCACGACTCGGCGACCACCGTGGGGCTCTACGCGGCGGCCGAGCGGTTCGCCCGGGAAGGACGGCGGCTCGCCCTGGAGACCGGCGCGCAGTATCCCGCCTTTCTCCTCGACGCCTCCGCGATCCGCAGGGAGTGGCTCACCGGGCGGTGGGACGGGCTGCGCGACCGGGCGGCGTCCCTGGGGGAGTCGGCCACGGAGACGCCGCTGATCGCGGTGGACCTGTGGCTGGTGCTCGGGCTGCTCGCCCTGGCGACGGGCGAATGGGAGGAGGCGGTCAGGCAGTTCCACCGTGCTGGCCTGGACGCGCCGGAGGCCCGCAACGTCCCGGTCGTGACGGCCGCCGCCGGGGGGCTCGTCGACCTGCACCTCGCCCGGGGAGCGCAGGACGAGGCCGTCGCGGAGGCCGAGGGGGCGGTCGCCCGGCTGCGCCGCAAGGGCGTGTGGGTGTGGGGCGCGAGCCTGGTCCCGTCGGCCGTCGCCGCGTTCGCCAGGGCCGGGCGCGTGGAGACGGCGGCGGAGCTGGTGGACGAGTACGCCGCGGGGATCGCGGGGCGGGTCGCGCCCGCCGCGCACGCCGCGCTCGACGCCGCCCGCGGCGTGCTCGCCGCCGCCGGACCACGGGCCGCCGACGCCGCCGCCTGCTTCGCCCGGGCCCGCGAGGCGTACGCCGCCCTGCCCCAGCCGTACGCGGCGGCGCGGGCGGCCGAGGGCGAGGCGCGGGCCCGGCTGGCGCTCGGGGACGGCGCGGCGGCGGCGGGTTTCCGGGAGGCCGCGGAGTCGTACGGCCGGCTCGGCGCCACCCACGACGCCGCCCGCTGCAGGCGGGTGCTGCGCGACATCGGCGTGGACGTCCCGCTCCCGCGCGGCGGGCGGCGGGGCGCCGGAGCGCTGTCGCAGCGGGAGCGGGAGGTGGCCCGGCTCGTCGCGCTCGGCCGGACCAACCGTGAGATCGCCGACGTGCTCTTCCTGTCCACGCGCACGGTCGAGACCCACGTCGCCACCGTGCTGCGCAAGCTCGGCGTGCGGTCGCGGACCCAGATCGCGCCGCCCGCCTGACCCGGCCGGGACGGGAAGATCCCCGGGACCGGCACGGTCCCGGGGATCCAGGCCGCCGTCACTCAGAGCGTGATGCTCCACGAGTCGAGGTAGCCGGTGTCGTAGGTGTACTGGTCGCGGACCTCAAGGGTCCAGGTGCCCGCCGCCGTCTGGGTGACCGGGACGGAGTAGGTGCGGGTGCCGAAGGAGGTGCAGCTCAGGCCGCCGCTGGACTTGACCGTGTACCAGGTGCCGTTCGGGCCCTGGAGCCTGATCCGCAGGTCCTCGGCGCAGGTGTGCGAGATGGTGACGCTCAGCTGCACCGGGGAGACCGCCGTCCCCGTGGCCGTCGAGGTGATCGGGCTGGTGATCGTGGTCAGGTCGTTGATCGTGTAGTCGGTGCCGTTGGTGAACGTGCGCCCGCCGGAGCCGCCCGACACCGTCAGCGTGTAGGAGGCGGTGTGGGTGGCGGCCGAGCCGCTGCCGGTGACGGTGACCGTGTACGTCCCGGAGGGCGTCGACGCGCTGGTGGAGATGGTCAGCGTGGAGGAGCCGCCCGAGCTCACCGACGACGGGCTGAAGCTCGCGCTCGCCCCGGACGGGAGTCCGGAGGCGCTGAGGCTCACCGTCTGCGCGCTACCCGAGGTGGTCGACGTCGCGACCGTGGCGGTGGCCGACCCGCCCGGCGTCACCGTGCCCGCCGTGGGGTTCAGCGACATCGAGAAGTCGTTGCCCGACGAGCTGCAGCTCGCCTCGTTCGACTGCGCCGGCACTCCGGCCGCGCTCCACGCCGCCTTGGTGGCCGCGCACTCGGGGCTGCTCGCGCCGTACAGTTCCACCGCCGCCGCCAGCGACGCGGTCCTGACGTTGACGTACTTCCAGGTCGAGGTCTTGCGCTGGAGCGCGCCCATGTAGATCTTTCCGGCCTTCTGGATGCCGATGCCGGTCACCGACGAGGGGCCGCCCGAGCAGATCGGGCTGCTCGGCTTGCCACCGCCCGGCGACGAGCCCTCGGCCAGCAGGTAGAACCAGTGGTTCAGCGGGCCCGCCGCGGCGTGCACCTCGGTGCCCGGGATCGAGCTCGAGTAGCAGTTGGGGTCGCCGGCGAGGGACGGGTTGTACATGTAGCGGATCGGGCCGTCGCCGACGAGGTTGACCTCCTCGCCCACCTGGTAGTCCGGCGGGTCGTTCGGGTTGTCGGCGTACGCCTCGGTGAGCGCGCCGAAGATGTCGCCGGTGCCCTCGTTGATGCCGCCGTTCTCGTTGCCGGATCCGGCGGCGCCGGGCGTGGTCTGGAAGATGGCGTGGCCGAACTCGTGCGCCACCACGTCGATCGGCGTGGCCTGACGGGCGTTGTCCTGCGAGTGGCCGAAGTTGGTGTAGCTGCCGTTCCAGTACGCGTTGACGTCGGCCAGGCCCACCCGGGTGGGGAAGCCGCCGCCGCTGCCGTTGATGCCGTTGCGGCCGAGCCAGTCGCGCAGCATGTCCCACTCGCGCTGCACGCCGTAGAGCGCGTCCACGCAGGCGGTCTCCAGGCTGGTCCCGCTGCCGTTGCCCCAGGAGTCGTCGGTGCCGGTGTAGGCGGAGCCGTTCTGGCCGCCGCACCTGATGCCGCTGCGGGTGGAGTCGGTCATCGAGTACGAGCTGCCGGAGCCGCTCGTGTTGATGGTGACCGTGCCGTAGTAGTAGCCGTTGCCGGTGCCCGCCTTCACCTGGTCGTAGGAGTCGGCGATCTCCCCGGTGGTCGCGTCGACGAAGACGTGCTGGATGCTCGGCTTTCCGGCGGCGATGCCGGAGACCAGGGCCTCCCACGCCAGGCGCGGCTTGGCGCCCCAGGCCAGGACCACCAGGCGCGGGGCCGCGGTGTCGTCGACCCGGGACAGCACGGTCTTCGCCGTCGCGGTGGCGGTCTCGGCGGTGACCGTCGGCGAGGTCGGCACGCCCAGGGGGAGGGCGCCGGACGCCGCCTCGGTGTCGCGCACCCGCCCGCCCGCGTCGGTGACCACGACCGCGTCGCCGCCCACGATGGGCAGGCCCTTGTACGCGCGCTCGTAGGTGACGTAGTACATGCCGCCGCCCGGCGTGACGGAGGTGCGCCGGTAGGTCTCGCTGGGGGACACGCGCAGGTCGTCCAGGCCGCTCGCGACGGCCTGGTCGGCGGCGGCCGCGGCTCGCTGCGCGGGGTCGTCGGCGAGGGACCTGACCGCGCCCTCGCTGCCGGGCGGAGGCTTGGCTGCGGCGACGGTGGGGGGTACCACCACGCCGGTCACGGCCAGCGCGGCGGCCGCCGCGAGCAGTGCTGTGCGCCTCATGGGCGTCTTCCTTTCTCTGCCTCCCACGTGGCGGACCGCCTTGTGGGCGGGCGCCGGCGGTGGCGCCGCCGGGAGACGAGCCCCGACGGCGGACACAGTGGGATTTGGGGGGTGATGAGAGAAATGGATGGTGCTTTCCGCTGTGGCGGGCACGAGCGGAGACGTCTCTCCCATGGCGGAGACGGCTGGGAGAAAAGAGGGGAGTTCTACGTCACGGGACTCCTCGTTTCGCCGACCCGGCCGGGGAAACCGGCCCGTGCGCGACGTTAGAACCACGATCCGGACGCGAACATCCGTAGCGATATCCGTACATCTACGGAAAAGCGACGGCCTTGGTGCGTAGGGCGTAAGAAGACGGCCGCCACGTGGGGGACGGGCGGCGAGGCCGAGGCGTGGCACGAGCTAGGTTCGACGCCATGGAAAGGATGACCGAGGCGGAGTGGCGCGAGTTCGCGATGAGCGGCACCAGGACCGGCAAGCTCGCCATCACCAGGGCGGACGGGCGGCCGCACGTGACGCCGATCTGGTTCGCCCTCGACGGGGACGACGTGGTGTTCACCACCCACGAGAGCGGGGTGAAGGCCAAGGCGCTGCGCCGCGATCCCCGGGCGACCCTGTGCGTCGACGACCAGGCCCCGCCGTACTCGTACGTGATGATCGAGGGGGAGGCGACGCTGTCGGACGACCTCGCCGAGGTGCGCCACTGGGCGACCGTGCTCGGCGGCCGCTACATGGGGGACAAGCGGGCAGCGGAGTACGGCCGGCGCAACGGCGTCCCGGGGGAGTTCCTCGTGCGGCTGCGCGTCGGCAAGGTCGTCGCCTTCAAGGACGTCGCCGGCTGACCACCCGCGACGACGGCGTACGGCATTAAAGAGTGCCGCCCCGCCCCGCCGCGATCGTGTGCGGCGGGGGCGGGGCGGTGAGCGGGACCCGGCCGCGCGTCGGCGGCGGTCGGCGGCGCACCGGCAGGATGGGCCTACTCGTCCTTCTCGGAGGTGTCGCCCTTGCCGGGCTCGGCCATGCGGCGGTGCATGGCGGCCTTGGCCGTGTCCGGGGTGACCCGGCCGGCCACGCCCTGGACCTTGTTCATGAGCGATCCGGCGACGACCTTGTCGTCGCCCTTCATCAGCGCGTCGAAGCCCTGCCGGGCGACCTCGGCCGGGTCGTCCTTCTTGCCCGAGCCCACCCGCGTGTCCTCCATGCCGGCCCGCTCGAAGAACTCGGTGTCCGTCGGGCCCGGCAGGAGCGAGGTGACGGTGACCCCGGAGTCCTTCAGCTCGTTGCGCAGGGCCTCGGCGAACGAGTGCAGGAACGCCTTGCTCGCGGCGTACACGGCCTCGAACGGCCCGGGCGTGAGCGCGGCGACCGACGACGTGAACAGGATCTTCCCCTTGCCGCGTGCGGTCATGGCGGCGACGGCGCGCTTGGCCAGGTGCACCGAGGAGGTGACGTTGAGCTCGACGAGCTTCAGCTCGGCCTCCAGGGAGGTCTCGCGAAAGGCGCCGCCCACTCCGACGCCCGCGTTGACCGCCACGGCGTCGAGGGGCCGTCCGGCCGCGACGGACGCGGTCCACAGCCGCTCGACCTCGTCGTATCGGGTGAGGTCGGCGCGCACCGGGGTGACCTGCCCGCCGTACTCCTTCAGGGACTCGGCGGCGGTGTCGAGCTCCGCGTCCTCCGCCGTGACCACCACGTCGAAGCCGTGCTGGGCGAACTGCCTGGCGAGTTCGTACCCGATGCCGCTGGAGGCGCCGGTCACGAGGGCCAGCGGCCGTTCCGTCGTCGTCATCTGTCCTCCTTCTCGTCGTGTCGTCCGTCCGCCCCGCGCATGGCGCGGACCGCGAGCGCCAGCGTGGCGCCGTACGCCACGTGCGCCGCGGCCATGACGACCGGGCGGCCGCGCGCCGGGTCGCGCGAGGCGGGCGGCAGGATGTTCAGTGCGGGCACCCAGCCCTCATAGGCGCCGAGCCAGATCAGCAGGGCGTAGCCCACCCCGAGGGGGACGCCGGCCCTGCGCCCGCGGGTGAGCAGCGCGAACGCCGCGCCGCAGCCTGCGCCGAACCCGAGGTGCGCGACGGCGCCGAGGACGCGTTCGCCGGGTTTGGGCCGGTGCCGATGGCCCGGCAGGGCCGCCCTCACGATGTGCTTGGGCGGCTGGCCCGGCATCAGGCCGCTCTTCTGGCCGGCGAGCATCACGGCGCTCATCGTGAGGGTGGACAGCGCTCCGGCGGCCGCGCCGCGGGTGAGTTGGCGGATCACAGATTTCCTCCAGGAGGCTTCTACAGGCGCCGTGAGAGCTTCTCGGCGAGGCCGGCGGGGTCGGCGACCGTCACGGTCAGGCCGGGGTGACGCAGCAGCCCGAGCGGCTCGCCGCCCCGGATCGGCTCGTGGAACCGAACGCACAGCCCCTTGCGGGCGTTGGTCGCGAACGTCAGGCTGCGGTCGGCGAGCGACACGTGGACCCCGATCGCCCGCAACGGCGAGTAGGGGCCGGTCGTCTCGACGCCGGCGACGTTGGCCAGCGGGGTCTCGGTCACCCAGGGCCCGAAGCGGACCCGCAGTGTGCCAGGGCCGACCAGCACCCCGGCGGTGTCCGGGCGGATGCCCAGGACGGACAGCAGGGGGGCGAATCGGGGGTCGAAGTCGAACGCGAAGCGCTCCGGCTTGCTCGCGGTGGTGTCGTCGGTCATCGCTACCCCTCCCGGCACCTCGGTCGTCGATGGGTCTGGCCGGTGGGGCCCGCCTCAGCGGGACCCCGGTCGCGGCGGCTCCGCCAGGCGACGTCCCGCCGGGACAGAGCGCGTAAATGCGGCCATACCCCATCGGCCGGGATGAAACAGGGCCTTCGCGCCGCGAAGCCCCGGCCGGGGGAGGGCCGGGGCTCCGGCGACCGCCTGCCGTACGGCGGCGGACGGACGTCAGTCCGTGCTGATGGCGTCCACGAGGTCGCCCACCGGACGGTCGGGCAGGGCGCGGGCCACGTCGGCCAGCGCGACGATGCCCACCAGCTTGTGCCCGTCGATGACGGGCAGACGGCGGACCTTGTGCGTGGCCATCGTGCTCAGGATCTCGGCCGCGTCGTCGTCGGCGCCGATCGTGACGGCCTCGCCCTGGGCGAGCTCACCGGCCTGGCACGACCTGGGGTCCTTGCCCTGGGCCAGCACCTTCACGACGATGTCGCGGTCGGTCAGCACGCCCTTGAGCCGGTCGTCGGTGCCGCAGATCGGCAGCGAGCCCACGCCGAGGCGCGCCATCTTCTGCGCGGCGTCGAGGACGGTCTCGTCCGCGTTCACGCACTCGGCCCGGGGGGTCATGATCTCGCGAGCGGTCGTCATACCTTCTCCTTTCCTTCCTGTGCGGTACGCGCGGCCGGGGGACCGGCCGCGGGAAGGGACCCGGTTCACACCCTGTCGGCGACCGTCCTGCGGGACAGCAGGAAGCCGAGGGCGATCATCCCGAGACCCAGGAACAGGTGCAGCCAGTTGTCGGCGTTGTTGACCGGGACGAAGTTGGCCGCGCTGTCGTGTCCCACCAGCAGGCCGTACAGCCACAGCACCAGGTAGACGGCGCCGCCGCCGATCAGGTAGGAGCGGGCGCCCGCCCAGGTGCGCGCCAGCCTCACGCCGGCGACGCCGAACAGCAGGTGGACGATGTTGTGCAGGATCGACACCTCGAAGACGCCGAGCAGCATGGCGTCGGAGTGGTGTCCCGCGAACTGCAGCTGGTCGACGTTCTGCGTGATCCCGGGGATGAAGCCCAGGACGCCGACCAGAAGGAACACGGCGCCCACGACCAGCGCGGCCGTCTGGACGGGCGTACGCGTGGTTGTCCTCGTGGGAAGGGTGTCCATGACGCCTCCAGGGGAGTAGGGGACTCACCCCGCCTACCCCTGACCGCGCGACGTACACGACCACCCCCGAACTCACGCTTCAAGGGACTTGGTTGGTGCGCTTGCGCGTCGCCCCGCGTTCGAGGACGACCACCGGATCGTCCTGTTCGACTACGTGGGCTCCGGCGACTCCGACCCGTCGGCCTACTCGCCCGAGCGTTACTCCTCGCCGCAGGGATACGCGCAGGACGTCCTGGACATCTGCGCCGAGCTCGACCTGACCGACACGGTCTTCGTCGGCCACTCGTGAGTGCGATGATCGGCGCGCTCGCGGCGATCAGGGAGCCGGCGCGCTTCGGGGCGCTGGTGATGGTCGGGCCCTCGCCCCGCTCCATCGACGACGAGGGCTACGTCGGCGGCTTCAGCGCGGCCGACAGCGATGAACTGCTCGAGTCGCTCGACGGCAACTACCTCGGCTGGTCCAGCGCCATGGCCCCGGTGATCGTGGGCAACCCGGAGCGCCCCGAGCTGGGGGCCGAGCTGACCAACAGCTTCTGCCGGGCCGACCCGGAGATCGCCAAGCGGTTCGCGACGGTGACGTTCATGTCGGACAACCGGGCCGACCTGCCGCGGGTGCCGGTGCGCTCCCTGATCCTGCAGTGCTCCGAGGACGTGATCGCCCCGGTGGAGGTCGGCACGTTCGTGCACGAGAACATCCCCGCCAGCGAGCTCGTGCTGACGCGGGCGACCGGGCACTGCCCCAACCTGACCGCGCCGCGCGCCGTCCGGCGGCGGACCCGCACCCGGCGGGACGGGGGACGGCGACTGGTGATTTCCCCGATGCCGTGACCGGTCCTGATCGCGAGACTCCTGTCATCCCCCACGGCAAGGAGATCTCATGCGTAGGATCGTCGGCCCCCTCATCGGCATCCTGGCCCTGCTCGGCTTCCTCGCCCCCGCCGCCCCCGCGCAGGCGGCCACGCACAACCCCGTCGTCTTCGTCCACGGCTACACCGGAAACAGCACCAACTTCGCCACCCTGCAGGCGTACCTGGTGGCCAATGGCTGGTCCGCCGGCCGGTTGTACGGCTACAACTACAACTGGGCCGGGTCGAACATCATCAGCGCCCAGGGCCTGGCCGCCTTCGTCAACCAGATCAAGGCCAGCACGGGCGCGTCCCAGGTCGACATCGTCAACCACTCGATGGGCGGCCTGGTGACGCGGTATTACCTGCAGAAGCTCGGCGGAGCCGCCAACGTCGGGCACGTCGCCTCGCTGGCCGGCGCCAACCACGGCACGACGTACGCCGCCGCCTGCACCATCTACGTCTCGTGCATCGAGATGCTGCCCGGCTCGGCGTACATCACCTCGCTGAGCGGCGACGAGACGCCCGGGTCGGCGAAGTACGGCACCTGGGTGTCGCCCTGCGACGGCATCATCATCCCCTACACCAGCACCAGGCTGTCCGGTGCGGACAACCACACCCTCGCCTGCGTCGACCACCTGTCGATCCTGAGCAACATCGAGGCGATGTCCGGCATCCGCGACCTGCTCAACAGCTGATCGCCCTCGCTTTCGGCCGGGCGGCCCGGTGGCCGCCCGGCCCGTCCGTGGTTCACTGTGGATCATGCGAGGGACACGGATCCGGGACGCGCGGGCCGCCGCGGCCCGCTGGGTCGCCGCCGAGGCCGCCTCCGCCGCGAACTTCGCCGGGGCCTTCCTGACCGGCTCGGCGGCCTGGGCCGAACCCGACGCGGTGCTGCCGCCCACGTCGGACGTCGACGTGGCCGTCGTGGTCACCGATCCCGTGGCCCCGCCCAAGCTCGGCAAGATCCCCTGGGAGGGCGTGCTCGTCGAGGTCACGTACGTGTCCTGGGACAGGCTCGCCTCGGCCCACGACGTGCTGGCCTCTTGTCACCTGGCCGGCGCCTTCCGCACCGACACCGTGATCGCCGATCCCACCGGGCGGCTGGCCCGGCTCCGATCCGCCGTCGCGGCGGGCTTCGCCGAGCGGCGCTGGGTCCGCCTGCGGTGCGCGGACGCCGAACGCCGCATCACCGGTGGGCTCGCGGCCCTCGATCCCCGCAGACCGTTCCACGACCAGGTCACCGCCTGGCTGTTCCCGGCCGGCATCACAACCCACGTGCTCCTCGCCGCCGGGCTGCGCAACCCCACCGTACGGCTGCGCTACCCGGCCGTCCGCGAACTGCTGCGGGACCACGGCCGGATGGACGTCTACGAGGAGCTGCTCGGCCTGCTCGGCTGCGCGCACCTGACCCGCGATCGGGTCACCGCCCACCTCGCCACGATGACGAGGGCCTTCGACGCGGCGGCGGCCGCGGCCCGCACGCCGTTCCCCTTCTCCGCCGACGTCACCGAGGCGGCCCGGCCGGTGGCGGTGGACGGCAGCCGCGACCTCGTCGCGCGCGGCCTGCACCGCGAGGCCGTCTTCTGGATCGCCGCGACGTACGCCCGGTGCCTGAAGATCCTCGCCGCGGACGCGCCGGGGGAGACGGGCCACTTCGCCGGGTTCGCGGACCTGGCGGCCGACCTGGGCGCCGGGTCGCCGGACGACCTGCGGCGCAGGGCGGGCGAGGTGACCGCGTACCTGCCCCGTCTGCGCGCGGTCGCCGAGGAGATCATGGCCGGGAACCCCGAGATCCGGGACGCGTCAGCTCCCGGCGGGTGACGGGCTCGGCGAGACGGCCGGCGGCGGACTGGGCGAGACGCTCGATGACGGGCTCGATGACGGGCTCGGTGACGGGCTCGGCGAGACGCTCGGTGACGGGCTCGGCGACGCGCCCGGCCAGGGGGAGTAGGTGCTCCGCCACGTTCCGGGCGGCAGGACCGGCACGTCGACCCGGGCCGTCCCCGCGTTCTGGAACCGGAACGTCACGGGGATCGTGCCACCGCTGCCCAGCGGGCGGGTGAGGCCGGCGAGCAGCACCTGGGGGAGTGCCGTCCCGCCGACGTACCTCCCGCCGGGGATCTCCAGGCCGCCGGCGGGCAGGCGGGCCTCCCGGAACACGCCCCCGGTGTCCACCGACACCAGGCGGTCGGTGCGGCCGCTCTCGTTGAGCAGCATCATGTACATCGGCATGTCGGTCCCCGGCGGGGCGGGCTGCTGCGAGCCGATGACGAAGGCGTTGCGGAGCAGCAGACCGGGCAGGTTCACGTTCGCCCCCTCGTTCTGGGGGATCGTCTGGGTGAAGTAGTCCTGTTTGATGTCGCCGCAGGCGGCGGTGACGGCCGCGGCCGCGACGCATAGAGCCGCCAGGATCCTGCGCATGTCGACCTCGGCTCGCTCGGGAGCGTCTTTCGAAGCTGGGTACCCCCTCCGCCGGTTGTTTACCGCCGGAAAATTATGCGAGCCTCGGGACGAGGAAGAATCCCCGAAAAAGCGGAGGAAACGCATGCAGATGGTCTCCCCGGAGAGGGCCGGCTTCGCGCCGGACCTGCCCCACCGTCTGGACGCCCTCGTACGGCGAGGCGGAGCCCCGGCCCTGCACGGTGTCGTGGTGGCCCGGCACGGCCGCGTCGTCCTCGAGTGGTACGGCGGCGGAGAGGACCATGTGCTGAACACTCCGCTCGGCCACGTGGACTTCGGGCCGGACACGCTCCACGACCTGCGCTCGGTCACCAAGAGCCTGGTGGCGCTGCTGTACGGCCTGGCGCTGGAGTCCGGCCGCGTGCCGGACCCCGGCGAGCCGATCCTGACGGTCTTTCCCGAGTACGCCGACCTGGCGGAAGATCCCCGCCGGGCCGGTCTGACGATCGGGCACGCGCTGACGATGACGATGGGCCTGGAGTGGGACGAGAGCGCCCCATACACCAGCCCGGCGAACAGCGAGATCGCGATGGAGCTGGCGCCGGACCGCTGCCGCTACGTGCTGGAGCGCCCGTTCGTGGAGGAGCCGGGCGAGCGGTGGCGCTACAGCGGCGGCGCCGCGGCCCTCGTCGGCGCGATCGTCGCGAAGGGCACGGGCCTGCGCCTGGAGGAGTTCGCCCGCAGGGAGCTGTTCGAGCCGCTCGGCGTCGGCGCCTTCGAATGGTCGGCGGGCTCCGACGGGACCGTTCTGGCCGCCTCCGGCCTGCGCCTGACGCCGCGCGGCCTCGCCCGGATCGGGCAGGCGGTGCTGGACCGGGAGGTCGCCCCCGGCTGGATCGGGGAGATGCTGCGCCCGCGTGTGCCCGCCTGGGAGGGCGTCTCCTACGGGTACATGTGGTACGCGGGCCAGGACGGGCGCGCGATGGCCCTGGGCAACGGCGGCCAGCGGCTGTTCCTGCTGCCCGATCTCGGCCTCGTCGTGGCCGTCACCGCCGGCGACTACAACGGGGCGGGCCAGGACACGGCGCCGAGGGCGGTCCTGGAGGATGTCGTCCTGCCTGCGATCGCGTGAGGAGACCTCAGATGATTTTCATCACCGCCAAGTTCCGGGTGCTGCCGCAGTACGCCGACCAGTGGCCGGAGATCACCCGTGAGTTCACCGAGGCGACCCGCGCGGAACCGGGCTGCCTGTGGTTCGACTGGTCGCGCAGCCTCGACGACCCGGCGGAGTACGTCCTCGTCGAGGCGTTCCGGGACGACGAGGCCGGAGCGGCCCACGTCGGGTCGGAGCACTTCCGGACGGCCCGGCGTACGCTGCCGCCCCACCTCGCCGAGACCCCGAGGATCGTCAACGTCACGGTCCCGCAGGACGACTGGTCCCTCCTCGGCGAGATGGCAGTCCCCACCGAGCGCTGAAACGAACTCAGCAGGCGTCCAGAGGCCGCGACACCGGAGGGGCGGGCGGGCGACGGCCGTCGTGGCCGGGATCGTGGCCGGGGGCGGGGGCGAGCGTGGAGGCCCAGCTCGCGAGGAGGCGGAGTCTGTCCTCGGAATCGCTGCCGGGTTCGGCGCCGTAGGCGACCAGGGTCAGGTTGTCGGCGGTCAGGTCGAGGGCTTCGTAGGTGAGGTGGAGGTCGCCGACGACGGGGTGACGGAAGGGCTTGGTGCCGATGTGGTGCTGGCGGACGTCGTGGCGGGCCCAGCGGGCGCGGAAGTCGTCGCTGCGGGCGAGGTCCTCCAGGTGGGTGCGTTCCTCGTCGTCGAGTCGCAGGGCGCGGGCGAGCGTGTCCAGGACGCTGTCGGAGACTCCGGACAGGTCGCCGCGTTCCAGGCGGGAGTAGTACTCCACGCTGATCCCGGCCAGCTGGGCCACCTCGACGCGGCGCAAGCCGGGGACCCGGCGGGTGCCATAGGAGGGCAGCCCGGCCTGCTGCGGGCTGATCCTGGCCCGGCGGGAGGTCAGGAACTCACGGATCTCGGTGCGGCTGTCCACGTCTTTCAGGCTAGGTAACCTTCCACAGTGCAGGGATGCCCTGCCAGTACACCTTTCACCGGTGCCTTCCTCCTCCTCCGGCCCGCGCCTTGGATGGCTGGTGGCCACCTCGCCCGGCCCGGTGGGCACCGGCCCAGTGAGAACTCGGGGTCGGGCCCTTATCGAAGGAGCAATCATCGTGCGTGTTCATGCCTACGCCGCGCCGGCCGCCGCCGAGCCGCTGGCGCCCACGACCATCGAACGGCGTGACGTCGGTCCCGACGACGTGCTCATCGAGGTCAGGTACGCGGGCATCTGCCACTCCGACATCCACACCGTCAACGGCGACTGGGGACCCCAGCCGTATCCGTTGGTCCCCGGTCACGAGATCGTCGGGATCGTCGCCGAGGTCGGCGCCGCCGTCACCCGGCACCAGGTGGGTGACCGCGTCGGGGTGGGCTGCATGGTCAACTCGTGTGGTGAGTGCGCCAACTGCCGCAACGGCGACGAACAGTACTGCGTCAAGGGGATGGTGCCCACCTACGGAGGCGTCGACAGGGACGGCACCGTCACCCAGGGCGGCTACTCCACCCACATCGTCGTCGACGCCGACTTCGTCCTGTCGGTGCCCGAGGGCATCGACCTGGCGGCCGCGGCGCCGCTGCTGTGCGCCGGCATCACCACCTACTCGCCGCTGCGCCGCTGGGGGGCCGGCCCGGGCAAGAAGGTCGCGGTCGTCGGCCTCGGGGGGCTCGGGCACATGGCCGTAAAGATCGCCCACGCCATGGGCGCCGAGGTCACCGTGCTCTCGCAGTCCCTGAAGAAGCAGGAGGACGGCCTGCGGCTCGGGGCCGACCACTACCACGCCACCGGGGACCCCGACACGTTCGAGCAGCTCGCCGGCCGGTTCGACCTGATCGTCAACACGGTCAGCGCCCGCATCGACCTCGACGCCTACCTCGGCCTCCTCGCCGTCGACGGCACCCTGGTCAACGTCGGCGCCCCCGCCGAGCCGTTGAGCCTCAACGTGTTCTCCCTGATCGGCGCTCGACGCTCCTACGCCGGGTCGATGATCGGCGGCATCGCCGAGACGCAGGAGATGCTGGACTTCTGCGCCGAGCACCGCATCGACGCCGACATCGAGCTGATCTCGGCGGGCCAGATCAACGAGGCCTACCAGCGTGTCCTGGCCTCCGACGTCCGCTACCGGTTCGTCATCGACACCGCCACCCTCGGCTGACGCACCCTCCGCAGCCTCGCAGTGGGCGAGCGGACGGGCGGGCCGCTCTCGCCGGTGATCGCCCATCGCCTCGCGATCACCTCGCTGGTAAGCACGGGCGGCGTAACGGAACGGCTCCAGCGACCGGCTGTCCGGAGGAGTGGCGCTCGCCGCGCCCGCCTCAGCCGCTGGCGCGTCATGGCCTCGGGCGATGGGGCCGAGGCCGGCAGGCGCCGACGCGTCAGCGATCGTGGGGAACCTTGACGACGACGGTGTCCTCGGGGGCGACGGGACGCCCGTCCGCGGCCTGGATCCGCAGGGGGGCCAGCGGCCGGGCGGACAGCCGGTCCACCAGCGCGGAATGCGGCTCGTCCTCGTCGAAGAAGTGGTCCTCACCCCACTGCCGCAGAGCGACGATCACCGGGAAGAGCCCCCGGCCCTTGGGGGTCAGGACGTACTCCTGGTAGGCGCTTCCGTCGGAGGCCGGCACGACCTCGAAGACGCCGCCGGCGACGAGGGCGCGCAGCCGTGCGGCGAGGATGTTCTTGGCGACGCCGAGACTCCGTTGGAACTCCCCGAAGCGGCGATGCCCGTCGAAGGCGTCCCGCACGATCAGTAGCGACCACCAGTCCCCGATGGCGTCCACCGAACGCGCCACGGGGCAGTCGCTGTCGTCGAAACGAGTCCGTCTCACCACGCTCGTCCCTCTTTCTGGCGCCCCTGCTGGTTGCAACATGCTACCAAAGGTCTCTAGTCTCGCCCTGGTGGCAAGTTGAAACCAGGAGGGCTCATGGCCACGTGCCAGACCACGGACGGACACGCGACGCATACGGGGGACGCGGGCCTCGCACGGCACGGAACCATCCCGCTGTTCGCCCTGGCCGCCGGCACCGCCGTGGCGAACGTCTACTTCGCGCAGCCGCTGCTGGCCACCCTCGCCCAGGACTTCGGGATCGGTCAGGCGGCGGCCGGCGCGATGGTCACGGCGACCCAGCTCGGCTACGGGCTGGGCCTGTTCCTCCTGGTGCCCCTCGGCGACGTGCTCGACCGGCGAACGCTGGTGACCCGGCAGTCGCTGTTGCTGGCCGCGGCGCTGGCGGCCCTGGGCACCGCCCCACACGCGCCCGTGCTGTTCGCGTCCGCCGCCGCGGTCGGCTTCCTGGCCGTCGTCACCCAGTCCCTGGTCGCGTACGCCGCCGCGCTGAGCGCGCCGGACCGCCGGGGCCGGGTCGTGGGGCAGGTGACCAGCGGCATCGTGCTCGGGATCCTGCTCGCCCGCACCGTCTCCGGGCTGCTGGCCGACCTGGCGGGCTGGCGCGCCGTCTACCTCGCCTCGGCCACGGCGATGCTGCTGCTCACTGTCGCCCTGCGGCGTGCGCTGCCCCGCCGGCCCGTGGCGCCGCGCCGCCCGCGCTACCGCGACCTGCTGCGTTCCACCGTCACCCTGTTCGTCCGGGAGCCCCTCCTGCGTACCCGGGGTGTGCTCGCCCTGCTCGTCTTCGCGTCCTTCAGCACGCTGTGGAGTTGCGTGGCCCTGCCGCTCAGCGCTCCGCCGCTGTCCCTGACGCACACCGCCATCGGCGCCTTCGGCCTGGTCGGCGCCGCCGGCGCCGCGGTCGCCGCGCCGGCCGGGCGCCTGCACGATCGCGGCCTCGGCGAGCGGACCACCGGGGGAGCCCTGCTCCTGCTCGCGATCTCCTGGATCCCCCTGGCCCTCACCCAGCGGTCCCTGTGGGCGCTCGCGCTCGGCGCGATCCTGCTCGACCTGGCGGTGCAGGCCGTCCACGTCACCAGCCAGAGCATGATCTACGACCGCCGCCCCGACGCGGGCAGCAGGGTCATCGGCGGTTACATGATCTTCTACTCGGCCGGTAGCGCCGCGGGAGCGCTCGCCTCCACCGCCGTGTACGCCATCGCGGGCTGGGGCGCCGTCTGCCTGCTCGGCGCGGCCTTCAGCCTCCTGGCCCTCGCCGTCTGGGCACTGTCCGCACGCCGGTCCCGCCCCGTGTCGCGCGGATGCCCTCGGCACCCCGCATCGGGCTCCGAGGGCATCGCGACCGAGGACTGAAAGGCGCTCAGAACCGGTAGGCGTCCCGGCGGTGCTTGATCGTCTGAATCGTCACGGCGCGATTGTCCTCGTCGATGCGGTAGACCACCCGGTAGGTTCCGCGCCGGGCGACGTACAGCCCCTCGTACGGCTCCTGGAGGGGTTTGCCCACCCGCCACGGTTCACGGGCTACCGCACCGGTGATGAGCTCCCGTGCGGCAGCGGCCACCTCCTCCGGGAGACCGCCGCTGAGGGCGCGGCGTGCCGGCGGAGCGAGGAGGACGCTGTATCGGTCGCTCACGCACTCGCCTTGCCGAGACGAGCGGCCATGATGGCGGCCATCTCTTCCTCTGTCGTCACATCGCCCCGCGCCTCGGCGGCGGCGGCCTCGACGAGATCGGCGCGCATCCCGGGGTCGGCGAGGATGTCGAGAGTCTCCTGCAGGGATTCCCACTCCGCCACTGACACGAGATGGCAGTCGTGTAGCCGGAATCCCGGCCAGGAAATCGGCCAATGGTTGTGAAGCCGAGGTGAGCAGGACAGCTCGAAGGACTCAAGGGCGCCGCCTTTGACAAGGCGTTCCTGACGATGATGAT